>NZ_CAMLAC010000034.1 GCF_946477935.1 uncultured Sphingomonas sp. | reverse complement strand
GGATAAACTTCAGCGCTTCGCGCTGAAGTCGAAGCACAGCCACCGGCGCTTGGCCCCTTCGACTGCCTGCCAAGGCAGGCGCTCAGCAACCGTATTGCAGGTCAAGCGGGATCGGCATGCCAGGGTCGATCATGGGCGAGCATGGAGTTGGCGACGGTGATGAGCTTTCGCATGGCAGCGACAATGGCGACCTTGGGCGGTTTGCCTTGTTCGCGCAGGTGTTTGTAGAACGGCCGGATGACGGGATTGCAGCGGATGGCGACCACTGTTGCCATATAGAGGCAACAGCGGGCCGACATTCGACCACCGGCGATATGTGCCTGGCCGCGCGACAGGCCGCTGTCGCGGTTCATGGGTGCGACACCGGTGAGCGCAGCGATCTGCTTGTTGCCGGCGTGTCCGAGTTCGGGAAGCTCGGCCACCAGCGTGGCGGCGGTAACCGCTCCGACGCCGGGGATAGTGCGCAGGAGTGCAGCGCGACGGGCAAGCGCGGCATCAGCTTCGATGGCGTCGGCGATTGCCTGGTCGAGGGCGGCGATCTCTGTGGCCAGAAAGGCCAGATGCCGTTCGACCGAACCTGTGACGAACGGCTGGCCGTGGATCGGCTCGCGTTGCTTCTCCTGTGCCGCGGCATCGACGAGCTGACGACGCCGACGGACCAGATCGGTCAGCCGGACCTGTTCGGGCGATGGCGCAGGCAATGCCGGCGGCTGCATGGCATCAGCGAACCGCAGGATGGCAAGCGCGTCAATCTCGTCCGTCTTCGCCAGCCGGCCGGTTGCACGGGTGAAGTCGCGCACCTGTCGCGGATTGACCCGGCTGAGAGGAACTGTCTGGGTGGCCAGATCACCGGTCAGCCATCGTGTATAACCGCCGGTCGCCTCACAGACGACGTGGGGATTACCGAGCCGACGTACTCGCCGGATCAGCGCGGCGACACCGCTGGCATCGTTTGGCGTACGCCAGACCTTGGGCACACCGGGGAAGGCGACATCGAGATGATGTTTGGACACGTCGATGCCGACATAGCTTGGCTGCTCCATGATGACTCCACCTCGCATGCGGGCTCTGACGCCCGATCAACCGTTCGAGACGATCATGAGGGGAGCGAGCAACCGAGCTGAGTTGCGATCTCGGTGACCAGGGACAGGCACGATCCACCCGCTCCCGCGGCGTGCCGGGTCATGACCCGGCACGCCGCGGGATCAGCGCATCACATCAGCGCCAATCCTGCCAGCAATATACGAGGACAGGCTTCGACTTCGCTCAGGCCGAACGGAGGGAGTGGGTCCGATATTTCGTTCGACACTTTAGCAGTAAGTCGCCCAACGCAAAACGGCCGCCCGGTTGCGCCTTCCAGGGAAGGAAACCGGGCGGCCATTTTGTTGAACCATATCCAGGATATGGTGGGCGCGACAGGGATTGAACCTGTGACCCCACCCGTGTGAAGGGTGTGCTCTACCGCTGAGCTACGCGCCCGTAACCGGGAGACGGGCCTTTAGGCGGCACCTGCACGCCTGTCCAGCCCAAAAGTCGATTAATTGACCGAGTCCTTCAGGCCCTTGCCCGCCTTGAACTTGGGCTGCGACGAGGCCTTGATCGTCATCGGCTCGCCGGTGCGCGGATTGCGGCCGGTGGACGCCTTGCGCTTGGAAACCGAAAAGGTGCCGAAGCCGACCAGGCGCACTTCGTCGCCCTTCTTCAGCGCCGCGGAAATCGCATCGAACACCGCCTCGACCGCCTTGACCGCGTCTCCGCGAACCAGCCCCGACGTATCGGCGACCGTGGCGATCAACTCCTGCTTGTTCATTCTGAAACCCCCCTTGCCGAATCATTTCGCTGCCGAAAGAATCGCTGGACCATGAAAGCCGTGGATAATGCGACGCCCTTACAGGCTGTCAAATAAATCCGGTAGGCCCCGGTGCGGCAGGATGGGTAGCGAAATCGTTTATATATCAGTGAAACGTGATCGGCTGCCGGCCGAAAGCGACGGAATACCGCCGCTTTCGACCAACATTATCCGCATCAGTGATGCAGCTCGCCACCCGCCGGGGCTACACCCGATGGCGGCAATGCGGCCAGCTCGTCCGCGTCGGTCCAGTCGATCGCCTCCAGCGGTTCGGTCAGCGCCAGACGCAGCACCTCGTCGACATGCGCGACGGGCACGATCTTCAGCCCTTCCTTGATGTTGGCGGGAATGTCGGCGAGATCCTTCTCGTTTTCCTGCGGGATCAGCACCGTCTCGATCCCGCCGCGCAGTGCTGCCAGCAGCTTCTCCTTCAGCCCGCCGATCGGCAGCACCCGGCCACGCAGCGTCACCTCGCCCGTCATCGCCACCTCCTTGCGCACCGGCACCCCGGTCAGCGTCGAGACGATCGACGTGACCAGGCCGATACCCGCCGACGGACCATCCTTGGGCACCGCGCCTTCCGGCAGGTGGATGTGGATGTCCTTGCGGTGGAACAGGCTGGGCTTGATGCCGTAGCTCGGGCTGCGCGCCTGCACGAAGCTGAAGGCGGCCTGCACCGACTCCTTCATCACGTCGCCCAGCTTGCCGGTGGTCTTCACCTGCCCCTTGCCGGGCACCGTCACGCTCTCGATGGTCAGCAGCTCGCCGCCCACCTCGGTCCAGGCAAGGCCCGTCACCGCGCCGATCTGATGCTCGGTCTCGGACAGGCCGTGACGATATTTCTGCACGCCCGCGAACTCGTGCAGGTTCTCCGGCGTGATCGTCACGCTCTGCGTCTTGCCTTCCAGGATCTGGCGCAACGCCTTTCTCGCCAACTTGGCGACCTCACGCTCCAGCGTACGCACGCCCGCCTCGCGGGTGTAGCGCTGGATCAACGCACGCAAGCCTTCGTTGGTCAGCGTGAACTCGCCGTCCTTCAGACCATGCGCCTCGATCTGCTTGGCGATCAGGTGCCGCTCGGCGATCTCGACCTTCTCGTCCTCGGTATAGCCCTCCAGCCGGATGATCTCCATGCGGTCGAGCAGCGGCTGCGGCAGATTGAGCGTGTTGGCGGTGCACACGAACATCACGTCCGAAAGATCGATATCGATCTCCAGATAATGATCGTTGAACTTGCCGTTCTGTTCGGGGTCCAGCACCTCCAGCAGCGCGGACGCCGGATCACCGCGGAAATCCTGGCCCAGCTTGTCGATCTCGTCGAGCAGGAACAGCGGGTTCGACGTGCCGGCCTTCTTCAGATTGGTCACGATCTTGCCGGGCAGCGATCCGATATAGGTGCGCCGGTGGCCGCGAATCTCGGCCTCGTCACGCACGCCGCCCAGCGACTGGCGGATGAATTCGCGCCCCGTCGCCTTGGCGATCGAATGGCCGAGCGAGGTCTTGCCCACGCCCGGCGGACCGACCAGGCACAGGATCGGCCCCTTCAGCTTGTTGGTGCGCGCCTGGACGGCCAGATACTCGACGATCCGGTCCTTCACCTTCTCCAGCGCGTAGTGATCCTCGTTCAGCACGGCTTCGGCGGCGGGGATGTCCTTCTTGATCTTGGACTTCTTGCCCCAGGGCAGACCCAGCAGCACGTCCAGATAGTTGCGCACCACCGTCGCCTCGGCGCTCATCGGCGCCATCGTCTTCAGCTTCTTCAGCTCCGACGTCGCCTTGGTGCGCGCCTCCTTCGACAGCTTGAGCGTCGCGATCTTCTGCGTCAGCTCGGCGATCTCGTCGCCGTCACCCTCGTCGCTCTCGTTGCCCAGCTCGCGCTGGATCGCCTTCAACTGCTCGTTGAGGTAATATTCGCGCTGCGTCTTCTCCATCTGGCGCTTGACGCGGCTCTTGATCTTCTTCTCGACCTGCAGGACGCCGAGTTCGCCCTCCATCAGCGCAAACGCCATCTCCAGCCGCTTGGCCGGATCGGTCTCGACGAGCAGCGCCTGCTTGTCGGACACCTTGATCGAGATATTGGCGGCCACCGCATCGGCGAGGCGCGAAGGCTCGTCGATCTCGCCCAGTTGCACCGCGGTTTCGGCCGGCAGCTTGCGGTTCAGCTTGGCATAATTCTCGAACTGATCGACCACCGAGCGCATCAGCGCGGCGATCTCTTCATTGTCCGCACCGCTGTCCTCGACCGTGTCGACGGTGGCAGTCAGGTGCGTCTCGCCCGCGGTCAGCTCGACCAGCCGGGCACGCTGCTTGCCCTCGACCAGCACGCGCACCGTGCCATCGGGAAGCTTCAGCAGTTGCAGCACGGTCGCCGACACGCCGATTTCATACAGATCCTCGCGGGCGGGATCGTCCTCGCCCGGATCGAGCTGCGCGACGAGGAATATCTCCTTGTCGGCAGCCATGGCGGCTTCCAGCGCCGCCACCGATTTGTCACGGCCCACGAACAGCGGCACGATCATGTGCGGGAACACGACGATGTCACGGAGCGGAAGTACGGGGTAGGTCTGAGTCATGGAGTCTCCGATGGGTCCCGCCGGGGGGACCCTCATGCCCCCTTATATGGGGAGGGTGAAGCATCCATCAATCGCGGCTTGCCAAGCATGCGACGACCGGCAACAAGTTTGCCCATGAATCGTATACCGCTGCTCGTCGTCGCTCTTCTGGCATCCACCGCGATGGCCGATCCGCTCCCCGAAAAGGGCGAGCCGCCACTGACCGAGCAGACCAAGATTTCCGGCGGCGTTCGCCCGGCCGAGCAGATGGCCCTGCGCTTTGATACCGCCGACCTGTCGTTCGAGATCCTGCCGGAAACGCACGAACTGGCCGGTGTGGCGGTACTGGACTTCACCACGGTCGCCCCCGTGTCCCGCCTGCTGATCGATCTGGATCGCAACCTGCCCGTCTCCGCCGTCTCGATCGACGGCGTGCCGCTGAAGGCCGGCACCTGGTCCAACCCGGACGGGCAACTCGTCATCCCGCTGCCTCGTCCAAAGGCGGCGGGGCAGAAGATCCGGGCCAGCATCACCTATCGCGGCACGCCGCACGTCGCGGTGCGCGCGCCGTGGGACGACGGGGTAGTCTGGTCGAAGACGCCGGACGGCAAGCTGTGGTTCGCCACCACGGCGCAGGGCTATGGCTGCGACCTGTTCTGGCCCTGCCTCGACTTCCCCACCGCCGAACCCAGCCAGGTGACGCTGCACATCACCGTTCCCGCCGGGCTGAAGGCGCCGTCGAACGGCAAGCTGCTCGGCGTCGACACGCTGCCGGACGGCCGCACCCGCTGGAACTGGCGGACGCGGAACCCCAACACCTATGCCATCGCGCTGAACGTCGGCCCCTATGAGGAGATCAGCGGCACCTACAAGAGCCGCTTCGGCAACACCATTCCGATGTACTACTGGTATCTGCCCGGCGAAAAGGCGCAGGCTGAAAAGCTGTTCGCCGAATTTGCCCCGACGCTCGACTTCTTTGAAACGGTGGTCGGCCCCTTCCCCTTCGCCGACGAAAAGGTCGGCGTGGTCGAAACACCGCACAAGGGCATGGAGCACCAGACGATCAACGCCTATGGCAATGAATATGCCAAGGCGGTCGAGGGGTTCGACTGGCTGTTCCATCATGAGTTCACCCATGAATGGTTCGCCAACCAGCTTACCGCGGCCAACTGGGACGATTTCTGGCTGCACGAAGGCTATGGCAGCTACATGCAGCCCGCCTATGGCCGCTGGCGCGAGGGCGAAGCGCGCTATGCCGCAATGATGGACCTGCAACGGCAGGGGATCGTCTCCAAGGTGCCGATCGTGCGCGACCGCGTCATCACCGAGGAGGATGTGTACGAGGCGGCGAATGGCGGCCCCGGCCTCGACATCTACATGAAGGGGTCGTGGATGCTCCACACCCTGCGCAACCTGATCGGCGACAAGGATTTCTGGGACGTTACCCGCCTCGCCGTCTATGGCCGCACCGATCCGAAACCCGGCAACTTCAAACCCCGCTTCGGCTCCAGCCGTGAATATGAAGGCTTCGTCCGCCAGGTGACGGGCAAGGATTATCGCTGGTTCTTCGACGTCTATCTGCGCGAGGCGGCGCTGCCCGATCTTCAGCAGACCCGCGAAGGCGACCGGCTGACGCTGCGCTGGAAGGTCGCGAACGATCGCCCCTTCCCCATGCCGATCGAGGTGCAGGTGGGCGACCGCATCGAAAAACTGCCGATGACGGACGGCACCGGCACGCTGACCGTGCCGGCCGACGCGCATGTGGTGATCGATCCCTGGGCTCGCGTGTTGAAACGCTCGACGGCGATCGAGGAGTTTCAGGCATGGCGCGCGACAAGGAAGAAATGACCGACACACAGGCGGCGCTCCGCCGCACGGCGGAGATGGCTGCCGTGTTCATGATCGGCGACGGACTGCTGGGGCTCCTCCAGCCCGAACGTCACGTCGCCCTGTGGCGCTCACGCACGCCCGCGGTCGATCTGCTGGTCCGCCCTTTCGCGGGCAAGCCGACGCGCCGCCGCCTCTACGGCGCGTTGCAACTCGCCGCCGGGCTCGCGCTGGCGGCCCGGCAGCGGGCCCGCATTCAGGGAACCACGGTGATGAACAGATAGGCCGCGAAGATCACCAGATGGACCGCGCCGCCCAGCAGCGTGGTCCGCCCGGTGCCCAGCGACAGGGTGATGACGAACAGCGACAGGACCAGCACGGTCATTTCCTTCGGCCCGATCCCCAGCGCCAGCGGCAGGTCCAGCGCCAGCGACACCATCGCCACCGAGGGGATGGTGAGACCGATCGTGGCAAGCGCCGAACCGAGCGCGAGGTTCAGGCTGGTCTGCAGCCGGTTGCGCTTGGCCGCGCGGTACGCGGCCAGGCTTTCGGGTGCCAGCACCAGCCCGGCGATGATGACGCCGACGATCGCCAGCGGCAGGCCGGCGCCCAGGATCGCCTCCTCCACCTTGGCCGACAATCCCTTGGCAAGCAGCACCACGCCGACCAGTGCGACCAGCAACAATCCCAGCGCCACCAGCGTGTCGCTGCCCGACGGCACCGTGGTATGGGCATCCGCCGGCAGATCCTCGTCGGCGGGCAGGAACATCTCGCGGTGCCGCCCGGTCTGCACGAACACGAACGTGCCGTAGAGGATCAGGCTGACGATCGCGACGAACACCAGTTGCGACGGGGCATAGGTCGGCCCCGGCGCGCTCGACACGTAATTGGGCAGCACCAGCGACAGCACCACCATCGCGACCAGCACGTTCAGCGAGGCGCTGGCCCCGCGCAGCGAGAAACGCTGCTCGCCATAGCGCAAGCCGCCGGCCAGCAGGCACAGGCCGACAATACCGTTCAGGATGATCATGATCGCCGCGAACACGGTATCGCGCGCCAGCGTGGAGGCGTCGCCCGCATCCGACAGCATCAGGCTGACGATCAGCGAAACCTCGATCACCGTCACCGCGACCGCCAGCACCAGCGTGCCGAACGGCTCGCCCACCCGGTGCGCGACCACCTCGGCATGATGCACCGCCGCCAGCACGCATCCCATCAGGATCACCGCCGCCGCGATCAGGCCAGGCGTCCCCATCTTGTAGAGCGACATCAGGACCGCACCGACGCCGAGCAAGGGGAAGAGCAGCGTCCACCATGGCATCGTCATCCGGTGCAGCAAGGCCCGCTTGCTCGCGGGGGGCACGATCCGTTCTTCGTCTGCCGTCGTCTGTGTCATTGCATCTCCCTTTATTCCAGCAATGCAACAACGGCATGAAAGTTGCCAATTTGCGACACTTGGCATGCAGTGTCCAACATGGATCATGCATTTCGCGGGCCACCGCCCGGACCCGCCTCGCCCTTTCTCCGATCGCCAACGCCCAACCCCAACCCGTTCGTGTCGAGTAGCGGTCGAGTAGCTCCGCAGGAGCGTATCGAGGCCGCGTATCGAGACATCTTCGCCCGAACCACCAACCCACCCGTTCGTCTCGCGTAGCTGTCGAGTAGCGGCGGAGCCGCATACCCAGATGAACAGGTTGGCGCGCGCGGCAGTGCCTCGATGCGAGCTCTCGATACGCCCCTGCCGGGGCTACTCGATCTCTACTCGACACGAACGGGTATGAAGGATGTCACCGTGCCTCAGACCGGACAGCGCCTCCCGGTATCCCCTACCCCCGCCCGCGCCGATACGCGTTCAGGTCGATGCCATGCCGCTGGATCTTGTCGTAAAAGGTCTTGCGCGGAATCCCCAGCGTCACCAGCGCGGCGCGCACGTCGCCGCCGCCTTCCTCCAGTGCGGCGCGGATCGTCGCCCCCTCGAAACGCTCGACACGCTCGGGCAGCGACAGCGATCCGTCGCCGCCTGCCACGCTTCCCTCCCCCGGCAGGCCGAGCGCGACGCGCCCCGCATAGTTGCGCACCTCGCGCACATTGCCCGGCCAGTCGTGCGACAACAGCCGCGCCTCCACATCGGCATCGATCATCGGCACCTCGCGCCCGAACCGCTCCGCCGCTTCGCGCAGGAAATGCGCGAACAGCAGCGGCACGTCGGCCCGGCGTTCGCGCAGCGGCGGCACGCGCAGCCGCACCGCGTCCAACCGGTAGAGCAGGTCGGCACGGAACCGTCCCTCCGCCACCGCACTCGCCAGATCGGATTTCGCCGCCGCCACGATGCGCAGGTCCAGCATCTGCCGTTCCTCCGCACCGATCGCGCGCACCTCGCGTTCCTCCACCACGCGCAGCATCCGGCCCTGCAGCGCCAGCGCCATGCTGTCCACCTCGTCCAGAAACAGCGTGCCGCGATTGGCGGCGATGATCCGTCCCGGCGTCCGGCCATGCGCCTGGCCGAACATTTCGCCCTCCGCGATCGTCTCGGGCAGCGCCGCGCAATCGACCGCGACGAACGGCCGCGTCCGCCGCGCGCTCCACCGGTGCAGCAGCAGCGCGATCAGTTCCTTGCCGGTTCCCGTCTCGCCCTCGATCAGTACGTCGACATCGGCCTGCGCCACCTGTCGCACCATGTCGCGCAACCGCATCATCACCGGCGTCTCGCCGATCAGCGGATAGGCGCCCTGCGCCTCCTCCGCCGCCAGTCGCAGCCGCCGGTTCTCCAGCACCAGCCGGCGCATCTCCAATGCCCTCTGGGCGCTGGCGATCAGATGATCGGCGGCAAAGGGCTTGGCGATGAAGTCGAACGCGCCCTGCTTCAGCGCGGCCACCGCCATCGGCACGTCGCCATGCCCGGTCATCAGGATCACCGGGATATCGGTATCGATCGCGGCGATCCGGCGGAACAGTTCGGTGCCGTCCATGCCGGGCATGCGGATGTCGGTCACCACCATGCCGGCGAAATCCGCATCGATCGTGGCCAGCGCACCCAACGGGTCGGCATGCGGTTCCACCTCGATCCCCGCCAGTTCGAACGACTGCGCCAGCGCGCCACGCAGCGTCGTGTCGTCATCCACCAGCAGCACGCGCATCGCGGCGTTGGGTTGCGTCTCGCTCGCCATGGCCCCGCTCACGCCCGGCGCAACGTCACGCGAAAGGCCGCGCCGCCCAGCCTGGATGGGACCGTCTCCAACATGCCACCGAACTCCGTCATGATATCGCGTGCGATCCCCAGCCCCAGGCCCAGCCCGTCGGGCTTGCCGGTCACGAACGGGGTGAAGATCACCGGCGCCAGTGCCGGGTCCAGCCCCGAACCATTATCCGCGACGACGATCGCGACCGTGTCGCCCCCGTCGTCTTCCACATACAGCGCGACCTCGGGCGCGCTCTGCCCGGCGACCGCGTCCAGCGCATTCTGCAACAGATTGACCAGCACCTGCTCCAGCCGCACCCGCCCCGCCATCACCATGGGAAGGGCATCGCCCACGGGGGGCCGGTCCAGCGCCACGCCCGCGCTGCGGAACCGGTCACCGATCAGCAGCATGGTGCCCTCGATGATCTCGGCGATCGCTACCGGGCCGATGCCATGCGTGCCGCGCTTGGCGAAGCGCCGCATCTCCTGCACGATCGATCCGATCCGCTGCGTCAATTCGACGATGGAGAGCAGGTTCTGCCCGGCACGCTCGGGTGCCTCCCGCTCCAGGAAAATGCGGGCATTGTCCGCCAGCGTGCGGATCGCCGCCACCGGCTGGTTGATCTCGTGCGCCACGCTTGCGGTGATCGACCCCAGCGAGCCCAGCCGGTTGGCCTGGGCCAGTTCCTCGCGGGCGGCGCGGAAACGCTGGTCGGCGCGGATACGCTCGCCGATCTCCACCGTCAGCCGTCCGTTCGCCTCGCGCAGCTCGGCCGTCCGCCGCGTCACCTCCGCCTCCAGCGCGACGCGCGCCGCCATCTGCCGCTCCGCCCGCGTCTGCCGCCACAACCATCCCGCCGCCAGCAGCGCCAGCGCCACGCCGACCAGCACGGTCGCCGCACGCACCCACGCATCCGCCTCCCGCAGCGCGCTTGCCACCGGCGCGACATGGATCAGCCGCCATCCCGGCAACGGCGCCGGCACCGCGCGCGCCACCACCTTGTCGCCCAGCCGGTCACGCCCGTTGCCATCCCCCCCCAGCCGATAGCCCGACAGCGGCAGCGGCAGCGCACCGAACTGCCGCGTTTCGCGGATTTCCGCCCGCTCTCCGGGGGACAGCGGACGCAGCGTGGAGAACCGCGCCGGCGGGTCGGTCGCGACCACCACCACCCCGTGCGCGTCGACCAGCAGCGTCTGGCCCAGATCCGTCGTCCAGGCCCGCGCCATCCCGTCGAACTCGACCTTGACGACGACCACACCGACCGGCGCATCGACCGGCCCCAGCCGCCGCGCGAGGAACAGGCCGGGGCGGTGGCTGACATTGCCCAGCGCAAAATATTCCGCCGTGCCGTTCGCCATCGCGCGCCGGAAATAGGGCCGGAACGCATAGTCGCGCCCGACAAAACTGTCCGGCTTTCGCGCATTCGACGCCGCGATCGTCCGTCCCTGCGGGTTGATGACATAGATGACCGGCGCGCCGGTCCGCTCGGCGAGCAGCGCCAGCTTCTCGTTCATCCGGTCCGCCGCACGGCCCGGGCCCGCGATCAGGGCGCTGCGCAGGTCCGGATATTCGCCCAACACGATCGGCAACAACCGGAACCGCTGCAACTCGCTGGACAACAGCCGTTCCTGCTGCCGCGCCACCCGGCCGACATCGCGGCGCAGATTGTCCAGCGCATGGCCATAGGCATAGGCCCGCAATCCCAGCGCGACGACCAAGGTCAGCGCCGCGACCAGCCCCGCCGCCAGCGCGACACGGATGCGGATCGACTTGGCGGAGAACAGGCCCATGTGTGCGGACTATCGCAGCAACGCCGCCGGCGCCATGCGAAAATTCGCTCACCCCACATCGCGCGACACGCCTTTTTCGGCGGTTTTCCGCGGATTTAGGCCAACAGCACTACCACATTGCTGCGACGAGCGTTTTTGCGCACTCTTTACGTTCCAAGAGCCCGGATCAACGGTGCCTCCCGTTCTTGCAGAGGATGACGAAAGCGTGATCGCACAAGACTATGCTGTGGCCGAGACGCCCAAGCGCGCCAGGATATGGTCGCATTTGTATGTTCAGGTCCTTGTCGCCATCGCGCTCGGCGCGATCATCGGCCATCTCTACCCGGACCTCGGCGCATCGCTGAAGCCGCTGGGTGACGGCTTCATCAAGCTCGTCAAGATGATCATCGGCCCCGTCATCTTCCTGACGGTGGTGACCGGCATCGCCGGCATGCGCGAACTGGCCTCGGTCGGCCGCGTCGCGGGCAAGGCGTTCTTCTACTTCATCACCGTCTCCACGCTCGCGCTCATCGTCGGCCTGATCGTCGCGCACGTCGTACAGCCCGGCGCCGGCATGAACATCAACCCGGCCACCCTCGATGCCGCCGCGGTGAACGACTATGCCGCCAAGGCGCACGCCACCACGGTCACCGGCTTCCTGCTCGGCATCATTCCCGACACGCTGGTCAGCGCGTTCACCGAAGGCAACATCCTCCAGGTGCTGCTCGTCGCCATCCTCTTCGGCATCTCCATGGCCCTGATCGGTGAGCCGGCCAAGCCGCTGCTCCACAGCCTTGAACGCCTCAGCGTCGTGGTGTTCAAACTGGTCGGCATCCTGATGCGCGCCGCCCCCATTGGTGCGTTCGGCGCCATCGCCTTCACCATCGGCAAATACGGCCTCGGCAGCCTCGTCAACCTCGGCGCGCTCGTCGCCACCTTCTACCTGACCGCCTTCCTGTTCGTTGCCGTCGTGCTCGGCACCATCGCCCGCGTGAACGGCTTCTCGGTCTTCAAATTGATCCGCTACCTTAAGGCCGAGCTGCTCCTCGTCCTCGGCACCTCCTCGTCCGAAGCCGCCCTGCCCAGCCTGCTTCAGAAGATGGAAAAGGCCGGTTGCGAAAAGTCGGTCGTCGGCCTCGTCGTGCCCACCGGCTATTCGTTCAACCTCGACGGCACCAACATCTACATGACGCTGGCGGCGCTGTTCATCGCCCAGGCCTGCGGCGTGGACCTGTCGCTGGGGCAGCAGCTCGCCCTGCTGCTGGTCGCGATGCTGAGTTCGAAGGGGGCCGCCGGCGTCACCGGCGCGGGCTTCATCACCTTGGCCGCCACGCTCTCGATCGTGCCCACCATCCCGATCGCGGGCATGGCGCTGATCCTGGGCATCGACCGTTTCATGTCCGAATGCCGCAGCCTGACCAACTTCATCGGCAATGCGGTGGCGACCGTGGTCGTCGCCCGGTGGGAAAATGCGCTCGACAAGGACGCGCTGGATGCCGCGCTGAACAGCCGGCCCGCCCCTGCGATCGTTAACGGCCCGGAAATCAGGGCTGCCTAAGGGCGCATCCCCGCCCTACTGAGAGGAATATGATGAAGAACGTCTGGTTGGCGGGGGCAGCGATCGCCCTCGCCCCGGGGCTGGCGCAGGCACAGAGCGCGATCCCCGGCAACAGCCCGGAGCGTGCGAGCCCCTCCACCGGTGCCTACCCGTCCGCAGCCGCGGGCGACGGCACCACCACCGGCGGTTACAATCAGTCGCGCTGGGCGGAGGATTGGCGCCGGATGTGCGATCCCGCCAAGCGCAACGATCCGCTGGATGCGCTGAAATGCGTGAAGCTGACCCAGGAGGGCGACGTCTATGTCACCTTTTCCGGCGAAGCCCGTCTGCGCACCAACCTGACCACGAACCCCAATCTTCAGGACCGCGAAGCCCAGCGCCAGGACATCCTGCGCCTGGTCGGCGGCGCCGACGTCCATCTGGGCGACCATTTCCGCGTCTTCGGCGAGGTCGGCCATGCCGGCCTGAGCGGCCCCAATCTCGGCACCCCGAATGCGAACCTGCGCAACGACCTGGCCGTGCAGCAGCTCTTCGCCGAGGTGAAGGGCAATGTCGCGGGCTTCGACAGCGGCATTCGTGCCGGTCGCCAGACCTTTGCCGACGGTCCGCAGTTGCTGACCGTGCCGCGCGACAACAACACGCTGTTCTTCGTCCTCGATGGTGTGCGCGCCTATGCCCGCAACGCCACCACCCGCCTGGACGTGTTCGATCTGAACTATGTCAGCTATGGCTATGAAGGGCTGAGCGACGACCGCAAGAACGATGCGGTGCGCTTCTCCGGCGCCACCTTCGGCTTCAAGATCCCCACGGACCTGTTCGGCGGGTCGAAGCTGTATGCCGATCCATTCGTCTGGCGGCTGCGCAACCGCGCAGCGACCTGGGGTGGCCGCGTAGCGCGTGAAGAGCGCTATTTCATCGGCCTGCACACATATGGCGATATCGGTCCGGTCACGATCGACTGGACGGTCAACCATCAGGGCGGCACCTTCGGCAACCAGAAGATCTCCGCCTGGCAGGCATTCGTTGCGCAGACCTACAAGCTGGGCAAGGCCGCCGATGCGCCGCGCGTCGGCGTCCATGTCGATTACGGCTCGGGCGGCGGCAGCTATGACGGTGGCACGCTGAACACGACCAGCGGCCTGTTCGGCAACAACATCTACTACAGCTACGGCTTGTTCCTGACCCCGACGAACCTGCTGTACACCGCGCCGAACTTCACCTTCACCCCGATCAAGGGCGTGCGCCTGGCGGCCGAATACGGCTTTGCATGGCGCCCGAACGAGAATGACGCGGTGTACCGCGCCAGCGGGGCCGCGCTGCCCGGTACGCAGAATGTCGATGGCCGCGCCATTGCCGAGGTCGCCCGCCTTCAGGCGGTATGGAGCATCACGCCGCGCCTGTCCTTCACCGGCCGACTGGAGCATTTCCAGGCAAAGACGGTGCTGGACCGCGCCGGTCTGAACAATTCGTTTTTCGCCGCGGGGTGGCTGAGCTTCCGGTTCTGATCTGATGAGAAGAGGAATAGACATGACATCAACCGCAATGGATGCGGGCACCCGCAACCACCGGCTGAAATCGATCATCGGCGGTTCGACCGGCAATCTGGTCGAATGGTTCGACTGGTACGTCTACTCCGCCTTCACGCTCTATTTCGCGCCGCATTTCTTTCCGTCGGAAGACCGCACCGCGCAGTTGCTCTCGGCGGCAGCGGTGTTCGCGGTCGGCTTCATCATGCGCCCGATCGGGGCGTGGGTCATGGGCATCTATGCCGACAGCAAGGGGCGCAAGGCGGGGCTAACGCTGTCGGTCACGCTGATGTGCGCCGGCTCGCTCATCATCGCGGTTACACCGGGCTATGAGACGATCGGCCTGTTCGCCCCCGCCGCGCTCGTCCTCGCGCGTCTGATGCAGGGCCTGTCGGTCGGCGGCGAATATGGCGCCAGCGCCACCTATCTGTCGGAAATGGCGGGCAAGGACCGCCGCGGCTTCTTCTCGTCCTTCCAATATGTCACGCTGATCTCAGGCCAGTTGCTCGCCATCTGCGTGCTGCTGATCCTCCAGACGGTCCTGCCCGAAGCGGATCTGGACGCCTGGGGCTGGCGCATTCCGTTCGCGATCGGCGCCGTGCTCGCCGTCGTGGTCTTCTACATCCGGCGTGGTCTGGCCGAGACGGAAAGCTATCAGAACGCAAAGAAGGAGGGCGCGCCCAAGTCCGGCTTCTGGCAGCTCGTGAAGCATCACCCGCGCGAGACGATGACGGTGATGCTGTTGACCGCGGGCGGCACGCTCGCCTTCTACGCCTATTCGATCTACATGCAGAAGTTCCTGGTCAACACGTCGGGCTTCAGCCGCCCGGTCGCCAGCCAGATCAACGCGGCCACGCTGTTCGTCTTCATGCTGCTTCAGCCGGTCGCCGGCGCACTGTCCGACCGGATCGGGCGCAAGCCGCTGATGGTCGCCTTCGGCATCGCCGGCGTGTGCTTCACCTATCCGATCTTCTCCACGCTGGAAACGACGCGCGACCCCTGGGTTGCCGGCGCACTGGTCATGGCCGCGCTGATCATCGTCACCGGCTACACCTCGATCAACGCGGTGGTGAAGGCGGAACTGTTCCCCGCGCATATCCGCGCACTGGGCGTCGCGCTCCCCTATGCGCTTGCCAACACCATCTTCGGCGGCACCGCGGAGTTCGTCGCGCTGAAGTTCAAGGATGCTGGCTTCGAGCGCGGCTTCTACTGGTACGTCACCGGCATGATCGCGATCTCGCTGGTCATCTACCTGCGCATGCGTGACACGCGGAAGAACAGCCTGATCATGGAGGACTGACCCGATTTCCCTCTCCCCGGAGGGGAGAGGGCATTATCGCTCGGGCCTTACTTAACCTCACCCGCGAACGTATAGATCCCCGTCATCGGATCCGGCCCCTGGCTGGCAACCTGTACTGGCGGCAGCGCATCGACCATCGGCGCCGTCGGGGCATGGCCGGCATAGATGAAGCCCTTGGTTGGGTAGGTCGATGTACCCAGCCCGCCATTGGGGCCATACCACACCTTCACCTGCGACCAGTCGTTGTTGGGTGAAATGTCGATGGCGCGCACGTCACGCTCGATGCCACCGCGGCGCGACCAGTTGGCATGGGTCAGCAGCACCTCACGGTCGCTCACCACCCGCGACACCATCGCGACATGGCCGACGCGCATGCGGCGCGTCGCCTCGAACGCCAGCACCGATCCGGCCTGCGGGGTATGTCCACGCTCGTAGCGGCCCTCGGCCTGGCCCCACCAGGTATTCGCGTTGCCATGGATGTTGATGCCCGAGATTTCACGGGCATAGGGTGCGCACTGCCAAAACTGCGCTGCCGCGGGCGTCGCCATCATCAGGCCGCACGAAACCACCAGCGCAAAACGCGCTGCCAACGACTTGCCACTCACTTGCGACCCCCCGGTCCAATCTAGGTGATGATTTTGGCTACGGGGTGTCGAAATTTTTTGGAAGAGCGGCGGGAACCTTATCCGATGAACTGTGTTTCATCGTCGCCGACCTGCATGCCTAGCGTGAACCTGGGGTCGCGCGCTCCTCCAAATTCTTACCGAATGGTTAATTTGCCGCTTTCATCAGGCGATCGACGGTGGTCGTCGTCACCGCATGATAGCCCGGCCGGGCCTTGGTATAGATGCGCGTCGCAAGCCCACGGCCCCAGTCTCCCTGCCCCCACAATTGCGCGAACAGCGGCGCGACGAACTTGCGCCGGCCCTGGGCCGTCAGGAACGCCTCTGCCGATCCCTCGGCCGGCGGATAGCGGTTGGCCAGCGCCAGTTGCAGCCAGGCGAAGCGGATCTCGCTGTTGCCCGTCCCGTTCCAGTGGAACCGCTGGTCCAGCGCGCGCAACCGCTCGGCCGACAGCGTGCGCGGCAACTGCGTCAGGAAGCGCACATATTCCTGCGTGGTCACGTCGCCCGGCACCGCGGACACCGGCCCGCCCGCCGCGAACGCCTTGGCCGCCGCATCGATCGCGGGAAACGCGTCGGACGTCACATGCACCGCATTGGCCGGAATACCCGGCTGGTACACCCAGGCATCGACGCCGATCCGCTCCGCCTCACCCGGCTTCAGCAGATTGGCCTTCAGATCCCTCAGGAAACCGGCGCTGGTCTGCGGCTGGAAGGCGTGGGTGTCGAAATAGCGGCGCAGATAGGCATCCCACCGCGTGCGGCCCACCGTCGCCTCTATCGTGCGCAGGAACGTCGCACCCTTGTCATAGGCGATCTGCGTCATGCCGTCGTCGGGATCGCGTGACGCATCCAGCTCCAGGTGCAGCCGCGTGTCCGGCGACTGCGGGCCGCCTGCGGCCTTCACCGCCTCCTGCATGTCGGTCCACGCCAGGTCCGCCTCCATGTCTGCCCGGCGCTTCCCGTACAGCGACTCCATGATCCGGTTCTCGAAATAGCTGGTGAAGCCCTCGTTCAGCCAGAAATCGTCCCATGTCGCGTTCGTCACCAGATTGCCCGACCAGCTATGCGCCAGCTCGTGCGCGATCAGGCTGACCAGGCTGCGGTCGCCCGCGATCGCGGTCGGCGTGGCAAAGGTCAGCGTCGGGTTCTCCATCCCACCGAACGGAAAGGATGGCGGCAGCACCAGCACATCGTATCGCCCCCAGCGATAAGGCCCATACAGCCCCTCGGCCGCGGCCACGAACTTGTCCAGCTCCCCGAACTCATACGCCGCCTTGTCCAGCGTCACCGGCTCCGCCCAGATCCCCGTCCGCTTCCCCGTCGCGCGGAACGTGATGTCCCCCACCGCCAGCGCGATCAGATAGGGCGCCACCCGCTTGTCCATGGCATAGCGATAGGTGCAGCGATCCGCCTTGCAGACCGGCTTGCCCACAGCATCGCCGCTCATCACCGCGGTCAGCTTGGCCGGCACGTTGATCGTCGCGTCCCAGCTCTGGCGAATGCCCGGCGAGTCCTGCGTCGGGATCCAGCTGCGGTTCAGGATCGCCTCGCCCTGGCTGAACAGGAAGGGCTGCACCTTGCCTGCGGTCTGCGCCGGGCTAAGCCATTGCAACGCCTTGGCGTCGGGCGCGGAGGCATAGGCGATGCGGATCGCCTTGGCGCCGTTCAGCGTCACGGTCAGCGGGCCGCCATGCACCGCATCACCTGTGCCAACCGTATAGGGCAGCGCCTTGCCGCCCGCATCCGTGACCGAGACGATGCGCAAGCCGTTATCGTCCAGCACCACCTGCCCCGCTCCCGGCTTGGCATCGATCGACAGCGTCGCCACCCCGCGCAGCACATGGGTGTCGAAATCGGCGAACAGGTTCAGCGAGACATGCGAAACCCGCGCCTCCAGCGGGCGGGCATGGCTGTGTACGTCGCGCGCCTCCGGCGTGGCAAGCACGGGCGCCGTCTGGACGGCCAGAGCAAGAATGGGGGCAAGCGCCAGAACGGTGGCAGGCATGGCAACTCCAAAGGTCAGTATGGCTGCACCTTAGGCAGATGCCGGCCGAATGGGAACTGAACCGCCCCCGCGACCATCGACACCGCCACCACGCCCGCTAAAGGCTGGCCCCATGCACTTCTGGTTTACTCCCATCGTCGCGGCCGCCGTCGCTGCTACGCTCCCCCAGGCACCAGCTCCCCGGCCGGCCTCGGCACACGCCGCCAGGGGCCTGTCCCGCGATGCCGCCGCCCGGATGCTCGACCAGATGGCCGCCGCCCGGCTCCGGTCGCTTGCCGACGAATACCGCGCGGAGGTCGCGGCAAAGTCGATCACGGTCGGCGACAAGACACTGAAATGGGACAGCAAGACCTTCGGCACCGCGCCAAAGGGTGGCCGCAGCTTGTGGATCTCGATGCACGGCGGCGGCAATGCGGAGCCGGCGGTGAACGATCAGCAGTGGCGCAACCAGATCCGCCTCTACGAACCCGCCGAGGGCATCTACCTGGCGCCCCGCGCGCCCACCGACACCTGGAACCTGTGGCATGAGGGGCATATCGACCCGCTGTTCCAGCGGCTGATCGATGCGCAGGTCGCGGTGAACGGCGTCGATCCGAACAGGGTCTATCTGATGGGCTATTCCGCCGGCGGCGACGGCGTGTGGCAGTTGGCACCGCGCATGGCGGACCGCTTCGCCGCCGCCGCGACCATGGCGGGGCACCCCAATGAGTCGACGCTCCTCCCTTTGCGCAACCTGCCCTTCGCCATCTTCATGGGCGGTGCGGACAGCGCCTATGATCGCAACAAGATCGCTGCGGAGAAGGCCGCCGAGATGGAGCGCCTGCACGCCGCCGACCCTGGCGGCTATGTCAACATGGCGCGCATCTATCCCGGCCTGCCCCACTGGATGAACCGCAAGGATGCCGAGGCGCTGCCCTGGATGGCGCAGTTCACCCGCAACCCCTGGCCCAAGCGCATCGTCTGGGTGCAGGACGACGTGACCAACGACCGTTTCTACTGGCTGCACATCCCCGATGCCGCCGCGGCAAAGGCCGGTGACAAGATCGTCGCCACCGCCGATGGACAGGCGATCACCCTGACCGGCGACGTGCCGCGCGGCACCACCCTGCGCCTGTCGGACAAGCTGCTGGACCTCGACCGCCCAGTCACGGTCACGGTGAACGGCCGGGTTGCCTACAAGGGCAAGGTGCCGCGCACGGCCGCCGCGATCCAGGCATCGCTCGCCGAGCGTGCCGATCCCGCCTCCGCTGCGACGGCGATGCTCACGCTTTGAGCCTCGCCGTCGCTGGCGGCGTCACTGTGGCGGCGTCACTGTGGCGGCAGGGCGATCAGCGTCGGCGCATCCGCCACGAACACGTCCAGCACCCCGTCAGCGATCTTGATCGGGCCGTCGAAGCGCGTCGCACCGGGGATGCTCTGGACGGCCGCCGCCTCGCCTGCGATCCGCTTGGCGTCGGCGAAGTAGCGCCGTGCGGCGCCATTGCCTCGATCCGCGGCATCCAGACCCGCCGCAGTCAGTTGCAAGGCGCGGCCCCAGCGCTGCATCGCGTCCAGCCACGGTGCCGACTGCGCCGCAAAGCCGGGATCGACCGTTCCCGAGCGAATGATATCGGGCGCCCCCGCCATCGCATCCGCGGTCTCGCGCAGTTCCATGATCGCCTCACCCCGCGCCGCCGCATCGCCGTCCGCGATCGCCTCGCGCACCCCGTCCAGCACCGTTTTCAATCGCGGTGCCTGCTCCTGCCACGGCTGGCTGCCAAAGGTCGGCGCCATGTGCTGCGTGTCGAAGAAGGTCAGCAGCGCCTCGGTCGCACGCGCATCGCCGCCTGCCAGTTCGCGCGCCGCGGCATGCCAGGTCCGCTCCGCATCATAGCCCTTGTCGTTCCACGCGAACGCCGCCACGCCGGTCACCGCGACGCGGCTCGGCGCCTCCTGGTTCATCGGGTTGGACAGGATGCCGGTCAGCTCGCTCGCCAATCCCGCCTCACGCCGCGCATAGGGCGCCATCAGCAGCCGCCCCGTCGTCTGCGCATAATCGTTGACCGGATAATTGTCCCAAAGCAGCGTCTTGCGCCCGAACGCCTTGGTCGCAGCCTTGGCATCGGGCACCGAGATCGCCGGCGGAACCACGTCCGTGCCGGTCCACTGCACCACGATGCGCGGATCCAGATGCTTGCGGAGCGCCGCCTTGTACGGGCTTTCCTTGGCGTCGAAATATTCGGTCGGCACCATGATCAGCGGCCGGGACGCTGGATCCTTCGCCACCAGATCGGCCTGCACCGCGTTCAACAGCTTCGATTGCGCAACGCCCGCCGCCTCGGCGCCGGAAGGACCGAAAGCCGCCTTGTCCTGCTCGCAATTCCACTTGGTGTATTCGATATCGTCCAGCGCGACATAGAAGCTGTGTACGCCGATCCCGCGGAGCGCGTCGAACTTGCGCTCCAGTGCCGTCAGGTCGGCCGGATTGGAAAAGCACACCGTCGGCCCAGGCGAGATTGCATACACGAAATCGACATGGTTGCGCCGTGCCGCGGCCGCCAGCGTGCCCAGCGCCGACAGCGTCTCGGCCGGATAGGGCTCGCGCCAGCGATCCCGCGCATAGGGATCGTCCTTGGGGCTGTAGATATAGGTGTTGGCCTTGACGCTGGCCAGGAAGTCCAGATGCTTGGTCCGGTCCGCCATCGTCCAGGGCGCGCCGTAGAAGCCCTCGATCGTGCCGCGGATCGGCATCGCCGGATGATCCTGGATCGTCAGCGCCGGGATCGTGCCCCGCCGGGCCAGTTGGCGAAACGTCTGCGCGGCATGGAACAGCCCGTCGCCATCCCGCCCCGCCAGCGTGATCAGCCCGCCGCGACCTTTCGCGATGCTGGCGATCGTATAGCCCTCGGCATGGTCGTCGACCTTTGCCCCACTGCGCGCCAGCGCATCGCGCACCACCGCCTCGCCACCCGTTCCAACCACGACATGAACCTGGTCTAGCGCCGCCGGCACCCGCCGCGCGCTCGTGATCGTTTCCACGCCCGCCGAGGTCAGGATGCTGCGCACCAGAGCCACGGTCGCGGGATCTGCATCGGGGCTGGCCACCAGTACCACGGAAGAACCCAGCGTGATCGTGCCCTGGCCCAGCGCCATCGAGACCGGGGCGGGGAAGATCGCCGGCAACGTCGCCGGCTGCGCTGATGCCGGGGCGGCCATCGCCGTCAGTGCCGCCACCGCGACCATCATCGAGGTAGCGCCGATCCTGCGCATGCGTCGCGTCATCCCTGTTCTCCGGTATCGAATTGGTATTATTGACCAATGATTAGGAGCATGTCGCGCGAACGGCAAGCTACGGGATCAAACCTGTCGATACGCCATCTGTCACGGCGCCGATTGCTCGTTACCGATGAAGTGGATGTCGAAGCCGGTTGCCCAACTGACGTTGAACAGGCATTCGAGGCCCTCACTGCTCCGATCGGCCCTGCTCCGATCGGCCGTCATCATATGACGCCCCGTCCAATTGGGGTCGAGCGCATGAGGGCCATATTTGGATTGCAGCGCTTTCTCCACACCGCACAGCGTTTCGATCTTGCGGGCGAATGACGCATCATCAGTGACGCCGCGGCGATAGTTCGGCAGACGGTCCGAAAGATGATGCGCCCGGAGCCAGGCACGGCCCATCTCCGCCATGACGGCAGCCATGCGGCGTTCCCGAATTGCATCGAACCGCGGCTGAAGTTTCGGCGCCAGCCGCACATCTAATAGCCCGCGGCCTTTTCCATACAGGCAAGTTGCTGATCTGAAATATGATCGACTGTCGCTACAGCAATCAGGTCTATATCTGCCTCTTTCGACGCTTTCACTGACACTTCGCCCGGTCCACAAGCACGGACCCGCTGAGCCGCAACTTACGGTGTAACGATATCTTTTACATCGACCCCCGGCGCCGCAAATTGCGCAATGATGATAGTGGCGATGAGCATCAGCATTGCTGCATCATACTGAAAGAATTCGACCGCCGAAAGTTCGACAATTTACCAAGGCCACCAGCCGGCGAACCGCCTTGCCGGGTGATCATGGGTCAGGCCGGCATTTCGGCCGGGGATACGAACTGGAAACGGCAAAGCTCGCCAACCCCTTACGCAACGAAAAAGGGGCTCCGCCACACGGCGGAGCCCCTTTTCATCACAACCGTTCGTTTGGGATCAGTTTGCCGGAGCCGGAGCCCCCGGAACAACACCGCCGGGAACCGCGCCCCCCGGAACTGCTCCACCCGGCATAGCCCCGCCCATGCCCTGACGCATCTGCATCTGACGCACGACGCTTTCCGGCAGGAAGTCGAGCAACTGCACGTCGAACACCAGCGTCGAATTGGCCGGGATCGGGCCGGCCTCGCGGTCGCCATAGCCCAGCGCCGCCGGGATCCACACGCGATACTTGGCGCCCTTGGGCATCAGCTTCAGCGCTTCGGAGAAGCCCGGCACGACCGCCGATACCGGCATCGGCGTCGGCTGCTGCGACTTGTCGAAGGTGGTGCCGTTCAGCAGCTTGCCCTCATACTGGACCAGCGCGACATCGGCATCGGTGGGCTTGGCCGCACCCGGCTGACCCGGCTCCAGCACCTTGTACTGCAGGCCCGACGCGGTGGTCACCACGCCCTTGGCGCGCGCATTGCGGGTCAGGAAGTCATCGCCTTGCGTCGCCAGTGCGACGGCCGCGACGCAGGCGAGCACCAGCCCCAGCCACAGATAGACGAGATAGCTGCGCTTGACGGGGCGGAGCGGCACGGCGGTGACGGTGGACATCGATTTGCACCTGATTTTGTGGTGCCGGTCCGGCCGTCACCGGTGATAGGTCGGGAAACTTCGCGCCGGACGGCCACACTCCGGAGATGCGGGGTGTGGCCTGATGTCCGGCCGGGTGCTTACCGGGCGCCGTCGCGTTCGGCGCGCTTGCGCTCCAGCTTGCGGGCGCGGCGCACGGCGGCGGCACGCTCGCGCGCACGCTTCTCCGACGGCTTCTCATAGTGGCGGCGCAGCTTCATTTCGCGATACACACCCTCGCGCTGCAGCTTCTTCTTGAGCGCGCGAAGAGCCTGGTCGACATTGTTGTCGCGAACGATGATCTGCATAAAATCCAAAAACTCCGGTCGATATGCGCTGCCCATGCCGGAACAGCGATCGGTCTGAATGGCGAATAGTCGGCGCGAACGAGTCCGCGTCGAGAACAGGCGGCGCCTAGCAGCACCGGGCATCCTTGGCAAGCGCGTCTCGCCGCCTGCCGTCGGGCCGCGCCGCTGTGGCCATCATGCCACAACCGGGCGGGAACTACTCGATCGTTGCATAATGTTGCAGCATGGACATGCGCGCGATACGCCTGTGTCCGATCCCTCAAGGCATGTTGCAACCGGCCGCCAGCTTGGACCTATCCACCCGCCTCCTCATCGTCGACGACGATCCCGGCATTCGCGAGCTGACCGCGGACTTCCTGTCCGCGCATGGCTATGTGGTCGATACCGCCGCCGACGCCGCCGAGATGCGCGCGCAGATGACGCGGCAGGCCTATGCGCTGATCGTGCTGGACGTGATGATGCCCGGCGAGGACGGCTTGTCCGTCCTGCGCACGCTCGACCGGGCGACCGCGCCACCGGTCATCATCCTATCGGTCATCGGCGAGGAGGTGGACCGCATCGTCGGGCTGGAAATGGGGGCGGACGATTATATCGCCAAGCCCGCCAACCCGCGCGAGTTGCTGGCGCGCATCCGCTCCGTCCTGCGCCGCAACGCCGCGCTGCCTGCGCGCAGTGAGGCCCCCGCCCC
>NZ_CAMLAC010000033.1 GCF_946477935.1 uncultured Sphingomonas sp. | reverse complement strand
TGTCATGGAAGATCGCATGCTAAACCCGATAATTCATGTCAATGTAGCTGGTTATGCCGGTGACGATGATGCCGCCGGACGAGGATGATGGGGGACCAGGATGAGCGTCCGATCCTCCACTCGCCAGGACTTCAGCCGCGACAGGAAATTCATGCCAAGGATATCGGTGCGGCCGAAAGCCGGAGACACGACGACCGGAAGCGCGTTGGCGCGGATGTCGCCAAGCTGAAGCCGGGCGATCGTCGCCGTCTTGGCGCGAATGGTGCCGTTGGCGGTATTGAGAAGCA
Organism: uncultured Sphingomonas sp.; assembly: GCF_946477935.1. Lineage (GTDB taxonomy): Bacteria > Pseudomonadota > Alphaproteobacteria > Sphingomonadales > Sphingomonadaceae > Sphingomonas. The sequence continues at coordinate 24,453 of NZ_CAMLAC010000033.1, read as the reverse complement.
CGGGGACGAGTTCGTCGCGCGGTTCCAGCCCGGCGGTCGCCGCCGTCTCCTCCGACAGTGCGGTCAGCGTCGCACCACTGTCGATCAGCATGCGGCGTTCCACCCCGTCAACGGTCGCGCGCGCCCAGAAATGGCCATCCGGCGACATGCGGATGCGGACTTCGTCGCCCACCACCTGTTGCTGATCCGGGAAGATCCGCTCCGTGATGCGCTGAAAATACGGGTCGAAGCGGCCGCGCTGATCGATCGCGAGAACAAGCACGACCGCGACCAGCCCCCAACTGGCGAGATTGACCAGCGTGCGCAGGATCGGCACCCGCCGCACGACCACGCCAGCCAGCAGGATGACAGCGAGCAGCAGGTACAAGGGACCATAAGGACCCAGATCGGGCATCACGAACACGTAATCGGCTATCCTACGACCAGTCGGCGCTTGCGGCGCGCATCATTCAGATGGAGATGCGCCGCGCAAATGCCAGCCCTGACAAAGCGACGCGGTACCGTCGATGACCGTGCGTGTTCGTGGATCGAGGGCGATCAGCCCGGATCGACCATCCCGATTTCGCTGGGGGCGAAACGCCGCCCGCCGTACCAGCGCTGGAACGTACCGTCGGATTGCGGGAAATAGCGATGGCCCTGATACCGGACCGGCGTCCCCAACGCCTTGTATGTCGCCCACACGCCATAGACCATGGCGGCGAGCGCCAGAATCTTGATCCACTCCATGTCCGCTTCCTTATTATTATCCGGACAGCTTCCCGCGTTGCCTCGAAAAGATCAAGGCACTTGTTTGCGGGGAAAGGGGCGGCTGAGAAACGGTGAGCCGGCGAGACCGAAGCGCCACGGGAGTTCGGCGGCCTTGGTGATGCCGATGCGCGGCCCGACATGCAGCGCCGGCGAACCAGAAGCATCGACCAACGCGAACGGTGCGGCGTCGAGGGGATGGCCGTCCAGTTCACCGCCGATGCCAAGGGCCTGGCACAACCGACCCGGCCCGGCGCAAAGCTGGCGTAGCGGCATGTCGCCGCGTCGGGCCAGCATTCGGTCGATGCCATGCACGGGTTCGATCGCCCGGATCAGCACGGCGCTGCCCGGTGTGCCGCACACGGCGTTCAGGCACCAGTGCAAGCCATAGATGCGATACACATAGGCACGACCCACCGGCCCGAACATCGCCGCATTGCGAGGGGAGGGGCCGCGAAAGCTGTGCGAGGCGGGTTCGTGCGCGGCATAGGCCTCGGTTTCGACGATGGGCCCGCCCATCCCATCGACCAGCAGCGTGACGCCGATCAACGCGCGCGCGACTGTCACCACATCGCGGGCGAAGAAATCGGCGGGTAGCGTCATATCTCGGGCGTGCGTGCCTGCCGCCCGTCATCGCCGAAGATGCGCAGATAGCGCGCGATTGCCTCTGGCGAGCCGGTCGCCTTGGCCGGATTGTCGGACAGCTTGACCGCGGGGCGGCCATTGGCGCTGATGACCTTGGCCACCAGCGATATGGGCGAAAGCCCGTCGTCGCCGTCCGGATCGCAGCCGCGAAAGTCGTTGGTCAGGTTGGTGCCCCAGCCGAAGCTCATTCGCACCCGGCCGTGGAAGTGGCGATACACCTGCTCGATACTGTCGACATCCATGCCGTCGGAGAAGATCAGCAGCTTTTGCCGCGCATCGCGACCCTGCGACCGCCACCAGTCGAGTATCGCCTCGCCCCCTTCGATCGGCGGCGCGCTGTCGGGGCGGAAGCCGGTCCAGTCCGCCACCCAGGGCGGTGCGTCGCGCAGGAAGGCGGCGGTGCCGAACGCGTCGGGCAGGACGATCAGCAGATTGCCCTGATACAGCTCCTGCCACTCGCGCAGCACGCGATAGGGGGTCTGTGCCAGTTCCTCGTCGCTGTCCACCAGGGCGGCGGCGACCATCGGCAGTTCATGCGCGTTGGTGCCGATCGCCTCCAGATCATTGTCCATCGCCAGCAGCACGTTCGACGTACCGATCAGCCGACTGCCCAACCCCTCCTTCAGCGCCTCGACGCACCAACGCTGCCACAGGAAACCATGACGGCGGCGCGTGCCGAAGTCGGAGATCGCCAGATCGGGGAGCATGCGAAGCCGCTCCACCTTGTCCCACAGCTTGGCCTTGGCGCGGGCATAGAGAACATCCAGCGCAAAGCGGCCCTTGTCCGCCATTGCCGCGCGCGAGCGCAGTTCGTTGACGATGGCGAGTGCCGGAATTTCCCACATCGTGGTTTCGCACCACAGGCCCTCGAAATGCAGTTCGAACTGGCCATCGACGACCCGCAGATCATAGTCTGGCAGGCGGAAGCGAGCGAGCCATGCCAGGAAATCGGGCGTGAACATGCGGTTCTGGCCATAAAAGCTGTTCCCGGCCAGCCAGATCAGCTCCTTGTGCGAGAAGCGCAGTGTGCGGGCATGGTCAAGCTGGGCACGCAACTCGCCGATGTCGATATCGTCCGCCAGCCGAACGCGCGTGGTGCGGTTGATGAGCGAAAAGGTGGCGCGCACGTCCGGATGTCGCAGCCGGATCATCTGCAGCATCAGCAGTTTGTAGAAATCGGTGTCGAGCAGGCTGCGGACGATGGGGTCCAGTCGCCAGCCATGGTCCCAGACGCGGGTCGCGATATCGGTGAACGCCATGAGATTCCTGTCAGCGGATGCGGGCGGCGGTGTCCAGAATGAATTGCACGATCCGCTCGGGCTGGGTGACGGGGATCATGTGGCCCCCGTCGATCACCTCGTAACGGCATCCGCGGATCGCCGCCGCAGTGGGCGCGCCGTCGCGTTCGGGATCCAGCACCGCATCCTGCGCGCCGAACAGGATCGCGCTCGGCAGGTCCAGGGTCGGGTAGAGCGCGGCCATGGCGCTCAGATCAGGATTGGCATGGACCAGTTCGGTGGCAGCAATGTCGATCGTCTCCGGCCTTAGCGACAACAGTCCGCCGCCGCGGATGGCAAAGTCATCCGGCGCGTATTCGGGAGTAAAGGCCCGGCGCACCGCGCGGCGGCTGCGCAACTGGAGGATCGGCACGGCGACGGTATGCGCGATGAGACGGCGGAGGGGCGCGCCACCGCGCAGAAGCTCCTGTAATGCGGCCGACCCGAAGGGCTGTGGTTGCGTCAGCGGGGCGAGCAACGCCAGGCCTCCGACCTGGTCCGGCGCTGCCAGTGCGGCCGCGAGCGAGACGGCACCGCCCATCGAATGACCGACGAGCAGCGGCCGTTCGATCTGCAATTGTTCCAGAAAGGAGGCAATCAGCGCACCTTGCGCGCGCAGGCCGGGATGCGTACCCGGCGCCGCCAGCGAATGCCCGGAGCCAAGGCGATCGATCAGGATCACGCGGTGCGTTTCGGCGAGCCGGTCTGCAACCTCGTAGTTGAAGTTGCGCATCTGGCCGGCAAGGCCGTGGATGAGGACGACCGCTGGGCCTTCCCCGTCCCGCGGCCCCTTGTCGACATAATGAAGACGGGCGCCTTCGACCTCGAGGAAATCGCCATCGGGCGGGACGCGCGCTTCGGCCGCACGGCCGACATGGTGCGAATAGGCCGCCAGTCCGGCGATGCCGAGTGCGCCGACCCAGCCGCCGGTGATCAGCGCACGGTTATCTGCCATACCGCCCCCTCAACCCTCCACGCGGTACCAGACGGGGCCATCGGCGAACAAGGTGGCGGCGGACAGGCTTTCACCGTCCAGAGTCACCGCGGTATCCTCCCACCAGTCCGGCTGGCCGCCGTCGATCAATGCCTCGGCATGGCGGATCGCGACGGCACAGACGAAGCGGCCCGTGCCAAGGGTGCGGGCGAAGGCCACGACCCGGTCCTGTCGTGCGCCGCTGACAGGCAGCGGCCGATACCCCTCGAACGCCCGCTCGCGACGCAGATCGAGCAGATCGGCGATCAGTGCCTGCTTGGTGCTGCCGCCGGTCTCCAGCAGGTGCTGCAATCGGGGATAGTCGACCGGGCGGCGATTGTCGGGGTCGACCAGGCTGAGGTCGCGATCCTCGCTGCCCTGGTAACAGTCGGGCACGCCGGGAACGGTGCAACGCAGCGCTACCTGTGCCAAGGCTACTGCATCGGCGGCCGGGGCGAGGCGCGTGACGAAATCGGCCATCGAACGGCGAAACTCCGCGCCACAGGATTCGGTGAGCAGCGTTTCCACAAGCTGTTGCGCGCGAGCCTCATAGGCCTCGTCGGGCGCTTCCCAGGACGAACGCAGCTTGGCCTCGCGCAGCGCCTTTTCCTGCCAGCCCTGCACCCGTTCGGCAAAGGTAGCGAGGTCATCATCGTCAGGCCATGCGCCGAACAGCGTCTGGATCAGCATGTACCAGTCGGCCGGGTCGATCCCCTCGGCAGCTTGGGCCGTAAGCTCGCGCCATTGCTGCACCTGATCGCGCCACAACTGCGGAACCGCGCTCAACACCGACAGGCGGGCACGGACATCCTCGCCGCGCTTGTGATCGTGCGTGGCGGTGGTGAGCATCGCATGGGGAAACCGCTCGGCCCGGCCCTGCATGCGGCGGTGAAATGTATCGATGTCGAGCGCCATGCGCCCCGCGTCGAAGCCGACATCGTTGCGCGAGAGCAGCCGGCCATAGCGGTAGAAGGCGGTATCCTCGACCGACTTGGCCGCGATCGGCGCGGAGAGTTGCTGGAAGCGTCGCACCGCCTCTGCCTTGCATGCCGCATCACCGGGGCCTTTGCCGGACAGCCATTCCAGCACCTGTTCCACGACTGCGGTTTCACCAGGCGGGATGAAGCGTTCGACGCGGCGGCGGGCTTCGGCGCGAATGGCTCCATCGGATGCAGGCGCATCGGGGCCATAGGTGCGGTAAACCGGAAAGACCCAGAGCAGCCGCTCGATCGCGCGGCGCCACATGGCCGGGCTGTATGCGGAGGCTTCGGATACGGTGTCGGCAAGTTTCACGAACGCCGCCACGCAGCCGTCGAGTTGGCCGGAAAATTGCCAGGCGAGCATGTCCTGTCTTGCCTGCAATTCCTCCGGGGCGAAATCCGCGTTGTTGCCGCTGATCTCTGCCCAGAGCGTACCGAGCGGCTCGGCAGCTTCCGGGGCATGGAGGAGCGCGGCGACCTCTTCCATGAAGTCATAACCGCTGGTGCCATCGACGCTCCAGTCGGTGAGCATCGGCTCGTCGGCAGCCAGGATCTTTTCCACCACGATATAGGCAGGGCCTTTGGCGGCCTCGGCGGGACGCGGCAAGGCATCCAGCCTTTCGCGGAGCAGGCGACAATAGCCGGCGGGATCGGTCAGGCCGTCGACATGGTCGATGCGGACACCGTCGATCAGGCCTTCTTCGTACAGGCGGAAGTAGAGGGCGTGCGTTTCCTCGAACACCGCCGGGTCTTCGATGCGAAGTCCGGCAAGTTCGCTGATCGTGAAGAAGCGGCGCCAGTTCAGTTCGTCGTTCGCCATCCGCCAGGAGGCGAGGCGATAATGCTGCCGGTCGAGCAGGTCAGCCAGAGGCATGGCCTCGGCCGCATCCTGATCCTCGTCGCGCACGGGCAGGCGATGTTCGCCATACGCGACGATGAAGGCGCGGCCATCGCAGCGTTCGACCGTAATCTGGCCGTCCGCCAACACCTCGGCCAGCGGCGCACCGAGGATCGGCAGGACAAGGCGGTGCGACCAGTCGATGTCGAAGAAGCGGGCGTAGCGGCTGGCCTGTCCGTTCGCCAGCACCTCATTCCACCACGCATTGCCGCCGCCCGCGACGCCCATGTGGTTCGGCACGATGTCGATGATGAAGCCCATGCCACGCGCGCGAAGCGTGGCGACCAGCGACCTGAAGGCATCTTCGCCGCCCAGATCGGGGCTGATCCGGGTGGGATCGATCACGTCATAGCCGTGCGTCGATCCCTTGGCCGCAACGGTGATCGGCGAGGCATAGACATGGCTGATGCCCAGCCGGTCAAGATAGGGAACCAGCGCCTCCGCATCCTTGAAGCCGAACCGTTCGTGGAACTGAAAGCGATAGGTGGCGCGCGGCGTCATGCGATGGTCCGGTGATTGAGGGTGGCGATGCGGGCGGCAACCGCCGGTCGGGTGAGGAGCGTGGCGGTGGTGTCCGGCAAGCGGCGGCGCCAGTTGGGGTGCTCGTCAATGGTGCCGGGCAGATTGGGTTGTTCTTCAAGCCCCAGCAGATCCTCGACCGGGATCAGCGCGATCGGGCAGGGGGTGGCCGCGACACGCGCGATCGCCGCGTCGACCATGGCCTGCGGATCGGTGGGTTCCGGAGCATCGCCGGCACAGGCACGCCATAGCGCGGTGCGATCTTCCCTGCGCTGAGCCATGTCGGGCGCGGGCGAACGGTCGGCGATGTCGGCGCGCCACGTGATGTCGCGACCCAGCCACCAACCGGCAACGGTGGCGATGTCATGCGTGCCGGTCATCGCTACGGCATCGCGGTCCCATTGCTGCGGCGGGATGAAGCCGCCGTCCTCGTCGCGCTCGAACGGCAATACGCGCATGCCGAGCAGGCCGGCTTGCGCCATGGTATCGCGAAATCCCGGGGGCACGGTGCCCAGATCCTCGCCAATGACGATCGCACCGGCGCGGTGCGCCTCGATCTTCAAAATGCGCAGCAGGTCTTCAAATGGCATCTGGAGATAGGCGCCCTTGTCCGCGCTTTCACCCTCCGGGATCACCCACAGGCGTTTCAGGCCGAGGGCGTGGTCGATGCGCAGGCCGCCGGCGTGGGCGAAGGCGCTGCGCAGGGTGGCGATGAAGGGGGCGAAGCCGGTGCGGCGGAGTGCGAAGGGGCACAGCGCCGTGATGCCCCAATTCTGCCCGTCCGGTCCCAGCGGATCGGGCGGTGCGCCGATGCTGAGGCCGGTCAGGAGTTCGTGGCGGCGGCTCCAGGCGTCGCTGCCGTCGCCGGATACGCCGATGGCGAGATCGGCGATGAGGCCGATTGGCATGCCGGCGGCGCGACCTGCTTCCCCGGCGGCGGCAAGGGCGGCCTCCGCGCGCCACTGCAGATAAAGGTAGAAGTCTATCGCGTCGGCATGATCGGCGACGAAGCGAGTGACGGCGGGGCCGTTCGGGTCATGATAGTCGACGGGCCAGTGGCGCCAGCCTGTGGCGCGGTCGCGCTGGTGGAAATAGGTGTGGAGCGCATCGAAGGTGGCATGCAGGGCGCGTTCGGGCGTGCGGAAGGCGGCAACGGCGGCACGGTCCGCATCGCTGCGCCGGTCATAGTCGATGCGAAGATCCTGCAAGCGATCGGGGATCGCTGCCGACCAGTCGATCAGCTCCTCGCCGGATTCGGGCGCAGCGGCACCGGCGGGGACGAACAGGACGTTGCGATAGAGGCGGCTGGACGGCGCATAGGGGCTGTAGCGGGTGGCGTCGGCGGGGAAGAGCGCGTGCGTCGGGCTGATCGCCACCGCGGCGGCGCCCGCCTTGCCGAATGCGCTCATAGCCTCCGCAAGCACGCCGAAGTCGCCGAACGCGCCCGGCCTTTCGCCACGAAGCGACGGCAGTTGCACTGCGCTGGCCCAAAGCCCCGCGCCGGGAACGGCAGGGCATCGCAGCGGCGCGACAGCGATCGTCCAGGTCTCTCCGGCTATGTGCAGGTGGTGATAGCCGGGATCGGCGATCGACGGCATCGCGCCGTCTTCGCCGATCTGGGCGGCGCGGACGCCTCCGTCTTCCAGACGGATATCGCCCGCCAAGCCAGCCAGTCGCGCGGGCAACATAACGGGGCGGCCGGCATCGGCGGTGATGAAGGGCGCCACCGCGCCTTCCGTATCAAGACAGGCGAGGATCGCCTCAAGCACCGCGTCGGCAACACGTTGCTGACGCCCCTCGGCATCCTCCCACTCGACGCACAGTCCCGCGGCCTCGGCGCGAGCGGTGAGATCGGTCATGCGCGTAGCCATGCCGCGAAACGGTCACCTTCGGCATGCAGCAGTTCGCCGGCACGATCGGGCAGCGGCTCGGGCATGTCGGCGAGATCGATGACGATGGTGAGCGTCGCGCCATCGGCGAGCTGCCACTGCGCCTCCACCCGTGCATCACCCAGCGCGCGCGCGGCCATGCCTTTTGTGCCGGACAGGCGAGAAACGATGTGTTCGCGGCGCAAGGCGAGCAACGCCGAATAGAGGTCGCGCCAGCTATCGGCTTGCGGGCCGGGCAGGGGCATGGAGCGGGTGAAGGTGTCCCGGGCGTTGGGATCGGGGATGCGCTTGCGCGCCTCGGGATCGGCAAAGGCGTCGAACTTGGCGAACTCCTTGCGCCGCCCCTCGCGCACCGCATCGGCCAGTTCGTCGTGGAAGTCGGTGAAGAACAGGAAGGGCGCTTCGCTGCCCGTCTCGTCGCCCATGAAGATCAACGGGATCTGGGGAGCGAGCAGCAGCAACGCGGTGGCCGCCCGCAGCTTGTCGGTGTCGGTGAGCAGCGTCAGCCGCTCGCCCATCGCACGGTTGCCGATCTGGTCGTGGTTCTGGAGGAACGAGACGAACCGCGTGGCGGGCAGGTGCGCGGATGGCTTGCCGCGCGGCTTGCCGTCATGGTTGGGTGATCCTTCGCCCTGATAGATGAAGCCCTGTTCCAGACAGCGGGCGAGCCGTTCCGCCGGCTTGTCCGCGAAGTCGCTGTAATAGGCGCTGGTCTCGCCGGTCAGCAGAACGTGCAGGACATTGTGAAAATCGTCGTTCCACTGCGCGTCGTAAAGGCCAGCCCCCAGGCGATCGGCGTCGTTATTCTCGTTTTCCAGCACCAGATGGACGTGGCGATCGGGCAGGGCGGCACGGATTTCCCGCGCCATGCGGTCGAGAAACGCGTCGTTGGCGATGGCATGGACGGCATCGAAGCGCAGCCCGTCGAAACGATACTCGTTCAGCCACATCAGCGCATTGTCGACAAAGAAGCGATGAACGGGATCGGCATCAACCGCAACCGCGCCACCCCAGGGCGTATCGACATTCCCGTGGAAGAAATCCCCGGCATAGGCGCCCAGATAATTCCCGTCCGGGCCGAAATGATTGTAGACCACGTCGAGAAAGACCGACAGGCCGTGGCCATGCGCGGCATCGATCAGCGCCTTCAACGCGGCGGGCGTGCCATAGGCTTCTGCCGGTGCATAAGGCAGCACACCGTCATAGCCCCAGTTGCGGGTGCCACCGAACGCATTCACCGGCATCAACTGGATCGCGGTGACGCCCAGCGCGGCGATTTCGGGCAGGCGCGCCATCACGCCGGCAAAGCCGCCGAGGATGCCGGCATGCAGTTCCATGACGACGGTTTCTTCCCAGGGGCGGCCGCGCCAGTCGACATGCTGCCAGTCATGCGCGGGATCGACCACGACGCTCCAGCCATGCACTCCGCCATGCTGCGCGCGGGACGCGGGATCGGGGACCGCGAGATCAGCGTCCAGGCGGAAGCGATAACGGGTACCCGCCGGGGCCTGCGCCTCGGCGGTGAACCAGCCGTCGTCGTGACGCTGCATCAGTGTGGGCTCCCCACCGTCGATCTCCAGCGTCACCGCATCACGGTCGGGCGCCCATAGGCGGAAGCCCGTACGTCCGCCGTCCAGCAGCGTCGGTCCCCAAGCGCTCATTGCTCGAAGCCGCTCAACCAGGTGAGCAGGACCGCACCCTGCGGCGCGACTTCGTAGCTGTCCTCGATCTCCACCTCGCCCTGGTCGGGCTTGGCGCTGTCGAGCAGCACGATACGTTTGGCATGGGGCGGGGGAAGCTGGAAGGTGATCGGGTCACCCGACGCGTTCAGCAGCAGCGACACCGCCTCGACCTGGCCGTCCTCGGTCCGGCTGGCACGGCGCATCATCAGCGCACGCCCCTCGGGGTTGTCCCAATCCTCGGGGCTTAGCTGATGACCCTGTTCGTCCCACCATTCGATGTCGTTGATGCCATGACCGGGCGTATCCTGCCCGTAGAGGAAGGTGTTCGACCGCAGCACGGGGAAGCGACGGCGCAGGTCCGCCAGACGGGCGGTGAAGTCGATCAGTGCCTGACCCTCAGGCGTTTCCGCCGCCTTCCAGTCGAGCCAGCTTATCTCGTTATCCTGGCAATAGGCGTTGTTGTTGCCACCCTGCGTCCGCCCGAACTCGTCACCGGCGACCAGCATCGGCGTGCCGAGCGAGGACATGAGCGTGGTCAGCATCGAGCGCATGACGCGACCACGCGCATCGTTGACCGAAGGATCGTCGGTCGGTCCTTCCACGCCCCAGTTGCACGATGCGTTGTGCGAATGGCCGTCGCGATTATCCTCGCCATTCGCCTCGTTATGCCGCTCTTCGTACATCACCGTGTCGGCAAGCGTGAAGCCGTCATGCGCGGCGAGCAGGTTGACGCTGGCCCAGGGGCGACGCGCGCGCCGGTCGAACAGGTCGCCCGAACCCGCGAGACGCGCGGCGAGGTCGCCGCGCTTGCCCGGCTCGCCCTTCCAATATTCGCGCACGGTGTCGCGGTACTTGTCGTTCCATTCGGCGAAACCGGGCGGGAAGTTGCCGAGCTGATAGCCGCCGGGGCCGACGTCCCACGGCTCGGTGATGAGCTTCAGGCGGCCGAGCACCGGGTCCTGGCGCAGCACGTCGAAAAAGGCGGAGCCGGGGTCAAAGCCGTCCGCCTCGCGCCCCAGCGTCAGGCCAAGGTCGAAACGGAAGCCGTCGACGCCGAAGCTGGTCGCCCAGTAGCGGAGCGAATCCGCCACCATCTGGATAACCCGCGCCTTCGACATGTTGAGCGTGTTGCCAGTGCCCGTGTCGTTGATCGTATAGCGGGGATTGTCCTGGACCAGCCGGTAGTAGCTGGCATTGTCCAGCCCGCGCCACGACAGCGTCGGGCCCTTTTCCGAACCCTCGCAGGTGTGATTGTAGACGACGTCCAGGATCACCTCGATCCCCGCCTTATGCAGCCGGTGGACCGCACGGCGCAGCTCGTCCTGGCTGTCGCTGGAGAAATAGGCCTGCTCGGGCGCGAAGAAGCCGAGCGTGTTGTAGCCCCAATAGTTGCGCAGGCCCTTTTCCTGCAGGAACCGGTCCTGCGTGAAACTGTGGATCGGCAGCAGCTCGATCGCGGTTACCCCGATGCGTTTCAGATGCTTGATCACGGCGGGATGGCCCAGCCCGGCATAGGTGCCGCGTTCGCGCGGCGGGACCAACTCCATCAGCTTGGTCAGGCCCTTGACGTGGGCCTCGTAGATCACCGTTTCGGACCAGGGCGTGTTCGGACGCTTGTCGCGCGACCAGTCGAAATGATCGTCCACCACGACGCATTTGGGCATGGCGGGGGCGCTGTCACGCTTGTCGAAGCTCAGATCCTCCTTCTTGGAGCGGATCTGATAGCCGTGCAGCGCATCGGTCCACTTGATCGTCCCGTGCAGCTTCCTCGCATAGGGGTCGAGCAGCAGCTTGTGCGGATTGAAGCGGTGCCCCGCCTCCGGCTCGTAGCGGCCATGCGCGCGGTAGCCGTAGAGCAGGCCCGGGCCGACATCCGGCAGATAGCCGTGCCACACCTCGTCCGTGCATTCGGGCAGCGCGAAACGTTGCAGCTCGCGCTTGCCCTGAGGGTCGAAGATGCAGAGTTCGATCGCGTCGGCATTGGCGGAGAAGACGGCAAAGTTCACGCCCTCCCCGTCGAATGTCGCGCCGAGCGGGTAGGGCGATCCGGCCTCGAGCCGGTCGGGGAGTGCGTGCAAAGAATGTGTCTCCGGCGTTAAGCGTCGCGGCCTGGGATCAGGCGGAATCAGGCCTGCTTGGCGCGGGGCTTGCGCGGCTTGCGGGCGGGTGTGGCGCGCGCCTTGGACGCGGCGGGGGAGTCGGCCGGCTCGGCCGCGGCGGGTGCGGAGGCCTGCGTATCGGTCAGGGGCGTATCGGCTGCCGGGGAGTCTGCCGGCTCGGCGGCGGCGTCAGCGTCGTCGGCGCCCAGTTCGAGTTCGGCCTGCGACCAATGATGCTGATCGCGGCCATGCGGTTCACCCTCGGCCTGCCACAGAGCATATGCGCGGTCGCGGACCTTCTTTTCGCGTTCTGCCACCCTGATATCTCCCTCTTGGCGGGCACACAAGATGGTGCGCCACGAGAGACGAAACGGTGATCTCCCGTTTCGGCTCCGCGACGATCTGAATTTCTTTGGAGGGAGAGGTGGGTAGCCCCGGATCAGCGGGCGGGTTGCAGCATCGGCGCGCGGCCATCGGTCATCGCGACGCGGCGCATCGTGCCGTCGGTGGCATATTCCAGGCGGTCGATCGCGACCTGCCGTTCGCCGCGAAACGGAGGTGGGCTGCTGGGGCGTTCCCAGCGGTGATAGACGATCAGCCAGCGGCCGTCGGGCGCCTGTACGATGCTGTGATGGCCCGGCCCCTTGCGCTTGGCATCGCTGGTCAGGATCGCGCCGCGATACGTCCACGGCCCGACAGGCGAGGGGGCGGTGGCATAGTGCACCGAATAATCCGGGCCGTTGAAGCGGCCATGGCTGTACGACAGGTAATAGATGCCGCCGCGTTCATGCATGAAGGCGCCTTCGGTGAACTCCGGCGGGTTGTCGACCGGCACCTCGCGGGCGATGTGGATCAGGTCGGGCGCCATCTCCCACACGCGCAGCCGCGCGCCCGCGCTGCCGCCGGCATAGAGATACGCCTTGCCGTCCTTGGGATCGATGAAGACCATCGGGTCGATCGCCTCGAAACCCTGGCCGCCGGTGACGAGCGGGGCGCCGCTGTCGCGGTACGGCCCCTCCGGCCGATCGGCGACCGCAACGCCGATGCGGCTGGGGGTCGGGTTCTGCGGGCCGACCGAGTAATAGAGGAACCACTTGCCGTCGCGGGTGGCGACGCCGGGCGCCCAGAGGAAATGCTCGGGCGCACCGTCGTCACCGATCCAGCGGATCTCGTCGCGGCGGATCAGCTCGCCGCGATTGCGCCAGGTCTTCAGGTCGGCCGACGAAAAGGCGCCGAAGCGGTCGGCGGCCCAACTGCCGCCGGGGCCGCCGGTAGGAAAGACCCACAATTCACCGTCGATCATCATCGCATGCGGGTCCGCACCCTGGAACTGCGGATTGTCCGCCAGCGCGCCGCCGGCCAGCGTCAGGGCCATGGCGGCGGCAAGCCAATGTCTCGTCTTCATCAGCATATTCCCAATGCCCGAATGGCTGTTCAGAAGCGGAACCGGATGCCCAGCGAATAGGTCCGTTCCAGATAGACGATCTGCCGCGCATATTGATCGCCCGCGTCGTTGAATTCGCGGTAGCGGCGCAGCGGATTGCCGAGCAGGTTCACGATGTCGAAGGCGATGGTGATGTTGGGCATCGGCGTGACAGTGGTCGAGAAGTCGAGCTGCCCGCGACCCTTTTCCACCACGCCGCTGGTGCGCGGCTGTCCGTTGGCGTCGAGGTCGAGCGGCTCGATGCTGTAGAACTGCACGAAATCCGACCGGTAGTTGTAGGCAAGGCGTGCCGAGAAGAAGGGCCGCTCGAACAAACCGACCAGATTATATGCCCATTTCGACACGCCGTTGAAGCGCAGCTGCCGCCCCGCGACATTGGGGGAGCCCGCCAGTGCGGTGGCGAGGTCGCCCTTGGAGTCGACATAGGTCGCGTTCGCCTGAACGCCGAACGCCTTGGCCCAGTCCGGCAGGCCGTCGATGTCCAGGAAGCTGGTGAACTGCACCTCGGCGCCGTCGAAGCGGGTGTTGCCGGTATTCTCCGGCCGGGTGAAGCGGACGCGACCATAGGCCGGATCGTCATAGTTGATCGGTGTCGCCGAGATGAAGCCGTTGGCATCGCGCCGGAAGATCGCTGCGGTCAGCGAGCCGGTTCGCGAGAAATACCATTCCAGGCTGAGATCGTAATTGTTCGAGGTCAGCGGGCGCAGATTTGGATTGCCGCCGGTGATCAGGCGGCGGTTGCTGTTGTCGTCGTCCGGATTGGGCGGGTTGTTGGGATCGATCACCGGCGGCTGGCCGATGGTCAGCGTCGGGTTGAGGTCGAGGAAATTGGGCCGGGTGCGCGTCTGCGTATAGTTGGCGCGCAACTGCACCTCGGGCGTGAACTGCAACCGGGCACTGAGGTTGGGCAGGTAATCGACATAGTTGTTCTCGGCGGTGACCGGCGAGAAGATCGGATTGGCGGGGTTGGTCTCGTCCCGCAGGAAGCCGTTGATCCGCGTCTTGGTCCGCACCGCGCGCAGGCCTACCAGGCCATCGATCAACATGTCGCCGCCGAGATCGAAGCCGTACTTTACCTGGCCGTAGACGGCATAGGCCTTCTCGTTGGCGGTGAAGTTCTCGGTCGGGTTGAAGGCGGGGAGGCCTTCGGGGGCGCCGAAGAAGGCGCGGAGTGCGGGCAGGTTGTTGCGGATGCTTTGCGAGGAGATGCCGGCGAAGCTGTAGATCGGGAAGGTGCTGTTGTAGGTGAAGGCCGGCCGTGTCGCCTGCACGGTGACGGGCAGGGCGGAGATCGGGATGCGCTGGCCGAGGATCGACGAGCCGTTCAACTGGTCGATATAGGGTGCGCCGCGGTCGCGGTTCGCGTCGCGGTCGTTGAAGCGGAAACCGACCTGGAACCGCTTCAGGAAGAAATCGTCGTCAAAGTCATATTGCGCATCCAGGCGCGTCTGGATGTCCTTGCCGCCCACCGCGAGATATTCCTGGAAGAGCCCGCGGGTGATGTAATTGGCCGGGTCGCTGACATCGAAGTTGACGAAGTTGAAGGTCGGCCCGCCATCCTGGCCGGGCGATTCGAAATTGACGTTGCGGACCGGCGAGCTGGCAAAGGCATAGTCGATATTGACGAGATCGAAGGTGTATTTGCTGTTCGTGTAGGCGATATCGCCCGAAATCTGGACGTTGTCGCGCTTCCAGATCGCACCGCCGCCGACCTGGTAGGTGTCGGTCTTTCCGTTGGCGGAGGTGTAGTAACCGTCAGGGGTATTGGCGCCGGAAACGGTGGCGCTTTGCGCGACATTGGCATTGCCCTGCCGCGTCGTCAGGTTGCTCAACTGGAAGTCCGCGCCGCCGAAGATCGGCGAGAACATCCACTGGTTCGTGTCCTTCGACCGATAGCCCTGGTAGAGCCCGTCGACATAGATCTCCAGATCGGGGGTCGGGCGCCACTGGAATGCCGCATTGGCCGATGGGCGATAGCGGTCGCCATTGCTGGTGAAGCGCCCCTGCGCATCCGGGTAGCGGACGCCCGCACCGACGCCGGGAGCGTTGGTGCCATTCGTGGTGGCGATCACCAGCGACTGCTCGCGCGTCGCATCGACATAGTTGATGCCGACATAGGATGCGTTGATCAGCAGGCCCATCTCGCCGATCCCGGTATCCCACCGGTCGCTGATCAGCAGGTTGCCGTTCCACGTCATCTTGCTGGACTGTTCCCAGTTGACGCCGTTGAGCGAACCCGAAATCTCGAACCCGTTGAAGTCGAACGGGCGACGGCCGCGGACATTGACCTGGCCGCCGATGCCGCCTTCGATCAGGTTGGCGGTGCCCGACTTGTACACCTCCAGCGCGGCGACGGTGCCGGCGGGGAAGTCCTGGATCGCGACGAAGCGGCCCTCGGCCGTGAAGATCTCGCGACCATTATAGGTGGTGCTGATATCGGGCAGGCCGCGGATCTGCACGCCTGCCGCTTCGCCGGCGCCACGCGTCACCTGTACGCCCGATACGCGGGCCAGTGCGGCCGATGCGAAGGTGTCCGGCAGCTTGCCGATATCCTCCGCGACAATGGCATCGACGATGCCGTCGGAATTGCGCTTGATTGCCTGCGCCGATTCCAGGCTGCGCCGCAGGCCGGTGACGACGATCTCGCCCTCGTCTGTCGCCCCCTGCTGACTGGACGGCGCAGGCACGCTGGGATTGGCAGAAAGGTCGCTGGGCGTATCTGGCTTGGGTGTTTCCTGCGCCACCTGACCATAGGCCGGCATGGCAGCGAAAAGTCCGACAAGCATCGCGGTCGATGCGCGGAGCAGCGCCTTGTCTTTCATGATATCCAACCCCTGTGTCTCGTTCGGCATCTTTGCGCCTTGAATAACAGGCAATTACCGTATTTGTCGGAGGTGACAAGCCAGATTTCGCCGATAAGCCAAAGGAACCAATAGATAAAAACCGCAGGACCGCTTGTAAGACAATTCGGGATGGGGCTAGATCGTGGCAGAAAGCATAAGCAGGAGAGGATCGATGAAGCTGATCGTCACGATGATGACGGGGCTTGCCACCAGTGCGCTGCTGGTCGCGGTGCCGGCCGAAGCACGGAGCCGCTGGAGCGAAGCGCAGGCGAACGCCTGGTATGCGAAACAGCCCTGGCTGGTCGGCGCCAACTATGCCCCCGCCAACGCGATCAACCAGTTCGAGATGTGGCAGGCGGAGACCTGGGACCCCAAGCGTATCGATTACGAACTGGGGCTGGCGCAGGGTATCGGCATGAACACGATGCGCGTGTTCCTGCACGATCAGCTATGGACCAGGGATCCGGAGGGTTTCCGCCAGCGGATCGATGCCTTTCTGACGATCGCGCAGCGACACAATATCAAGCCGCTGTTCGTGCTGTTCGACAGTTGCTGGGATCCGAACCCCGTGGCGGGGCCGCAGCATCCGCCGATCCCGGGCGTCCACAATTCCGGATGGGTGCAGTCGCCTGGCATGGCGGGCCTGCGCGATCGTGCCGGCTGGCCACGCTACAAGGCCTATGTCCAAGGGGTCATCGGCGCCTTTGCCAATGATCCGCGCGTGCTGGGCTGGGACCTGTGGAACGAGCCCGATAACGGTGCCGATCAATATAAGGGGCAGGAGGGCAAGGAGCCGCTGGTCCGCGCGCTACTGGCGCAAGTGTTCGACTGGGCACGCGCGGCGGAGCCGTCTCAGCCGCTGACTTCCGGCGTGTGGATCGGTGACGATTGGGCGCCGGGTGGGCGCAGCTCGCCGATGGAAAAGCTGCAATTGTCGCAATCCGACGTCATCTCCTTCCACGATTATAGCTGGCCGGAGACGTTCGAGCGGCGCGTTCGCCAGTTGCTGCCCTATAACCGGCCGCTGCTGTGCACCGAATATATGGCGCGTGGTAACGGCTCGACATTCGACAACAGCCTGCCGATCGGCAAGCGCTACAATGTGGCGATGATGAACTGGGGGTTCGTCGACGGCAAGACGCAGACGCGCCTGCCCTGGGATAGCTGGAAGAAGCCCTATACGCAGGACGAGCCGACCATCTGGTTCCACGAAGTCTTTCGCGGCGACGGCACGCCGTACCGCGCCGCCGAGACCGACCTGATCCGGCGGCTGAGCGCGGCGCCCAAGGGCGTGGTGCCCGCTACGCCGGCTGCCACGGCGCCACCGGCCAGACGCGCGCGGCGCTGACCGGGATCAGCGCTCCACCACGTCGCGCTTCATCGGGGCGAGCTTGGCCAGCAGGCGGTTCTGCGCGGGGAAGGACACACCTTCCTTGCGCATGGCCGCCTGCAGATTTTCGACCAGCGCCGCCATGTCGGCTTGCTGCACGCCCATGTTCCGGTGCGCGTCCTTCATGTTCCGCCCGCTATAGGAACAGCCCCCGCCCAGCAGATAGCAGAACTGCTCCTTCAGCGTGCGGCGCAGGCGAACCATGTCCTGCCCCTTGAAAATGTCGGTGATCCGCGGATCGGCCTGGTTGCGCGCGACCAGATCGTCAACGATGCGGTCCACGCCCGCCTGGCCATGAAAGGCACGCCACAGTCCGTCGCCCCTGGCAGGCCGCGCACCGGCATTGGCATCCGCCTGAACATAGGGAGCCACCGCTTCCTCACCCGGCGGCACGGTCTGAAGCGCGAACAGGAGCGGCAGGATCAGCATCGGCGAGCCCTCAAAAGGCGGACTGAAGGGACAGAAAGGCGCCGCGCTGGCGCCGGACGGTCGCGATATCGCCCAGATCGACATAGGCGGCGGTCAGCGAGACGTTGCGATGCACCGCCCAGGCGGCGAACAGGTCGAAGCTGTCCTGCTCGCGTGCGAAACCCAGATTGTCCGGCTTGCTGCGATATTCGCCGCCGACCACGATCGCGGGACTGAGCAGGAACCCCGCCGATCCCTCCACCTGTGTGCTGTAGCCGTGGTGCCCATCGCCGCCAAAGCCGAGCAGGCCGAACTGGTTCGCCTTGGTCCAGCGGACCGTGGCATCGACGACCAGGCTCTGTGCCAGCAGCAGCTTCGTCGCGGAAACATAGAGGTCGGTGCCACGATCATGCGCCGCGCCCACCGCGCGCAGCACGTCGCCGCGTTCGGCGATCTTGTGCTGCACCCCCACCGCGATCTGCGGCATCCAGCGATCCTGATCCCACACCGCATCGCCCGCCACACGCAGCTTTGCGCCAATGATGTGCTGGCGAAACGTGAAGCCGTGACCGAGTCCCAGTGCCGCGCCGGCGTTCAGCGTGTCGAAGCTCTGGTGCGCGTAGGAAATCTCCACCCGGTCGTGCAGGCCGATCGCCGCGCCATAGCTTTCCAGATCGAAATCGGGGAGGGCGACCAGCGTGGCGTGCGCGCTGCCACCCACACCGTCCTTGGTACCGTTGCCCGCGATCACCGCCCAGGTGGCGAGCCCGCCGCCCGCCGATCCCTCCACGGTGCTGATCCCGTTGGTCAGCCGCAGCTTGCCCCCCGATCGCCCGTCGCCGGCCTGGGCCGCCGTCAGCGGCAGTAGCATGGGCAGGGCCAGGCAGAGCAGAGGCTTGAGGAAAGGCATGGGCAGGATACTCATGATCAGGCGGCTTTGGCGCGGGCGGCAATCAGATCCAGCACCTGATCCGACGGCACCGGGCGACTGAACAGATAGCCCTGGATGGTGTCGCAACCCTGGTCGCGCAGCCGATCGAACTGCTGCGCATCCTCCACCCCCTCGGCGGTGGTCTCCATGTTCAGCGCCGAGGCCAGGTCGACGATCGCGCGGACGATCGCGGCGGCGCTGCGGTCGTCGGCGACGTTGATGACGAAGGAGCGATCGATCTTGATCTTGTCGAACGGGAAGGAGCGCAGATAGCTGAGCGAGGAATAGCCGGTGCCGAAATCGTCGAGCGCGATCCGGATGCCGAGCGCACGCAGGCCGTGCAGCAGCTTGATGACCGTCGTCTCGCCGTCCAGGAACACGGACTCTGTGATCTCGATCTCCAGCCGGTTGGGGGCCAGACCGCTGCGGGCAAGCGCCTGCATGACGATCGACTGAAAGCCCGGCGCGCGAAACTGCAGCGGCGATACGTTTACCGCGACGCGCACATCCTGCGGCCACCCGGCGGCGATCCGGCACGCCTCGTGCATCACCCATTCGCCCAGCGCCACGATCAGGCCCGTTTCCTCGGCAACCGGGATGAAATCGACCGGGGGGACAAGACCCTGTACCGGGTGGAACCAGCGGACTAGCGCCTCCATGCCGCGCACCCGTCCGGTATCGGTGCGGACGATCGGCTGGAAGTGGAGCGCGAACTGCCCGGTCTTCAACGCGACCCGCAGGTCCACCTCGATCTCGCGCCGTCGGCGTGCGGCCGCATCCAGCGCGGGTTCGAAGAAGCGATAGGTGCCGCGCCCGTCCTGCTTGGCGCGGTACAGCGCGAGGTCGGCATTCTTGATCAGGTCGTCCGCCCCGTCGGCGTCGCAGGGCGCCAGCGCGATCCCGATCGATGCGGCGATGACGATCGCATGTCCGTCGACCTCGATCGGCTCCTGCAGCATGGTCAGCAGCGTGTCCGAAAAGCGGCGGGCGCGGCCCTGTTCCTCATCCTCGGGCAGCAGGACCGCGAACTCGTCCCCGCCCAGCCTTGCCACCACCGCGTCGTGCTCCAGCGCGGCCAGCATCGTACCGACGCGGCGGAGCAGGGCATCGCCGACCGGATGGCCCAGTGTGTCGTTCACCGCCTTGAACCCGTCCAGATCGAGGCAGAGGAGCGCAGTGACCGCGCCGGTGCGGGTGCCGCGGGCCAGCGCCTGGCCCAGCGTCTGACGGAAGAAGAAGCGGTTGGGCAGGTCGGTCAGCGTATCGTGATAGGCCAGATGGGTGATCCGGTTCTCGCGCTCCAATATGTCGGCGGACATTGCGTTGAAGCTGCTTGCCAGCCGTGCCACCTCGTCCTGGCCCGTCACGGGCACCTCGGTGCGCATCCCTTCCTGCAGACTGCGCGCCGCCCGGTCCAGCGCGACGATCGGCCGGGCGATCCCCCGCGCCAGGCGCCCGCTGCCGATGACGATCAGCACCAGCCACAACAGGCCCGCGACGATCAATCCGTACTGGATCGGGCGATAGGGTGCCATCGCCACGTCGACCCGGTAATGGAGCAGCAACGCTGCCGCCGGTCGTCCGTCGGGGCCGGCCAGTGGCTTCTCCCACTCGAAGGCGCGGCCCTTGCCCGTGTCCACGATATGGATGCCGCCCGGCCGGTTGCCGACCGTCGTCGACAGGGTCGCGCTGACCGGCACCGCGGACAGCTTTTCCACGGCGGCCAGTTCGGCGCGGTCGATCGGTACGATCAGCGCGATCCAGCCGATTTCCATCGGTGCGCGGACCGGCGCGAGCACGACGCGGTAGATGCGCCCCGAAACGGCAAGCACCACGTCCTGCCTGGCGCTTCCCAGTTTCTCCGGCAGATCGGCCAATGTTTTCGCGAGCGCGCCCTGCTCACCCACCACGCTGCCGTCCAGGGTGACCAGCGCCGCCTGCGCCACGCCGGCCCGTGCCTTCAGGCTGTCGAGCGCGGAGCCGATCGTGGAAGCGTCCTCGCTGGCCACGGCCGAGCGAAAGCCGAAGTCGCGGGCGACCACCTCGGCGGCACCCGCCAGCGACCGCTCGCGCAGGGTCCATATCCGCTCGAAGATCACGCCGCTGGCCTGCAACTGCGCGGCGGCGGAGCGACGCGCATTGGTCGCGATCGTCATCTGCGCGACCAGTGCCAGCGCCACCAGGCCGATCGTGAACAGCCCGGCATACATCACGGTCAGGCGGGTGCGCAGCCGCGAGAAACGGATGGGCAGGGCGATCATCGGCGGATGGTCACCCGCGTCACGGTGCCCGCGGCGGGAATGGCAAGCGGCTGGCTCAACTGGCTGCCACCCGCGCGTATCGAGGGATGCCAGACGGTCACCACCGCCCGGCCCGCCGCCGGCACCGTGAAGCGTGCCTGACCGCTGGCGTCGGTGGCCGCGGCAAAGGGCGTGTCGGTGACATAGACGACGCCGGACATGGCGTCATGGATGTTGCAGCCCAGCGCCACCGCGCCCGGCTTGTCGAACGTCACGCTGCGGGTCTCGTCGCGTCCGTACAGTTTCAGGTCGAACCGTTTGGCGCGCGAAAAGGAATAAACGTGGTGGCGCACCTTGTCCTGGTTGGGAAACTGCACCGCAGCCCCGACCGGCACGATCAGCATCTGGGGCATGAAGGCGATGTCGCGCTGGACCATGCGATACGGCCCTTGCGGCCGCGGCGCGGCAGTGCCCGAGATATGAATGGTCACCACCGCGCCCACCAGCGGCTGTCCGTCGGCACCGTGGACCTGCACCGCCACCGGCGCCGCCATGACGGCAGAGGGTGACGCCAGACAGGCCGATGTCAAAGCGGCAGCGACGAGCAGAGAGAAGCGCATGGCGCGCATTCTACGGCAGCAATTCTTGATAAAACGTTTGCTGCCCCTTCCAGCGGAGGCGCTGCGGAAACGTATCCCGTCATCCGCGGAAGTGGAGTTTGCCGAGATGGTTTCGCGACGATCCGCGGGGCAGGGGCGATTTCTCTCCAACGGACACCCCAAGAATTTCTACGGATCATCCACCGGGTTGATGGATTATGGCACCGGTCAGGGAACGTCCCACAGATCAAAGAATATATAAGGGGCTGATAGTGCTGCTGTTCTGCACTTCGCTGCTCGCCACCAGTTCCGCACTCGCGCTTGCCGCCCAGGCGGCGCCACCCGCGCAGGAGGCTCAGGCCGCGCCCGTCGCCGATGCCGCGACGCCAGAGAATGAGGGCGACGTGATCGTCGTCACCGGCACCCGTGCCGAGGGCCGCACGCGGCTCGACAGCGCATCGCCGGTCGATGTGCTGAGCGGCGCCAGCCTTCAGCGTCAGGGCACGACCGAGCTTGCCACCGCCTTGTCGGCGGTCGCGCCCTCGATCGATTTTCCGCGTCCCGCCGCCAATGACGGCACCGACGCGATCCGCCCGGCAACGCTGCGCGGCCTGTCGCCCGATCAGACGCTGGTGTTGATCAATGGCGTTCGCGGCCATACCTCGGCCTTGCTCAACACCAACGGTACGGTGGGTCGCGGCTCGGCGGCGGTCGACCTCAACACCATCCCGACCGTGGCGCTCGACCGGATCGAGGTGCTGCGCGACGGTGCTTCGGCGCAATATGGTTCGGACGCGATCGCCGGCGTGGTCAACCTGCGCCTGCGCGAGGCCCGCTCGGGCGGCGGCGCGCAGGTCAATTACGGCTTCTACAACACCGACGTCGATACCGCGAACGGCCGCCGCTCGGTCACCGGCGAACACGCGGTCACCGCATCGCTGTGGCAGGGCATCGGCTTTGGCGAGGACGGTTTCCTGACCGTCTCGGGCGAGTATCTGAAGCGCAGCCCGACCAATCGCGCGGATTTCGACCGGCGCGTGACGCCCAACCGCATCACCGGCCGCTATGGCGATCCGGAAGTCGAGCAGTATACCGGCTTCGTGAACGCCGGCACGTCGCTGACCGATAACTGGAGCCTGTACGCATTCGGCGGTTATCAGGACCGCGATACGCGCAGCGCGGCATTCCCGCGCCTTGCCAGCGCCGCCACCACGCTGGCGGGCTATCCGAACGGCTTTCTGCCGATCATCAACACCAAGGTGCAGGACCTGAACTCGGCCGCGGGCTTGCGCGGCGATCTCGGCGGGTTCGATGTCGACCTGTCGTTCAGCTATGGCCGCAACAAGATCGGCTTCCGCACGCTCAACTCGGCCAACTATGCCTATGGCAGCGCCACGCCCCGCGACTTCAGCGACGGCGCGCTGATCTACGACCAGTATATCATCGGTCTGGATGCGACGCGCCGGTTCGACGTGTTCCAGTCGCTCAACGTCGCCTTCGGTCTTGAGGGCCGGCGCGAGGGCTACAAGATCCAGGCGGGCGAACTGGCGTCCTACGGCTATCCGCCGGCCGGCACGGTCACGGGTGCCGCCGCCAATGCGGCGCCGGGCGCGCAAGGCTTTGGCGGCTTCTCGCCGCTCAACGAAACCGAGCGCAGCCGTCGCAACGTCAGCGCCTATGTTGATATCGAGGCGCAGGTGACCGACAGGTTCCTCGCCGGTCTCGCCGGGCGCGTGGAAGATTATTCCGATTTCGGCAGCACGGTGAACGGCAAGCTGTCGCTGCGCTACGACGTGGCCGACTGGTTCGCGTTGCGCGGCACCGCCTCCACCGGCTTCCGCGCACCGTCGCTACAGCAGCAATATTTCACCCAGATCGCGCAGGTGGTGCAGAACGGCGTGCCGATCCAGACCGGCACCTATCCTTCGGTCAGCGCGGTCGGCACTGCACTCGGCGGCCTGCCGCTGGAGCCGGAGAAGTCAACCAACCTGTCGGTTGGCACCGTGATCCGCTCGGGCGGGTTCGACCTGACGGTGGATGCCTACCGCATCCATATCCGCAACCAGATCGGCCTGTCGGAGAACATCCAGGCATCGTTCAGCCCGGCGGTCGCCAACCTGCTGTCGCCGTTCGGCGTTTCGGCCGCGCGCTTCTTCATCAACGGGCTGGCGACAACCACCAAGGGCATCGATGTGGTTGCCCATTATCGCTGGCGCACCTCAGGGGCGGGCGCGTTCGACTTCACGCTGGCGGGCAACATCAACGACGTGAAGGTGACGCGTGTGCCGACCAGCACCGCGACACTGAACCCCGCCCCGACACTGTTCGCGCGCAGCCGTATCCTGACGCTGGAGGACGGCACCCCGCAACAGAAGGTGACCGGAACCGTCGACTGGTCGCTGGACCGGCTAGGGGCGCTGGCGCGCGTCACCTATTACGGCAACGTCAACCAAGCGGGCACCACGCCGGCCGCGGACGTGTTCACCGGCAACCGCGCGATCACCGATCTGGAACTGCGCTATGCCGCGACGAAGGGCGCGCAGATCGGCCTTGGCGTCAGCAACCTGTTCGACGTCTATCCGCGCGAAACGCCGCTCGCCAACAATCCCAGCGGCGTGCTCGGCTTCCCCTATTACTCGCCTTTCGGCTTCAACGGGCGCTATCTCTATGCGCGGCTGGGGGTGAACTGGTAAATCGGATGGCTGCGTTCAGCCCCTCCCCATCAGGGGAGGGGTGGGCGCTTATCCGGTGACGGGCAGCCGCACCGTGCCGTCGTCATCGCGCTTCAGCGGGCTGTAGGCGACGACCGCATTCAGCGGCAGATCGGCATAGAGATGCGGGAAGAGCTGCCCGCCGCGGCTTTCCTCCCACTTCACGGCCTCGCCCATCGCC
>NZ_CAMLAC010000032.1 GCF_946477935.1 uncultured Sphingomonas sp. | reverse complement strand
GGATGAGGGACCCGTCGAGGGCGTGGTTCAGGTACGCGGCGCGGGGCAGGATCGGATACGCGATGCCGCAGGCGATTGGGACCGGGTTGATCAGGGGTCTGATGAAAGCTTTCCCGCCAGCGATCCGCCGGCCTATTGAGGAGTGCTTTCGCCTATTGTTGCAGTCACCTCTGGCGCGTCCGACAAGCGGAGTACGGGGGAGGGAATGGTCAACCGGGTGCCGGTAAAACCCTCTGGCACCACCAGCGCGCCTGCCGACTGGATCAGGAACAGGCGGGTCCCCGTGATCGCGTACCCGTCCGCCGTGCGGGCGACGCGGCTGATGTCAGGCAGGCGGACGAGGGCGGTGAGGGGTTGCCACGGGCTGGGTGTTCCGGCCTGTATCACACGATAACGTAGCGGGCCGTAGATGGACGGGCCGAACACGCGGGCAGGCGCCAGTGTAGCGACCAGCGTATGTGCGTTTTGGAGCATCACATCGGCTCCGGGCACCAGAGTCGTAACAGCGGTGCCATCGGCATTAGCAACCTCGATCGTCTCGCGGCCGTCGAAACGGTCCGCGCGCAGTGAAAAGGTGAGCGTTGCGTCGTGGGGGAGAGCAGTCTCATCCGTCAGGGTCAGAAGCGACGGCGCGCGGGTCACGGTGCGCGCGATCACCTCCGGCCGGAGGCGTGGTGCGGCGACCGTGGCCGTGGTGGCGAGTACCCGACCGTCTTTCAACATCACCTTGGCGGGAGCGGTCTGACCCTGTGCCAAGGAGACGGGTGCCGGCGTGGCGAGGATGAGATGATCGCGACCGTCGCGACGCGTGAGCGTAACAGGCGTGAGGGCAAGGTCGCCCACGGTGACCCGCGCAACCGCATCCAGCCGTGCGCCGCTGAGTTCACCTTCGGTGTCACCGGGACGCAGGATGAGCGTGTCGATCGCGCTCGCCTCGTTGAACAGGGTGAGCGGCAGGCTGGCGGGCGTGGCTTGCCCGGTGGTGTTGACGAGCAGCGTTGCTGCGCCGGGGCGGGCCGCTTCGAGAGGGAGCTTGACCGT
The DNA here is from genome assembly GCF_946477935.1 of uncultured Sphingomonas sp. Taxonomy (GTDB): domain Bacteria; phylum Pseudomonadota; class Alphaproteobacteria; order Sphingomonadales; family Sphingomonadaceae; genus Sphingomonas. The sequence continues at coordinate 23,727 of NZ_CAMLAC010000032.1, read as the reverse complement.
CAGATCGCCGGCCGCGCTCACCGACCAGGTGACGGGTTCGACGCGACCCGAGGGGTGGCGAAGCGATACGCCCTCCACACAGGTCGCAGCCCCCCCGGAAAGCGTGACGGCATCGACGCGACCGACAACGGCAGAGCCGCCACCCGCGGGCCAGCTCCAGCCGGTCGGCGTCTGCAGCCGGAAGGCGGGACCGTCAAAGGGGGTGAAGCCCCAGCGACCGTGCAGAACGCCCTGTGTCATGGGGGGAAGAGTGGCAAGGTCGAGGCCGCTGGTGTCGATGCGGTAGCCGCCGGCCTCCGCATCGGCACGGGCAGGCAGGTCGATGGTCGTGCCGTCGCGCCGTTTCAGACGCAAAGCCATATTGTGGGCGAACGGCGTGGCATAGACGAGGGGGGCGCCCTCCACCGGCAGTGTCAGCCCCGGCGCGGCGATGCACAGGGGATCGGGTCGGGCAGCGCGCAGGGGCGGGATCTGCGGGACATCGACCATCGGCAGCGCGGTGACGAGCACCGAATAGGGCGAATGAAAGGACGGGGCGGCGTTGAGCAGCAGGCCGATCACGTCGTCGCGGATGAGGCCGAGCGCGGGGATATATTGATATTGCGCGGTCTGAAACGCCCCCAGGATGCGGACAACATCACGGACCACCGCGATATAGGGGCTGTAATAGCCAAGGCCCCCTTGTGGCGTCGCGGCGATCTGCATGGCGAGATCGGCAGGGGTGCCGGCCAGCGCCTCGGTGATCGTTGCGCTGTGACCATCGGACAGGACCAGGGAGTCGCGGTTCTGCGTCAGGCAGGCGGCCTGGAGATCGACCTGACGCTGGAGGCAATCCGTGTTGAGCTTGATCGCCAGGCTACGTGCGAGGAGCGGCGGTGCTGCCTCGAAACGGGCCGGATCGCCGGGATCGAGGCGGCGGATGGCGCCCAGAAAGCTGTCCAGGCGCGTACGGTCGAGCGCGGCCTGGTTGAGATCCTGCGCGGCGCGAACGAACGCGCCGGGGCGGCCGCGTACGGCATCGACCAGCGTCTTGAAGTCGCCACCGGTCTGGGGGGCCAGAAACAGGATGATCTGGCGCGCGCCGGCGGGCACGGTGATGCTGAGGCCGTCACGCCCCTTCTTCGTCCAGGTTTCCGCCTGGAAGAACCAGTCCTTGGGCGGCGGATTGGTCGCGCCACGAAGGAAGGCGGCGACGAGCAGATAATGGGCGGACTGATCGGCGGGCAGTTCCGCCTTGATCGATAGCCGGTCACCCGCAGACAGGTTCGGTACGCGCGAAATCGGCAGCGTCTGCCCCGCGTGCGTGACCTGGATACGCAGCGACGGACCGGTGAGATCGAACGGCGCGGTCTGCGCCGCCGCAGGGGCGGCAATGGCGCAGACCAGCACGAGCAGGGCGGCAATCAGGCACTTCATCAGGGCGGCACGTCCTTCCGTTTCCGGCGACATACCCCCTATCATGCCGCCGGCCCCTTATTCCTTCGTAATTCGGGCCAAGCTGTGGCGGCGACCATAAGCGAAGTAGAAGGCGAGCCCCAGTGCGTTCCACAGGACGAAGCGGGCGATGGTGGAAGCGGGCAGGCTGAAGAACAGGTAGAGGCAGCCGAGGATGGCCAGCGAGCCGACGAGATAGGGCGCCGGGCAGCGGAACAGGCGCGGCAGATCGGGCGCGCGGCGGCGCATGATCATGAGGCAGGCGCCGACGGCGATAAAGGCGATGAGCGTGCCGGCGTTGGCGAGTTCGGCGATTTCGTCGAGGCGGAAGAAGCCCGCGACGGCGGCGATGGCGATGCCGGTGAGCAGGGTGATGGTGGTCGGCGCGCCGGTGCGCTTGCTGACGCGGGAGAGGGCGTGCGGGAGCAGGCCGTCGCGCGCCATGACGAAGAAGACGCGGCTTTGGCCGTACATCATGACGAGGATGACGGAGGGAAGCGCGATGATGGCGGCGAGCGCGATCAGGTAGGCGGCGGTGGGCTGGCCGAGCTGGCGGAGGACCAGGGCGAGCGGTTCGGGCGAATTGGCGAGCGTGGTGAAGGGCGTAGCGCCGACCGCGGCGACCGCGACCGCCATGTAGATCAGCGTGCAGACCGCCATCGATCCGACGATGCCGATCGTGAGATCACGGCCCGGGTTCTTGGCTTCCTCCGCCGAGGTCGCAACCGCATCGAAGCCGTAGAACGCGAAGAAGACGATCGCGGCGGCCGCCATGACGCCGCGCTTTTCCCCGGCGATCTCGGTCGCGGCAAACCCGTAAGGCATGAAGGGTTCGAGATTGTTGCCGTTGAAGGCAGGCAGCGCCATCGCGATGAAGATGGTGAGTGCGATCAGCTTGATGACCACCAGGATGATGTTGAGCGTTGCGCTTTCGCGCGTGCCCGCGATCAACATGCCCATGACGCCGAGCGCGACCAGCACCGCCGGCAGGTTGATGATGCCGCCGGCATGGGGGCCGGAGAGAAGGGCAGGGGGCAGGTGGATGCCCGCCGATTGTATCCAGCCGACCAGATAGCCCGACCAGCCGACCGCGACCGTCGAGCAGGCGAGCGAATATTCGAGGATCAGGCTCCATCCGACGACCCAGGCGATCACCTCGCCCATCGCGGTGTAGCTGAAGGTATAGGCGCTGCCCGCCGCCGGGATCAGCGTTGCCATTTCGGCATAGGCGAGCGCCGCGCAGGCGCAGACCGCTCCGGCGATCGCAAAGGCGAGAATGACGGCGGGGCCGGCGCGCTCCGCCCCGACACCGGTCAGCGTGTAGATGCCGGTGCCGACGATCGCGCCCACCCCGAGCGCGATCAGATGCGGCCAACTGAGCGTCTTGGCCAGTTGGTGACCGGCCATGCCGGCGCCCCCCTCCATGGCCTTGCGCGGTCCAAACACCCCCATGATATCCCCTTTGTTCTTATGACGTCGTCGTTCGGCGTTATTATGTCGTCATCAGTCGGCGGCGAGTTGCGCGCGCAGATCGGTCAGCGTGCCGTTCAGATGGCCGGTGAGCAGATGCGCGGTGCGATCGGCGTCGCGGGCGAGCCAGGCCTCCAATATGTCGTGATGTTCGCGGTGCGCGCGGTCGTCGCGGCCCGCGGGCTCCAGATGGGTGATGACATAGCGTTCGGCCAGCACCTGAAGCCGTTCAACCAACTGCATGGTCAGCGGGCGGCCGAGCGGGGCCACGAGCGCGATGTGGAAGGCACGGTTGCAGACGGCAACGTCGTGCAGCGCCTCATGCGCGGCCACGTCGAGATCGGCAAAGGCCTCGCGGGCGGCCTGCCGGCCATCCTCGGTCGCGAGCAGGCAGGCGCGGGCGGCGGCCTCCGGCTCCAGCGCAAGACGCAACTCGTAAATCTCCTCGGCCTCGGTCGCGCTCATCGGGCGGACGAAGAAGCCGCGATTGGCCTGGCTGGTGAGCAGCCCTTCCTGTTCGAGACGGGCCAGGGCTTCGCGCAAGGGGATCTTGCTGACCCCTAGTTCGGTGGCGAGAGCGTCCTGGCGGATCGGGTGATCGCGGGGCAGCGCGCCGCTGATGATGCGCTCGCGGACGATCGCGAAAATCTGTTCGGACAGGGTGCGGACGATGAGGCTCATGCGGCTCCTGCATGCGCGAAGAAAGCGTGGCGCCCGACGTTTTCGGCCACCTACGGTATACTATTCAGGAAAAGCGGTCTGATTACAATCGCGATCACGCAGCCAGTGCGCGCCACTGCTCCGCTTTGGACAGGGCAGGCGCGTCATCGACGTCAATCCAGTCCAAGTCGCTGCAATCGACCACAAAGGCGCGGTCCTCGCCCGCAAGCAGGCGAACGCCGTCGGTCAGCGAGGGATGACCAAGGCTGCCAAGTGCGGCGAAGAGCGCCGGGCCGATCGCGAAGACGCCGGTGTCATAGGCATCGTGCGGTTCCAGCCCCTTGCCGATCGCGACGATGCGGTCTCCCCGCGTCGCCACGGCGGTAACGTCGAGCGGGTCGACCCAGTCGTGGCCGAGCCGCCGGTCGATGCCCAGCGTCAGCCCCCCTTGCGCGCCGATGGTGGCGAGGCGGCGGTACAGCGCAGGCTCGACGAGATGGTCACACATGGCGAGCAGCGCCTCCTCGCCGCGCAGCAAAGGGGCTGCGGCCAGCGCGGAGACGCCATTGGGCTCACGATGATCGGTGTGCACCGTTTCCACGCGTAAAGGCTGCGACCGGGCGGCAAGGTGCCGCTCGATCGTGTCGCCGCCATAGCCCAGCACCACGATCGCCCGCGTCAGCCCCGCCGCCGCCAGCCCAGACAGGGCATGGTCGACCAGCGGCAGGCCCGCCACGGGGCATAGCGGCTTGAACGGGGCGGCCGGCCGGAGCCGGCTGCCTTCGCCGGCCGCCAGGATGATCGCGGTGCGGATCATCGCGTTCAGGCGGCTGCGATGAACGCTTCGACTTCCTGCTTGGCCAGGTCGTCAGTGATCTGCTTGCGCGGATGCTTGCAGAAATAGGCGGAGGCAGGGTCGACAACGCCGGCCAGGCCACGATCCCTGGCGATCTTAGCGCAACGGATCATGTCGATCGCGACGCCGGCCGAGTTGGGCGAGTCCTCAACCGAGAGGCGCAGTTCCAGGTTCATCGGCACGCCGCCGAAGAGCTGGCCCTCCATGCGCAGGAAGCAGACCTTGTTGTCGTTCTGCCACGGCACATAATCGGACGGGCCGATATGGACGTTGTCGTCGTCCAGACGCTCGGCGGCGACCGACTGCACCGCCTCGGTCTTGGAGATCTTCTTGGATTCAAGGCGGCGGTGGTTCGACATGTTCAGGAAGTCGGTGTTGCCGCCGGTGTTGAGCTGGTAGGTGCGGTCCAGCTTCACGCCGCGCTTGGCGAACAGGTCGGTCAGCACGCGGTGGACGATGGTGGCGCCGAGCTGCGCCTTGATGTCGTCGCCGATGATCGGCACGCCGGCATCCTCGAAACGCTTCGCCCAGACGGGGTTGGACGCGATGAACACGGGGATGTTGTTGACGAAGGCGACACCGGCCTCCAGCGCGCATTCGGCGTAGAATTCGGTCGCCTGCTGCGAACCCACCGGCAGGTAGTTCATCAGCACGTCCGCGCCGCTCGCCTTCAGGTCGGCGATCACGTCTTCCTTGCTGGGCTGCGTATCATTGGCGACGATGAAGGTGCGCTCGTCCTTGTAGTCGGCCATGTGGTCGGCGACGCCGTCCATCACCGCACCCATCTTCACGATCGTACCGGTGGCGGGCACATTTGCGGCGAAGACGGCGGTGCAGTTGGGCTTGGCGAAGATCGCCTCCGCCACGTCCTTGCCGACCTTGCGCGCATCGACGTCCCACGCCGCGACGACCTTGATGTCGCTGGGACGATAGCCGCCGACCTCATAATGCATGAGGCCGATCATGTCGTTGGCGCCTTCGCGATAATGCTCCAGCCCCTGCACCAGCGAGCTCGCGCAGTTGCCGATGCCGACGACGGCGATCCGGATGCTGTTCATGACTGTTTCTGTTCCTTTACGATAAACGAAGAGGCCGGTCGGCCTGCGGTGGCGCCCTGGGCGGCCAGCGCATGCTCGACCCGGCGATGCCAGGCGATACCGATCACGGCGACCGCCGTGAGGGGCACGATTTCGAACCACCAGAAAAGCCGCGGATCGGCGGCCAGCGTCGCCACGAAGATCGCGGCAACACGGACATTGGCGGTGAGAAGGGATAACAGCCGCATCGGCGGCACGGCACGCGCGGCATAGGTGCGGCCGAGCGCCGCAGGGTCGGTCGCCGATGTCAGCGTCCGCTCGAACGGCATGGCGATGCGGTCCAGGCTGCCCGCGACATGGTCGTAGAGGCGGACGAGCGGCCCGCCGGTCGGGTGGGGAAGGGCGGTGAGCCCGACCCCGCGCGCGCGGCGATGGAAGCGGGTGCGTTCGCCTTCGTACAGGCTGGACTGTACCGCGTGCGCCGCGCCGGCGGTGACGGCCAGTACCCAGCCCTCGCCCGTGCCCAGCGAGGCGGCGAGCGCGACATAGAGGAGGGTGAAGACGCCGTGGTCGCACAGCCCGTCCAGGAAGCGGCCAAAGGCGCTCGACGTGCGCGTGGCGCGGGCGACCATGCCGTCCAGCCCGTCCGCGATCAGCCAGCCGACCGACAGCACCAGGCCGAGGATCGCGAAAGCCGGCCGCTCATACTGGGCGTAGGCGAGCGCGGCGGCGGTGCCCAGGCACAGGCCGGCGATCGACACGCTGTTCGCCGACACACCCGCCCGCAGCGCGAACGGCAGGAGCCGCCGCCCCGCGGGATGGATTATCCAAAGGTTCGATGGGTCCTCGATCCGGCGATCGCGCGATCCATCCGGTGGAGGCACTGTCATAGGCCGGTCATAATGCGCCTATGAGGCCGATTTGGCAATATTGTGTGCGGCGTTCAGGGCATGTTTGCGACGAGTTCCTGCAGCCAGGGTTCGGCGACGCCGTCGGAGGGTGCGCGCCAGTCGCCGCGCGGGGACAGCGCGCCGCCGGCGGAGACCTTGGGGCCGTTGGGGAGGGCGGAGCGTTTGAACTGGCTGGTGCGGAAGAAGCGGACGAGGAAGCGCTCCAGCCAGTGGCGGATGGTGGCGAGGTCGTAGGCGACGCGGGCGTCGGCGGGGAAGTCCGCGGGCCAGCGTCCCGCCTCCGCGTCGCGCCAGGCGTGCCAGGCGAGAAACGCGATCTTGGACGGGGCCAGCCCGTGGCGGATGATGTAGTGCGCGAAGAAATCGTTGAGCGCGTAGGGGCCGATCATCGATTCGGTGGATTGCAGCGCGCCGCTCTCATCGGCCGGGACCAGTTCGGGCGAAATCTCCTGCGCCAGGATTTCGGTGAGCACCTGATCGGTTTCGGCGTCATACTGGCCGGTGCGGATGCACCAGCGGATCAGGAACTGGATGAGCGTCTTGGGCACGCCGGCATTGACGGCATAGTGGCTCATCTGGTCGCCGACACCATAGGTACACCAGCCGAGCGCCAGTTCGGACAGGTCACCGGTGCCCAGAACAAGCCCGCCGCGCTGGTTGGCGAGGCGGAACAGATAATCGGTGCGCAGGCCCGCCTGGACGTTCTCGAACGTCACGTCATAGACCGGCTCCCCTTGCGCAAAGGGGTGGCCCATATCGGCAAGCATCTGGCGCGCGGCGGGACGGATATCGATCTCGTCCGCGGTGATGCCCAGCGCGCGCATCAGGCTCCATGCCTTGGCTTTGGTGCCCTCGCCGGTCGCAAAGCCGGGCATGGTGAAGCCGAGGATCGCGGAGCGCGGCTTTTCCAGCCGGTCCATCGCCTTGGCCGCGACGATCAGCGCGTGCGTCGAGTCGAGCCCGCCCGACACGCCCATGACCAGCGTTTCGGCGCGGGCGGCGGACAGGCGCTTGACCAGCGCCTCGACCTGGATGTTGAACGCCTCGTAGCAGTCCGCGTCGCGCTTGTCGGGATCGTTGGGGACGAAGGGGAAGCGGCGGACGGCGCGCACCAGCCCCATGTCGGCACGGTGCGGCCGATGGTCGAAGCCGATGCGGCGGAAGCGGGTTTCCGGATGCCCCGCCTCGCGTGCGGCGTCGTTGAAGGTGCCGAAGCGCAGGCGTTCCTGCGCGATCCGCTCGACATCGATATCGGCGGTGGTGAGAGTGGGGGCGTGGACGAAACGCTGCGACGAGGCGAGCATTTCGCCAAGCTCGTAGATCATGCCCTGACCGTCCCAGGCGAGGTCGGTGGTGCTCTCACCAATGCCGGCGGCCGAATAGACATAGGCGCACACCGCGCGGGCGGACTGTGCCGCGGAAAGCAGCGCGCGCTCGCGGGCCTTGCCGATGACGATGTTGGACGCGGACAGGTTGGCGCAGATGAGCGCGCCGGCCAGCGCGCCGGCGGTGGAGGGCGGGTTCGGCGCCCAGTAATCCTCGCAGATTTCGGCATGGACGATGAAACCGGGGAGATCGGTCGCGGCGAACAGCAGGTCGGTGCCGAACGGGATATCGGCCCCGATATCGCCCAGATCGATGGTCAGGCCGGTCAGCCCCGCCCCGCTGGCGAACCAGCGTTTCTCGTAATATTCGCGGTAGTTGGGCAGGAAGGTCTTGGGGATCACACCCAGAATGCGTCCGCGGCTGATCGCGACCGCGCAATTGTAGAGGCGGCCGTTGCGGGGGAGGGCGGCGCCCATGAGGAGGAGGGGGGCGAGATCGGCGCTGCCCGCCACCACCTGCGCCAGTGCGGCGAGCGTCGCGCGGTGCTGTGCGCTTTGCAGGTGGAGGTCGTCGATCGCGTAGGAGGTGAGGTTGAGTTCGGGATAGACGACGAGATCGACCCCTTCCGCGTCTGCCTGCCGGGCGAGCAGCAGCGCGGCATCCGCATTGGCGCGCGGATCGCCGGCGGTGGCGACCGGCGTGGCGGCGGCGACGCGGACCATGCCGTGCCGGTGGATCGCGTAGAAGGGGTGGGCGGTCATCGGTATTATCCACGAATGGTACGGGAAGGATATGGCGCCAGGAGCTTGGACGGCGAGGCGTTATGACACGCGCGCGCCGCGCGCCAGCCATCGTCCCGCAACGGAAAAGGGCGTCCAAGTCGCCTTGAACGCCCCTCCAGTCCGATTTGCGCTTGGGAGCAACTCGGTCTGTCCGCTGAAATCAGATGCCGTTCGACAGATTGGTGTCGGGATCGTTGTTGCGCATGTCGGCCGCACGGTTGTCGCCCATCTCGCGAACCGCATCGGCCTGGTTCTCAAGGCGATCCTCGCCGGCCTCGGTGGTGGCGTTGTCCGCCGCCTCTTCGAGATTGTCGGCCAGCGCCTCGGCATTCGCCTCGATATTCTCGGCGGCCTGTTCACGCGGGGTGGAGTTGCACGCAGCGAGCGAGACGAGGCCGGCAGCGACGCCGAGAACGATCATTTTCTTCATTATGGTTCACCCCATTTGTGGAACGACTGATACGAGTCAGAGGGGGATAATCGTCGGCCAATTTCTTTGTTCCCGAAACGACCCGATGCGGGGCTACAGAGTGCGGTGAATGCAAGGCATGGAGTGACGATGACGCAGCTTTACGGGATCAAGGCCTGTGACACGATGAAGAAGGCGAGGGCCTGGCTGGACGCGGCGGGCGTCGCCTATGACTTCCATGATTACAAGGCGGTCGGCATCGACGCGGCCCGCCTGCGCGGCTGGGTCGACCGGCTGGGGTGGGAGACGGTGCTGAACCGGGCGGGCACGACGTTCCGCAAGCTGCCCGAGGCGGCGCGGCAGGATCTGGACGCGGACAAGGCGGTGGCGCTGATGGTGGCGCAACCCTCCATGATCAAGCGACCGATGCTGGTACACGGCGATGTGCTGGAGGCCGGGTTCAAGCCGGAGCGTTACGCCGCGATCTTCGGCTGACCGGGTGGAGGTGGCGGGCGCGGCGCGCTAAGCGGTGGCGATGTCCACGACCTATACCCTCGACACCGCGACGAGTCGCGCCACCCCGACGCCCGTGCCGATGAAGCGGATGACGGTGCCCGCGATCATCCGGCGCAAGGGCGGCGAGCCGCTGGTGATGCTGACCGCCTATACCGCACGAACCGCGCAGTTGCTGGACCCGCATTGCGACATGCTGCTGGTCGGCGACAGTCTGGCGCAGGTGATCTACGGCCTGCCATCGACCGTGCCGGTGACGCTGGACATGATGGTGGCGCACGGCGCGGCGGTGGTGCGGGGCAGCTATCATGCGCTGGTGGTCATCGATATGCCGTTCGGGAGCTATGAGGCGAGTCCGGAGCAGGCCTTTGCCAGTGCGGCGCGGCTGTTGAAGGAGACGGGTGCGGCAGCGGTGAAGCTGGAGGGGGGCGAGGCGATGGCGCCGACGGTCCGCTTCCTGGTGGAGCGCGGGGTGCCGGTGATGGGGCATGTCGGGCTGACGCCGCAGGCGGTGAACGTCCTGGGCGGATATGGTGCGCGCGGGCGGACGCCGGAGGAAGCCGCCAAGATCGTCGCGGATGCGCGGGCGGTGGCGGAGGCAGGGGCGTTCGCCGTGGTGATCGAGGGGGTGGTGGAGCCGATCGCGGTGGCGATCACGCAAGCGGTGACGTGCCCGACGATCGGCATCGGTGCCTCTGCCCGGTGCGACGGGCAGGTGCTGGTGGTGGACGACATGCTGGGGATGTTCGAGCGCACTGCGCGCTTCGTGAAGCGGTATGACGATCTGGGCGTGCGGATCTCGGCCGCGGCGGAAGCCTATGCGGGCGAGGTCCGGTCGCGTGCCTTTCCCGGCGCGGAACAGCTTTACGCGCCCAAGGACTGACGCACGCCACGAACGCCGCAGGATCGATACGCTTCCGTTTGAGCGCGGGCGCGGCTAAAGGTCGCGGCTTCATCGATCCGTTTCTTCTCTGGAGCCCGTCTTGGCCCTAACGCCCCAATCCCAAGAAGCCTTCATGCGTGAGGTGGACGACGAGCTGCGTCGCGATCAGATGACCAGCTTCTGGACGCGCTGGGGCCTGTGGGTGATCGGCGCGATCGTGGTCGGTCTGGCGTTGTTCGGCGCCTATCTGTTCTGGCAGCACCGCCAGCGCGAGGCGGCGGGTGCCGAGGGCGAGCAGCTGCAGGCTGCCTATGACGCGCTGGCCGCAGCCGATGTGAAGGGCGCCAGTGCCAAGCTGGCACCGCTCGCCACCTCCGACCGCGACGGATATCGCGCGCTTGCGCAGTTCACCCAGGCCGACATCCTGCTGCAGAAGGACGACCTGAAGGGTGCGGCGGCCAAGTTCGCCGCGGTCGCCGCCGATGCTTCGCTGGCCCAGCCGTTTCGCGACCTGGCGCTGATCCGCCAGACGGCGGCGGAATATGACACGCTGAAGCCGCAGGTGGTGGTGGAGCGGCTGCGCGCGATCGCGGTGCCCGGCAACCCCTATTTCGGCAGCGCGGGCGAGATGGTGGCGGTGGCCCATCTGCGCATGAACCGCCGTGACCAGGCAGGCCGCATGTTCGGGCAGATCGCCCAGGACAAGGACGTTCCCGACACGCTGCGGCAACGTGCGGTTCAGATGGCCGGTGTATTGGGCGTGGACGCCGTTACCCGTAACGAGGACACCAAGACGCAATGACGAAGCAGTTCCGGACGCCCGTGATGCTGGCGGCGCTCATGGCCTTGAGTGCATGCGGCATCTTCAAGGGTGCGCCGAAGAAGACGCCCACGGTGGGCAATCGCGTGCCGATCCTGGCATCCGAATCCGGGGCTGAGGCCGATCGCACGATCGCCGACGTACAGGTGACGTTGCCCGCACCCGTGGCCAACGATGCCTGGGCGCAGCCGGGTGGCAATGCGGCCAAGTCGATGGGGCAACTGGCGCTGGGCGAGCAGCCGGCGCGGCTGTGGGAAGCGACCATCAACGGCGGATCGGTGCGCGAGCCGCTGGCCGCGGCGCCGGTGGTGGCGGACGGCAAGCTGTTCGTGGTGGACGTGGAAGCCGTGCTGCACGCCTTTGCCGCGGACACGGGCGCCCCCCTCTGGACCGCCAAGCTGACCGAGGGCGATGCCAATCGTCCGGCGCGGTTCGGCGGCGGCGCCAGCTTTGACGACGGCCGGGTCTATGCGACCGATGGCCTGGGTGACGTGGTGGCGGTGAACGCCGCGGATGGTGCGATCCAGTGGCGGGCAAAGCCCGGCGGTCCCTTGCGCGGTGCGCCGACGGTGGCCAATGGCGTCGTTTACGTGCTGTCGCAGGACAACCAGTTGTTCGCGATCAGCCAGGCCGACGGCAAGGTGCAATGGGCGCAGCAGGGCACGCTGGAGACGCAGGGCGTGTTCGGCGTGGCGGCTCCGGCAGCAAGCCAGGGTTCGGTGGTGGTCGGCTTCTCCAGCGGCGAACTGAACGCCTATCGTTACGAGAATGGCCGCGTGCTTTGGCAGGATGCCCTGTCGCGCACCACCATCTCGACCTCGGTGTCCAGCCTGTCGGATATCGACGCGGCGCCGGTGATCGACGAAGGCCGCGTCTACGCGGTGGGGCAGGGCGGGCGCATGGTCGCGCTGGAGCTGTCCACCGGTCAGCGGCTGTGGGAGCAGAATTTCGCGGGCATCGAGACGCCGTGGATCGCTGGCGAGTGGCTGTTCATGGTCACTGACGATGCCCGGCTGGTCGCGCTGTCGCGGGCCAGCGGCAAGGTGCGCTGGATCTCGCAACTGCCGCGCTTCCGCAACGAAAAGAAGAAGTCGGGTGCGATCACCTGGTTCGGTCCGGTGCTGGCGGGCAACTGCCTGATCCTGACCAATAGCGAGGGCGAGATCGTCTACGCCAATCCCGGCGATGGCGCGGTGCAGACGACGATCGAGGCGAAGACGCAGTTCACGCTGCCGCCGATCGTCGCCAATTCGACGCTCTATACGCTGGATGTGAAGGGGCATATCGTCGCCTATCGGTGACGGCCGCCCTTTCATTATGTTTTGAGGGCGAAAGCGCGGGCGTGACGAAACGCTCGCGCTTCGCTAACGCGCTGGCATGGCTAAACTCCCCGTGGTCGCGATCGTCGGCCGCCCCAATGTCGGCAAGTCGACGCTGTTCAACCGTCTGGTCGGCAAGAAGCTGGCACTGGTCGATGACCGTCCCGGCGTGACCCGCGATCGCCGCGAAGGCGATGCGCATCTGCTCGGCCTGGATTTCCGCATCATCGATACGGCGGGTTACGAGGACGAGGATCCCAACACACTGCCCGGCCGGATGCGGCGGCAGACCGAGGCGGCGGTGGCGGATGCCGATGTCGCGCTGTTCGTGGTCGATGGCCGCGCCGGCGTGGTGCCGCTGGACGAGGAGATCGCCCGCTGGCTGCGCGGATCGAACACGCCGATCGTGCTGACGGTGAACAAGGCGGAGGGCCGCGCGGCGGAACAGGGCGTGCTGGAGGCGCTGGCGCTGGGTTTCGGCGATCCGGTGCAACTCTCGGCCGAGCATGGCGAGGGTATCGGCGACCTGTTCGAGGCGCTGCTGCCCTATATCGACCGCGAAGAGGTGGACGAGCCCGAGGAGGATGACGAAAGCCCCGATGCCATCCTGAAGCTGGCGATCGTCGGGCGGCCGAACGCGGGCAAGTCGACGCTGGTCAACCGTTTTCTGGGACAGGACCGGCTGATCACCGGCCCGGAAGCCGGGATCACGCGCGATTCGATCGCGATCGACTGGACCTGGACCGACAGCAAGGGTGCTGAGCGGCAGGTGCGGCTGATCGACACCGCAGGCATGCGCAAGCGCGCCAAGGTGCAGGACAAGCTGGAAAAGCTGTCGGTAGCCGATGCGCTGCGCGCGGTGGATTTCGCCGAGGTGGTGGTGCTGCTGCTCGATGCAACGCTGGGGCTGGAGGCGCAGGATCTGCGCATTGCCGACCGGGTGCTGGAAGAGGGACGCGCGCTCGTCATCGCGATGAACAAGTGGGACGTGGCCGAGGGGCCGTCCTCGCTGTTCAACGGGGTGAAGAAGGCGCTGGAAGACGGGCTGAGCCAGGTGAAGGGCGTGCCGCTGCTGACGGTGTCGGCGGCGACCGGCAAGGGGCTGGATACGTTGTTGCAGGTGGCGTTCGAGACGCGTGCGGCCTGGTCGCGGCGCGTGGGCACCGGCGAGCTGAACCGCTGGTTCGAGCGCGCGATCGAGGCGAACCCGCCGCCCGCCCCCGGCGGCAAGCGGATCAAGATGCGCTACGTGACCCAGGTAAAGACGCGGCCGCCGAGCTTCGTGATCTTCGGCACGCGGGTCGATCAGTTGCCGGCGAGCTACGAGCGGTATCTGGTCAATTCGATGCGGCGCGACCTGGATTTCGGGGCCGTACCGATCCGCCTGACGCTGCGTGCGCCCAAAAACCCGTACGACAAGGATCGCTGAGCAGCATATCCTTCGCCGGACAGGGAATTTCCCGGCTGTCCGTTACCGACTGTTTACCCGATGATGCGATCAGGGTGTCCGATCTGGGCGCCGGGCGCGCGCGAAAGGGGCTGTTGTGTCGTTCGAGGGTAGCACGTTGGTGGACTGGCACGCCTATCAACAGGCGCGCGGGGAGCTGGGCGAGGGCTTTGTGCGGATCCTGGGCTATTTCCGGGAGGACGGGTACAAGTCCGTGTCCGCGATCGAGGGCGCGATGCGCAGTGCGAGCGCGGCGGCGATGGTGATCCCGGCGCACACGCTGAAGGGCGAGGCGCGGCAGTTCGGGGCGGAGCCGCTGGCGACGCTGGCGGAGACGATCGAGGGGATCGCGCGCGACAGTGTCGAGCAGCAGGATACGCCGGACGAGGCGCTGGAGCATGTCGCCCGGTTGCGCCGGGTATTCGAGGACACGCTGACGCTGCTGGAGCGCGAGGCCAGTCCGGTCGTGCCGCGCCGGCCGATGACGGGCGGCGGGTTCGGACGCCGGGTTACGCGCTGACCCGGCGCAGGGGTTGCCAACGCCCCCGCGCAGCGCTGCGCCACAGCCATTCGAAGGGGCCGTGATGAAAGCGGTCGCACCACGGTTTCGACCAGAGCAGCATCAGACCCCAGGCGGGCGGGACGAGCAGATAGAGCTGTGCCCGTGACAAGGCGCCGAACAGGGACAGGCCGTTGAAGATGGCGACCATCAGCAGGCTGGTGCCGAGATAGTTGGAAAAGGCGGTGCGGCCGACCGCGGCGAGGCGAAGGGTGAGCGGTCCGCCGGGGCGCAAGGCCAGCATCAGCAATGCGGCATAGCCGATAAAGCCCAGCGTGCGCAGCGGCTCTGCCAGAACCATGGCGTTGAGATAGACCCATTGCATCGCAAAGCCGTGGCGCAACGTGACCATGCCGAGCATCGCATAGGCGGGAAGTGCCACGCCGAGGCAGAACAGCGCCCAGCGGCGATAGCGGGCGCGGTGCCATGCCCCGCAAAGAAAGCCGCTGCGATAGCCGGCCATGCCGAGCAGCATGGCGCTGAGCGTTTCGGGGGCAAGTACCGGCAGCACGGTCAGCGGGTCCGCGGCATGGTGCCAGCGCCACGCGATCGCATCGATCCATGACCCACGCATCGCGGCGATCTGGCCCAGCATGTCGGCGCGCGGCGGCACGCCGAAACCGATGGCGAAGCTGTTCCAGATGGCGATCGCATATGGGCTGTCCTGCGCCGCGCTGTCGAACAGGATGACGGCACCCAAGGCGCTGGATATCGTGGCATAGGCCAGCAGCAGCAGCGCGGCGGCGATCAGCCAGCGAACCGACAGCCATGCGAACAGGAAGGCGATGGCACCGACCAGGGCGTAATGCGCCAGGATATCGCCCAGCCAGACGAGGTAGAGATGCGCGCAGCCGATCACGAAGAGCGTCGCCATGCGGCGGTAGTGGGTGGCGGCGGCGTTGTCTCCGTGGCGCTCGGCTGCGTCGGTGACGATCAGGATCGAGGCACCGAACAGGAAGGAGAACAGGCCGCGCATCTTGCCCTCGATGAAAACGAAGGTGATGAACCAGGCGAAAAGATCGGCAGGCGCGGTGCCGCCCCAGGCCAGCGGCGCGAAATAGGCGGCCTCCGGCAGACCGAAGGCGGCCAGGTTGGCGACCAGTATGCCCATGACGGCGACGCCGCGGATCACATCCAGCGATAATAATCGATTGGTGGTGCTGGGATCCGGCATCGCACCTTCATGGCAGAGCGGCGCATGCAACTCTATGCCCGTCCAAGGCATTCGGTTGCCATGGGATTGTCTCCTCGCATGACCGGGCGCACCACCGCTCGGGCGCATCATTCACCGGCGGCGGCGGCGTTCCTGCACAAAGTGGGACCGTTCTTCGCCGGGCACGAGGTGACGGGCGGGCCGCTGGCGGTCGCGACGCTGATCGCGCTGATCTGCACCAACACCGCCTTTGCCGGTACGTTCGAGAATTTCTGGGACACCGATGTCACGCTGGCCTTTGGCGGGAGTGGCGTGTCGCATTCGCTGGCCGAGTGGATCGACCATGCGCTGCTGCCGCTGTTCTTTGTCATCATCGGGGCCGATGTGAAGCGCGAGATCGTCGGTGGTGCCCTGTCGCGGTGGCGCACGGCGGCGTTTCCGCTGGCCGGCGCGATCGGCGGCATGGTGGTGCCGGTGCTGCTGTTTCTGGCGATCACCCATGGCCGGCCGGAGGCGGTCGGCTGGGGCACGGTGGTGACGATGGACACCGCGTTCGGGCTGGCGCTGATCGCCCTGTTCTCCGACCGGCTGCCGGCCGGCGTCCGCGCGCTGATGCTCGCCTTTGCGGCGGTGGACGATGTCGGCGGGCTGCTGGTGATTGCCTTTGCCTATACCGAGGCGATCGACTGGCGCGGGCTGATCGTGGCGGCGGGGGCGCTGGCCGGGATCATCGGGTTGCGGCGGCTCGGCTGGGTCTCGTCGGTGCCGTATGTCGCGCTGGCGATGGTGTTGTGGGGTGGTGTGTTCGAATCGGGCGTGCATGCGACGATCGCGGGCGTGCTGATCGGGCTGACCGTGCCGGTGACGCCGCGGCTGGATCAGGCCAAGTTCGCCAGCCGCGTGCAGCGGCGCATCGACGAGTTCCAGAAGGCGCATCGTACCGCCGAGGAAAGCGACGATCAGGACGAGGCGATGGAGGCGCAACAAAAGGCCGAGGACCGGCTGGGCTATCTGCAGGAGATGACGAGCGCGACCAACGTGACCAGCGGCCGGGTGATCGAGACGCTGACGCCGTGGGTGACCTATGTCGTGCTGCCGCTGTTCGCGCTGTCCAATGTCCGCATCCATTTCTCCGCCGAGCTGCTGGGCGCGGCGACCTCGCCGTTGGTGCTGGGCATCGTGGCGGGGTTGGCGGTCGGCAAGCCGCTGGGCTTCATGAGCTTCACCTGGATCGCGTCGCTGCTGGGCTTTGCCGAGCGGCCGGACAAGGTGACGTGGCCGATGGTGGCGGCGATCGGCGCGCTGGCGGGAATCGGCTTCACCATCTCGCTGTTCATTGCCGGGCTGGCGTTCGGGGACGGCCAGATGCGGGAGACGGCCTCGCTGGGCGTGCTGATCGCCTCGCTGGTGTCGGCGGCGGTGGGGTACGCGGTGCTGCGCCGCGATGCGCGCAAGGTGGAGGAGACGGGGACGGCTTGAGCCGCCCCCGGTTCCGTATCAGGCCAAGGCGGCGTCTGCACCCATCAGCCTGGGGAAGAAGCCTTCGTGCGCGGCGCGCAGGTCGTCCAGCTTGACGACGAAGTCGCCGTCCTCACGCTCGAAGATCAGGCGGGTGCCGGCGGTGCGGCCGATGCGTTCGACCTCGACACCGGCGGCATGTGCGGCGGTGAGGAAGTCGAGCAGCGCGGCGTCGTCGATGGTCGCGACGTAGAGGCCCTGATCCTCGGCGAAGAGCTGGCGGCAGGCCTCGCCGCGCTCGGGCAACTGGATGAGCGCGCCGATGTTGCCGGCAAGCGCCATTTCGGCGAGCGTGACGGCGAGGCCGCCATCGGACACGTCATGGACGGCCGTCAGGTGGCCGGCGAGGATGCCGGTGCGGACCACGTCGCCCACCTTGCGCTCCTCGGCGAGATCGACTGTTGGGGGCGGACCGGCATCCTTGCCACCCAGGCCGTGGATCTCGCGCACCCAGAGCGACTGGCCGAGTTCACCCTTGGGGGTGCCGATCAGGACGATGACGTCGCCGCTGCCCTTGAATGCGATCGTCGCGGACTGTTCCCAGTTCTGGAGCAGACCGACGCCACCGATCGCGGGGGTGGGGAGGATCGCCGAGCCGCCGCCGGTCGCCTTCGATTCGTTGTAGAGCGAGACGTTGCCCGACACGATCGGGAAGTCGAGCGCGCGGCACGCCTGCGCCATGCCGTCGAGACAGCCGACGATCTGGCCCATGATCTCCGGCCGCTGCGGATTGGCGAAGTTGAGGCAGTTGGTGATGGCGAGCGGTGTCGCGCCGACTGCGGTCAGGTTGCGCCATGCCTCGGCCACGGCCTGCTTCCCGCCCTCGACTGGGTCGGCGAAGCAGTAGCGGGGCGTGCAGTCGGTGGTCATCGCGAGCGCCTTGCTCGTCTCGTGGACGCGCACCACTGCGGCGTCGCCACCGGGGCGCTGCACGGTGTTGGCGCCGACCATATGGTCATACTGCTCCCAGATCCAGCGGCGCGAGGCGATGTCGGGCGAACCCATCAGGGTCAGCAGGTCGGCCGCCGGGTCCTTGCAACTCGGCACGCCGGTCAGTTCGGGCAGCCTGGGGGTGGGGACGTGCGGGCGGTCATAGAGCGGCGCATCGTCGGCGAGCGGGGCGAGCGGGATGTCGCACACCACCTCGCCCTTGTGGCGCAGCACCATGTGACCGGTGTCGGTGACGTGGCCGATAACGGCGAAGTCGAGTTCCCACTTGCGGAAGATCGCCTCGGCGAAATCCTCGCGGCCGGGCTTCAGCACCATGAGCATGCGCTCCTGGCTTTCCGACAGCATCATCTCGTAGGCGGTCATGCCCTCTTCGCGCTGGGGCACGTCGTCCATGATGAGTTCGATGCCGACGCCACCCTTCGACGCCATCTCGACCGAGGACGAGGTGAGGCCGGCGGCGCCCATGTCCTGGATCGCGACGATCGCATCCGACGCCATCAGTTCCAGGCATGCCTCGATCAGCAGCTTTTCGGTGAAGGGATCGCCGACCTGCACGGTCGGGCGCTTGGCATCGGCATCCTCGCCGAAATCGGCCGAGGCCATGGTGGCGCCGTGAATGCCGTCGCGCCCGGTCTTCGACCCGACATAGACGATCGGATTGCCGATGCCGCTGGCGGCCGAATAGAAGATCTTGTCCGTATCCGCGACGCCCACCGTCATCGCGTTGACGAGGATATTGCCGTCATAGGCGGGGTGGAAGTTCACCTCTCCGCCGACCGTCGGCACGCCGACGCAGTTGCCATAGCCGCCGATGCCGTGGACGACGCCGGCGATCAGGTGGCGCATCTTGGGGTGGTCGGGACGGCCGAAGCGCAGCGCGTTGAGGTTCGCGACCGGCCGCGCGCCCATGGTGAACACGTCGCGCAGGATGCCGCCGACGCCCGTCGCCGCGCCCTGATAGGGCTCGATATAGGAGGGGTGGTTGTGGCTCTCCATCTTGAAGATCGCGGCCTGACCGTCACCGATATCGATCACGCCGGCATTCTCGCCGGGGCCGCAAATGACCTGCGGACCTTCGGTCGGCAGCTTCTTCAGGTGGATGCGGCTGGACTTGTAGCTGCAATGCTCGGACCACATGACCGAGAAGATGCCGAGTTCGACAAGGTTGGGCTCTCGGCCGAGCGCGTGGAGGACGCGCTCATATTCCTCGGGGGACAGGCCGTGTTCGGCGACGATCTCTGCAGTGATCTCAGTCATGGAGCGCGCCTTTAACGAGGCCGTGGCCGTTCGTCACCCCGGCGCGAGGTGCAGATTTCGCGGAAGTGGACACTACTGCCCCCGGGCGCGTGTCCACTTACTATTGTTGCAATCGCAACAGGAGGGAATTGGGCGGTTCGGGACATGGCGGGAGGATAGCCGAAGCCGGCCCTGTAGGACAGCGGGGGGGATGATTGTTGGACCCGGCAGGTCGCGTCGCTGGTTGAGAAGCATGGTCAGGCAGGAGACGATGATTGCGCGACGGGTTGAACGAGATGCTGCGCGAAGTTGCCGACGAGATCACGCGCGATGCCGCCGAGATCGAGGCGTCGGCGGATGCCAAGGACGAAAGTGCCGAGCCCGGCCCGTTCGGGGTGGCGATCGCGACGCTGGATGGCGCGGTGCTGACCGCCGGGGCGGCGGACACGCGCTTCCCGATCCAGAGCATCGCCAAGGTCTTCGCGTTGGAGCGCGCGCTGTGTGCGATCGAGGACCGGGTGTTCGAGCGGGTCGGGCGCGAGCCCTCGGGGGATCCGTTCAATTCGATCGTTGACCTGGAGCGAACGAAGGGATTGCCGCGCAACCCTTTCGTCAATGCCGGCGCGCTGGTGGTGGTGGACATGCTGGTCGACTGCGATGTCGAGCGGGCCGAGACGCTGGTCGCGCGGCAGCTTGGGGTGGATGCGGTACCGCTGGACGAGGAGGTGCTGGCGAGCGAGCAGGAGGGCGGCGACCTGAACCGCGCGATGATGAGTTTCATGCGGCATCACGGCAATCTGAAGTCGGAGCCGGATGACGTCATGGAGGCCTATGTCCGGCAATGCGCGATTTCACTGGACTGTGCGGGGCTGGCGCGGGCGGGACTGTTCCTGGCGCGTGACGCGCGGGTGCGGGATGACGAGGATGCCGATGGACAGGCGCAGCGGATGCGCAAGGTGCTCGCGCTGATGATGACGTGCGGGCATTATGACGGATCAGGCGACTTTGCGCTCCGCGTCGGTCTGCCGGCCAAGAGCGGGGTAGGCGGCGGCATCCTGGCGATCGTGCCGGATACTGCGGCGATTGCGGTGTGGTCCCGCAATCTCGACCAGCATGGCAACAGCATCCTGGGCGTACGCGCGCTGGAGATGATCGCCCGGCGGACCGGGTGGTCGGTGTTCGGGCGGGGGTTTGATTAGAGGGTAAGTCCCTCTCCCCGTGGGGAGAGGGTTATTACAGGTAGGGCGGCATGGTGTGACCGGCGGGAGAAAGGGTGAAGATCTCGCATCCTTCCTCCGTGATGCCGATCGAATGTTCGAACTGGGCGGACAGCGAGCGGTCGCGCGTCACCGCGGTCCAGCCGTCGTCGAGCAGCTTCACGTCGGGACGGCCGATGTTGATCATCGGTTCGATGGTGAAGATCATGCCGGGGCGCAGTTCCGGGCCGGTGCCGGGGCGGCCGACATGGACGACCTCGGGCGCGTCGTGGAAGAGCTGGCCGAGGCCATGGCCGCAGAAATCGCGGACCACGCCGTAGCGGTGGCGTTCGGCATGGCGCTGGATGGCGTGGGCGACATCGCCCATGTGGTTGCCGGGCTTCGCCTGCTCGATGCCGAGCATCAGGCATTCATAGGTGATCTCGACCAGGCGGCGCGCCTTTAGCGGCACGTCGCCGATCAGGTACATGCGGCTGGTGTCGCCATGCCAGCCATCGACGATCGGCGTGACGTCGACATTGACGATGTCACCCGATTTCAGCGGCTTTTCCGACGGGATGCCGTGGCAGACGACATGGTTGATCGAGATGCAGGTGGAGTGGGTATAGCCGCGATAGCCGAGCGTCGCGGGGTATCCGCCGTTTGCGGTGACGAAGTCGTAGATCAGCCGGTCGATCTCCGCGGTCGTCACGCCGGGGACCATGTGCGGCACCAGCATGTCGAGCGTTTCGGCGGCCAGCCGCCCTGCCTTGTGCATGCCGGCAAAGGCGGCCGGGCCGTGGAGCTTGATCGCGCCGGTGCGGCCTTCGGGCGCATCGGGGGAGACGGTCACATAGTCGGTCATGGCGCGCGATATAGCGTGGCGGCGCCGCTTTTGCGAGGCTATGGCAAGGGCCATGACCCAAGAACGCATCTGGACGGCGGCACTGGTCGTCATCGGCGACGAGATCCTGTCGGGCCGTACGCAGGACCGCAACGTTTCGCAGATCGCGACCTGGCTGAACGTGCAGGGCATCCGGCTGGCCGAAGTGCGGGTGGTGAGCGACCGGACCGACGCGATCGTGGAGGCGGTGAATACGCTGCGCATGCGCAACGATTACCTGTTCACCACCGGCGGGATCGGGCCGACGCATGACGACATCACCGTCGATGCGATCGCCGAGGCATTGGGGGTGGATGTGGTGCATCATCCGCAAGCGATGGCGGTGCTGGAGGCCTATTACGAAACACGCGGCGGGCTGACCGAGGCACGGGCGCGGATGGCGCGGGTGCCGGACGGCGCGACGCTGATCGAGAACCGCGTGTCCGGGGCGCCCGGAATCCACGTGGAGAATATCTTCATCATGGCGGGCGTGCCGCACATCACGGCGGGCATGCTGGACCGGCTGACGGGAACGCTGGAAGGCGGCCGGCCGGTGGTGTCGGGCACGATCGGTTGCTGGGTGGCGGAAAGCGAGGTCGCCGACCTGCTGCGCGGCGCCGAAAAGGCCCATGAGGGCGTGTCGATCGGCAGCTATCCCTTCTTCCGCGAAGGGCGGACGGGCGCCAATTTCGTGGTGCGCAGCCCGGATGCGGCGCTGGTCGACCGGTGTCTGGCGGATCTGACCACGGCGCTGGAGGCCGAGGGGCGGATGGTCATCGCCGGGGGGATCTGAAGCGTCGTGCGTTAAACCTGCGTCATCACATCCGTTCGGCCTGAGCGAAGTCGAAGGCCAAGCGCTGGGGCTGTGCTTCGACTCCGCTCAGCACGAACGGGTCATGTTAAAGGCTCGATGCTCTAACCCCCCACGGCCACGACGCTTATTGCTCCACGCTGGCGGCGAGCGGGGGTGTCTGCTGATGCTGGATCACGCGCCACTCTTCATGTGCGAGGCGGCGGTAGGTGCTGGTGCAGTGGGCCTCGTAAGGCTGTTCGTCTTCACGCTCGGCGCGGACGTGATAGGCGATGACGATCAGTCCCTCCTGCGGGCGGGCGATCTGCTGGTCGGAAAAAGCGACCCTGGTCCAGCGCGGGGTCTTCGAGACGGTCTCGACCGCCTGTTCGCCGGTGACGACATAGGGCGGCTGCGGGACGACCATCAGGCACTCGTCGTCAATCGACTCGGCGTAATGTTCATGGTCGGCAGTCCAGAGGCTTTCCTCGAAGCTCCATACGCGGTTGTCTTCCATGGCCTTCTCTCCTGATGGCGTTCCGGCCAACAGCGCCCGGGGGCGGCGGATCGTTCCCACCCCCGGCGATGGCCATCAGTCGTAGCGGCGGAGAAGGCCGGACAGCTTGCCCTGCACGCGCACCTGCGCAGGCGCATAACGTTGCGGGTCATAGGAGCGGTTGGCGGGATCGAGCCGCACCATCGCGCCTTCGCGGCGGAAATATTTGAGCGTCGCCTCGCTGTCGTCGATCAGCGCGACCACGATCTCCCCGTCGCGCGCGGTCTCGGTACGGCGGATCAGCGCATAGTCCCCGTCAAGAATCCCGGCCTCGACCATCGAATCGCCCGACACCTCCAGCGCATAATGCTCGCCAGAGCCGAGCAGCGCGGCCGGAACCGCCAGCGTCGAGGACCCTTCGAACGCCTCGATCGGCAGGCCGGCGGCGATGCGGCCGTGCAGCGGGATTTCCAGCACGTCGTTGGCCGCGGTCAGGCCGGCGGGGGCGGATGTGGCGGTGCCGGAGGGCGTGGCAGGTGCCGCAGGAGCCTTGGGCTCCACCGGACGCTCCGGCATGCGCAGCACTTCCAGCGCGCGGGCACGGTTGGGCAGCCGGCGGATGAAATCCCGTTCCTCCAGGGCGGAGATCAGGCGGTGGACACCGGACTTCGACTTGAGGTCCAGCGCGTCCTTCATCTCCTCGAACGACGGGGACACACCCGTCTCCGTCAACCGATCATTGATGAAGCAGATCAGCTCGTGCTGCTTGCGCGTGAGCATCGCGGAACCTCCGTCCAGAACAGACGTGGAACTTATAAGGAACGTTCCGGCTTGCGTCAAGCGAGGGGCAGGATTTCCGCCGAGTCGCCTGCACTCGCCGGGGGGGCATGCGGCTCGCGCACGATCAGGCAGGTGGAACGGGCGAGGGTCAGGAGCATCGAACTGTCCTGGATGGTGGAGGCGTAGGCGCGGCCGTCGCGCAGTTCGGCGCGCAGATAGTCGGTGCGGGGGCCGTTGGCGGGGAGGTGTTCGCCGAGAAGGGTGAGGGCGGTGCGGGGCAAAGGGTCGGCGGCACCGG
>NZ_CAMLAC010000031.1 GCF_946477935.1 uncultured Sphingomonas sp. | reverse complement strand
CGGCGTCCGGACGCCGGCCTTCTACTGGGATCAGGTCGGCCGCCGGATCAACGTGCAGGAGCGGCTTGACGGCATGCCCGTCCGCGAGGTTCTTGACGTGGCGGGTGAGGGCGGTGCTGACGTCGCCGGCAGATATGCCGATGCGGTGCTGCGGATGATCATCTTCAACGGTCGGTTCCACGCGGACCCCCATCCCGGCAACGTCTTTGTTCTGGCCGACGGGTCGTTGGCGTTCATCGACTTCGGGGCGGTCGGCGTGCTCAGTCCCGCCCGGCGGAACGAGGTTGTCACGCTCGTCCTTGCCATCGCGGGTGAGGACACACGATCGGTGACGGACGTACTGCTGCAATGGTCGGGCGAGACCGATGTCGATCGCCAGGCGCTGACCCGCGACCTCGACGCGCTGATCGGCCAGTTCCGCGGGGCGGTACTCCAGCAGATCGAGCTCGCCGACATCTTCGGCCGCGTGTTCGCGCTGCTTCGAACCTATCGTCTGGCGCTGCCGCCGGACCTCGCCCTGCTGCTGCGCACCTTGCTGATCGCCGAAGGGTTCGTGCGACGGCTCGATCCCGGCTTTGACATCACCGCGCGCGCCGCACCGATCGCGCGCGAACTGCTGCGGGAGCGGATCGGCCCGGCCGGCCTCAAGCGTGGCGGACGCCGGCTGGCGACAAGCCTTGGCCGTCTGGCCGCCGCCTCGCCCGAGCTGGTGGCCTTCGCCGAGCGGGTTGCGCGGTCGGGTGCGCTGCCGATCGAGTTGCAGAAAGGTGCCGTCTCCTCACCACCGGCATTGCCCCGGGGCGCAGATCCCAACGTCCTGTCCGCCGGCCTGCTGGTCGCCGGCGCGATCCTCCAGCACGACCATGATGTTGTTGGAGCAATCCTGATGGCTTCTGCGATACTCCTTGCCGGCTGCGCTTGGTACGCGAACAGGCAGCGGCGCTGACCTCTTGTTGTCAGCCTTTCATGTACCCAGTCGCGCGCGATTGTTTCGCTACTGATATTTCATCTCCGACGAGCGGAACGAACCAATCGGCTTGGCGTTTTCCGAAAGTAAACCGGTTGGTACCAAAGCAGCTGACCGGTTCGATTGAGCGAGGGGTTCCGCGTGTCCGAACAAACGGTTGACGAGCCGCATCTGCCATCTGAGGGCTGGTCGGACTTCGGTGCCGAGCTCAGCGCGCTTATGCCTAGTCTGGCGCGCTATGCGCGATCGCTGGCCAGGAATCCCGATACTGCACAGGACCTTGTTCAGGAAACCGTGCTGAAAGCCTGGCGCAGCCGCGCATCCTTCGAAGCCGGTACAAATATGAAGGCGTGGACCTTCCGGATCCTTCGCAACTCATTTCTTTCGCAGGTACGCCGTCGAGGCACGGTACAAGTTAGCGAGACCGCCGAACTCGCCGACATTCCGGTGGCGTCGAACCAGGAATCCGTTGTGACGCTGAGCGATGTTCGCCGTCTATGGCCGCGCCTGACGCCTGAGCAGCAGCGGTGCATCAATTTCATCGGGATCGAGGGATTGAGCTATGAGGAGACAGCCACAATCGAGCAGGTTCCCGTCGGCACAATCAAGAGCCGCGTGGTAAGAGGGCGGCAGATGCTGCGCGCACTCCTAGATCACATGAACAGCGATAAGGGATACAAAACGGAATCTCAGGTCGTGGCGGCCGGTGCAACCTGTCAGGCCGAGCCACCAGTTATCGACGAGGTGCACGAGAGACAGATCGAGCTGCTGCAAAGCTGGCGGACGAAGCGTGCGGCCGACCGCTGTTTGGTAGGCTGAGTGGGCCGGGATCTCTTGATCCCGGCTTCGTGCGGCCAATTTCAGGTCCTTTACCGTCTCGGTTAGCAGAAGACCTGTCGCTAGGGATATCGCACAAAAGGACGAAGAGACCACGGCTGGCCGAGCGGATATGTCCTGTGGTCTGCCCTAACAGCCTACATCCTCCAGCGTGTCAGTTGTGCGCTGACTTCCGGGCTGCTCTCCCATCCACCGCCGGGCATCCAGGCGCTTACCCGTCACCGCCGCGGCAGCGTCAGAGCAGAGCCAGAGCAAGGGCGGCACCACGATCTCGGGCGACAGCAGTCCGTCGCGTGCACTATCCGGCAGTCCTTCGGGAATCATGCCGGTCAGCGTCGCGCCCCCCGGCAGGAGCGCGTTCACCGTGATGCCGCTGTCCGCAAGGTCCTGCGCCCAGATCGCGGTCTCCGATTCCAGCGCCGCCTTGGACGGGCCGTAGGGCGAGAAGCCGCGCCGTCGCATCGTCTCGCGGTTCATCGAGATGTTGACGATTCGGCCCCATCCCGCCTCCAGCATGGCGGGGACGGCGGCGCGCGCCATCAGGAACGGGCCGTTGACGTTGGTGTCGGTCACCATGCGCCAAGTGTCGGGGGCGACCTCCCAAAACCGGGTCGGTTCTGTCAGGAAGGTGTCGCTCACATACTTCATGCCGCGCCCGGCATTGTTGACCAGGATGTCGAGCCGGCCGAAGCGCACGAGCGCCGCGCGCACGACTGCGGCACAATCCTCCACCCGCGTCACGTCGGCGAGCAGCGGCCGCACCCGATCGTCGCCGCATGCCCGCTCTGCCTCCCGTGCGACCGCTTCGACCTCGGCGAGTTCGCGCGCGGCGGTGGCGACGACCCGCACGCCGGCCTGCGCCAGCCCGAGCGTCATCGCGCGGCCCAGCCCGCGACCGCCGCCCGTCACGATCGCGACGCGGCCGGCAAGGCCGTGTCCGTCGCTCCCGCTCATCGGTTCAGCGCCTGCATCTGCGGCGCGGCGTAGCGCTCGCCCGCCGTTGCCCCCTTCGGCGCCGCGCGGTCGAGCCGCTCCAGTTCGCCTCGGGTGAGCGTCACGTCGAGCGCGCCGACATTCTCCTCCAGGTAGCCGCGGCGCTTGGTGCCCGGGATCGGCACGATGTCTTCGCCCTGCGCCAGCACCCAGGCGAGCGCCAGCTGGGAAGGGGTGCAGCCCTTCTCCCGCGACATCGCCTCGACCGCCGCGACGAGATCGAGATTGCGCTGGAAGTTCTCGCCCTGGAAGCGGGGGCTGTGCCGGCGATAGTCGTCAGGCGCGAGATCCTCCACCCGCCGGATCGCGCCGGTCAGGAAACCGCGGCCGAGCGGGCTGTACGGCACGAAGCCGATGCCGAGCTCGCGCACCGTGTCGAGGATCTCGCCCTCGGGATCGCGGCTCCACAGCGAATATTCGGTCTGCAGCGCCGCGATCGGATGCACGGCGTGCGCGCGCCTGACCGTGGCGGGCGCCGCTTCGGAGAGGCCGAGGTGGCGCACCTTGCCCTCGCGGACCAGCCCGGCCATCGCGCCCACCGTGTCCTCGATCGGCGTGTCGGGGTCGACGCGGTGCTGATAGTAGAGGTCGATCGTCTCGACGCCGAGCCGTCGCAGGCTCGCCTCGCAGGCGGAGCGGACGTAATCCGGGCGCCCGCACACGCCCTTGAAGGTGCCGTCCTCGCCGCGAACGTTGCCGAACTTGGTGGCGAGAACCACCGCGTCGCGGCGATCGCGGATCGCACGCCCGACCAACTCCTCGTTACGGCCTACCCCGTACATGTCGGCGGTGTCCAGAAACGTCACGCCGAGATCGATCGCGCGCTGAATGGTCGCGACCGCCTCGGCTTCGTCGGCCTGCCCATAGAATTCGGACATGCCCATGCAACCGAGGCCCAGCGCAGATACGCGCAGCCCGTCGCCCAGCTTTCGTTGCTCAAGCACCAATTATCTCCTGTTGTAAGATCATGCCGGTTGGCCAGTCGTCGGTAGCAAGGCGGGCCGGCACCGGTTCAGCCTTCAGACAGCAACTGCTCGGCGAGCTGGCTGTGCTTTTCGTCGGCCTGCTTGGCCTCGTCCGCGCACGCCTTCATGTCGCGCGCCGCATCGTCCATGCCGGTCTGCCGGCAGTAATTGGCCATGGTCCCGAACGAAGCGATCCAGTAATGAAGCGCGAGCTGCCCGCTGGCGATGATGCCGAGGTCGCGTGAGGCATCGTCCGGTGCCGCTTCGCGGATCCTGCGGCTCACCTCGTAATGCGCTTCGAGCACAGGGTTGTCCTGCTGATCGGCCGGGCCCGCCTGCTCGGCGGCGCGACGGATGCGGTCCGCCCATTGGCGGGAAGTCCGGTTGCCCTCTTCGAGCGCGGATCGCAGCGCCGGGTGGCGCGCGTCGTTGTTGATCTCGTCGGTCGCCTTGGCGGCGACGTCGCTGCCGGCCCGCATCGCGGACAATCCTTGCGCGACCAGCTTCTTCAGGTTGTTCTCGTTCATCAGGTTCGTCCTCGTCCTGCCGTGCCTCGTTCAGGCACGGTGAGGGATTCTAATCTCGTCGCTCCGTTCTGTTCCGTCGGTCCTTCCTCGATCAGAGCGCAATCAATGTTTGGAGCTCATGGCCGACCTCCCGGCCTGCACCTCCTGCGGCTTGCAGGAGCGGGCTGCGTGAACCAGCGCGGCAGGGCAGGCATGCGGGAAGCTCGGACCGGCGTTGCAGGCGTGAATAGCGTCGTAAGCGGTCCGAACCGAGCCGAAGCGGACCTTCTTGAGAGCCTTCCCGACAGGAGCATGCTGACGGTGGCTCCAGGCTGAAGTGATTGGACGGAGGCGCTGCAGTGACGGGAGCCCGCGGAAAATATCGCTCAGATGCTTAACATAATCTATGTTATCGGACCGGGAGCGTAACGGCTTTTGAGGTGTCTTACGCCGCCCCGATCGCGGCCGGCGCTTCGATCAACCAGCGGCCGACGATCCGCTCGAAGTCGACATACGGGATCCGATCGGGATCGAACTCTAGCACGGCCGCCAGATCGGGCAAGTCGGCTAGAAACGCCTCATAGACGCGCTGCACGCGGTCGGCGCTAGGCAGCTCGCGGCGCGATACGTTGGCGAGCCAATCACGCGCCTCGCGGAGCGCACGAGCCGGGTCGCCGCCATGCCCATGGATGTCCATACCGGCCAGATCGGAGATGAAACGCTGGTATCGGAACTGCTCCACGTCGAGGATCAAGACACGCTTGGCCTTCTGATGTTTGCCGCCGTAGCGCTTGGCGCCAAGGAACAGCCCGAGTTCGAGCGGCATGTTAAAGCGCGGCAGGTTGTTGACCGCGTCCAGCTCGGTGCGTGACAGGTCATGGATGCCGTAGCGGCACTGCTCGATCAGCGCGAAGATCTTGTCGATCCGGGTCTGGCCACCGTCATCTAGTTCGCGCGCCGAGCGCGGGCGAAAGCCGCAGACTAGGATGGCGAAGATCAGCGCGCGGAACGTTGGCGCGAAGGCATCGTCGAACGGGCAATTGATAAAGACGTCGTCCGTCGACGTCTGGACCGCCGGCAAGCTACTTCTTCTTGGCCAAAACGCTCTTCACTGCCGCGGCGATACGCTGGTCAGAGACGGTCGCTTTCTTGGTCGCCACCGGCGCCAGAACGTAACGGCCCGTCGCTGCGCTGCGCCCGAGCACGCCCGCCTTGCTGCCCTTGGTGGTGATCGTATCGGACCGGGTCGCCATGACAGTGATATGCGCCTCCCCTTCCCGCCGCGCAAGCGGCGTCCATGGCACCAGTCCGACTAGCGCCATCGTTCCCCGTCGCCGACGTCGAAGCTGATTGCATCGGCAAAGGGCCGGAGCACCTCGCTCGGAAGCGCATAGGTGATCGGCAGGCTGATTTCGCCCACGGTGAGCCCGCTCGTCACCATGCCGAGCACCGCCCCGGTCCTCGGATCGCATACGACTCCCCCGCTGATCCCGCCAAGCGCCACCGAGCTGATCTGGAACAGCCTGGTCTCGCCGCGCTGAATGGCCGGGATCACAGCGCTGACGATGCCCTCGAAGAACGACGGCTGCACCAGGCCGCGGTTCGTCGAGTTGGAGAAGAACATCGCCTTGCCGAGCGGAAAGCCGCCGATCAGCACCCGGTCGCCCACCCCAACCTTCGTCGAATCCCCCCATCTCACCGGCGGCACGTCGTAGGGCGCCTCCTTGCTCTCGGTCGCAGGACAGATCAGGATGCCGGCGTCGATACCCGGACCGCCGTCCTCAAAGCGCTGATCATAGTAGCGCATGACAGCCGCGAACGGGTACGGCCGTTGCGCCTCTACGCCGTTCAGCCGGCTGTTCGCCCAGAGGTAGGCCTCATGCTCCTTGATGCGGAGCGCTTCCACGACGTGCCAGCAGGTGTATAGCTTGCCGCGGCCGACCTGGAAGGCAGTGCCTTGGATGTCCAGTACCCAGTCTACATGGGCTGGGTCTTGAATGGCGATATGGAGCGCGAGGTCGCCCTTGGGCACGCCCGCCTTGTTGCCCACGGGTACGATTGATCGTGCGAGGCGGGAGATCGGCGTATCACGCCCGCGCGACGCCCAGGGCACGCGCTCGAGCGCCTCCTTCAAATTGGCCGGTTTCGGAGCGGGCCTTCGATTGTGCGCGGCCACGAGCGCTCAGAGCCGATCCTTGAGCGCCTTGGCCGGCGTGAACGTCAGCTTCTTCGACGGCGCAATCGTGATCGCCTCGCCCGTGGCCGGATTGCGGCCGCTGCGCTCGCTCATATTTCTCACCTTGAACTTGCCGAAGCCCGGCAGGTTGATTTCGTCACCAGCCGCGGCGGCCTGGCCGATCGCGTTCAGCGCCGCGTCGAGCAACTCGCGCGCCTGTTTCTCCGTCGTGCCGAGCTGGTCGGCGACCTGCTTGGCGAGATCCTTGGTGTTCATGCTGTCCGCTTCCCCTGTTTGCCGAGCCGATGTCATAGCGGCGAAGCCACCCGCGGCAAACCGTCGCTCCGCCCGTTGCCGACCGGGATCGCCGTCCCGCTTCAGCCGTGAGTCCTCAGGCAGGAAGGTCCGCCAGACTGCCGCGCCAACCTGGATCTCCGGGGCGCCTGATCAGGCTGGTGAAGCCGAGCTCCGCCCGGATCGCCTCAAAGCGTGCAAGTACATCATCGACGTCGATCCCTGATGCTTCATGCAGGACGCGCATGCGTTCCCGCAGGGCTGCCGGCCACCGCTCGCTGCCTCGGATCAGCATGGCCTGCACGCGTGTCGTGGCGTTCTCGAATAACCACTCGAGCTTCTGGGTCTTGACTTCGGAACCCGACGACCTAGTCCAGTACCAAAGGGAGAACAGCACGCTAATCTCCTCGCGCGAGATGATTGCGATCACCGCGCACAGTACCTTGGCCCTCATTCTCGGTGAAAGCTTGGGGAAGGAAGCGTCCGCCCAATTGCGAGGCCGGTGATGCGGAACAGCGCCGATGAACTCGCTTTGATATCGGTTGATCAAGCTGGTTTGGTCCAGATTGCGCGCGAGCAGCGCCTTTGTCAGATCGTCGAGCAGAGCCAGGAACTCGGACGGCTGGACCTCGCCTACCCCGAACCAGTGCGACGGATGGCCGAGCCAGGCGGCTCGCAAGCATTTCTCAAATGCCAGCAGCATCTCGAACTGTCGGGCGCCGCGCCGATCGTCGCTGGCCCACTCGCTGGCGGGGACACGATGGACAATGGTGTGAAGGAGCTTGCGGCAGTCGGGGCAGATCAGTTCGGTCGCGCCGTTGATGTGCACAAAGGTCGGCCCGCGAGTGGGCACGCAGCTGCGGCAGCCTTCATACCGCCACCGCAAATGACGATGACAGAGGACCAGCGGCAGAGCTGTGTCGCGATCAAGGTAAGCCCCGCCTGCCTTTCGACCTTCTTCAAGGCAAGTGGGACACCAGCAAGAGTGCAGAGGGTCCAGGGCATGTCTGGCCCGATCGGTGCAGCGCAGCCAATCCACGGCAAGGTTCGGCCAAGCCCGTCGGAGTTCCAGCGCGGCCACGCATTCCGGAGCCAATGCGAACGCCTCAGCGATACGATCCCGCTCGCCGGAATCGAGTTCGACGTCCACGCCGCCAGGAGCGACGTCGCCGTTCCGCAGCAGGCTGGCACGCAACCCCTCCACTTCCATGTCGTAGACCGCCGCAGTTCTGCCCAGCCAGGACGAGATCAGCTCGTCCGGATGCGGACGCGGGGCGACCGGCAGCGGGGATGCGTCGACTACCATCGCTCATGCAGTGCCCACCGCGCCCGACCCTGGCCGCCCTCGTCGTTTCGCGATCTCCTTCATGGTGACGCTGGGAAGGACAAGATCATCGGCGTCCAAGTCTTCGGGACCGATCATCTCCGCGCCCCGCCGGATCGCCCGAACGGCGAGGTTCTCAACAAGCCGGAAAATACGGCCGGTATTCCCGTCGGTCAGCTCCAGCAGCCTGGCCCTGAACAAGTCCTCGGCGAGCGGCGACGGATTT
This sequence comes from uncultured Sphingomonas sp., assembly GCF_946477935.1. Taxonomy (GTDB): domain Bacteria; phylum Pseudomonadota; class Alphaproteobacteria; order Sphingomonadales; family Sphingomonadaceae; genus Sphingomonas. Next base: position 16,590 of record NZ_CAMLAC010000031.1, on the reverse strand, counting down.
CGGAGCGGCAGGATGGCGGCCAGCGTCACCAAGAGCAGCCGAAAGGCTTCGTCATCTCGCCAGCGCACGAGCTCGATCGCATCGAAGCGATCGGCGAGCGCTGCGTCCGTCAAGAGCGCCGCCCTCGCCTCGTGGTTGCCCGTGCAGACCAATGGCATTCGCAGGTCGTTGGCGAAGTAGCGGATCGTGTTCAGGAAAATGCGTTGCTGGCGCGGTGTGCAGGCCAGCATATGGTTGATCTCGTCAAGTAACAGCATGCGCGCGCCGACCTGCCCCATCAACCGGCGCGTAAGCTGCCGGGCGCGTCCGAGATCGGAACCTGATCGATTGTTCCTCGTCCAGCGCGAGCTGCTGGACGGTGCCCTCGTATGCGATCGTGAAGCACTCGTGGCTCGTCTTTGTCAGCACATAGGCGACGACAAACGAGTCTCCCTTCTTGACCGCTTGGACGGCCGGGTTGAGCCAGCCGAACGCGATCGCGTCGGTCTTCCCGCTAACTGCTTCCCGCTGCACCAACCAGTGCGCGATCGAGCCCGTCGCGGCTCCGATGAGGAGCATCGCGAAAAGCCACATTTCCAGCGCGAGGTCGGACGCATCGCGTGCCCCAGCGCCGCCGCGGGCGAGCGCGCGATAGATATTTGGATCGAAGCCGGGGTCGAAACAGACGCTTGTCGCCCGGCACCATGCCGCCTGGGCGGCGAAGAAGCCGGTTCCCAGAAGGTGCCCTGCGATGGTGCCGAACACCACGATGAACAGCGTCACCGTAGAGTTCGGCCGGTCCGGGGTTGGGCTGAGGAAATCGGTGCGCTCGCCGACGCGCCACCCTGCCCAGAAGCAGAGCCCCAGGAAAAGCAGCAGCAGTGCGAGGAACAGCGAGTAGCTGAACGTCACGGCCGTTACGCCGTGGCGGGAACCGCTACATCCTTGCTGTCGCGGTCACCGCCAGCGCTTGGATCGACCACATATACGCCGTTCTCGACGCGCGAGGCCTGACGCACGGCCGCCCACGTGCCGAACCTCCCCTTCACCTGCCGGGCCAGCCGCATAGATTTGGCAGTGTTCACGCGCCTGTCATTCTCCAACGCCTTAGATAGCGAATAATTCGTGAACATCCAACACGTGGCCGGGCGACGCCGGCCGGTGCTGTCGAGCCTACAGTCGGTCCTTAAGCGCCTTGGCCGGCGTGAATGTGATTTTCTTCGACGCCGCGATCGTGATCGCCTCGCCGGTCGACGGATTGCGCCCGGAGCGCTCGGGCGTGTCCTTCACCTTGAATTTGCCGAAGCCGGGAAGCGATATCTCCTCACCCTTGGCGGCCGCCTCCGCGATACCCTCGAGGAGCCCAGCCATGACCTCGAGGGCCTGCTTCTCGGTGACGCCCCGCTTGGCGGCAACGTCCTTGGCCAGATCCTTGGTGTTCATCGTCAAGCACGCTCCCCTTCATCTGTCGCTGTAGCGACCTGAAGCGATAATCGCGTCAGCGCAAGACAGGTAGCGCTCGACGATCCAGCTGACGCCTGGGGAGGCCGGCCACGCAGGTTGAAACCCGTAGGTTTCTCAAAGCGCAGAGCACAAGCCGGATTAGCCGGCGGGACCACATTAGCGTGGCTCGCTTCGGCAAACGTCGCATCAGCCGCCTGCCTTGACGGCGTGCCGGCCACGCGGTTTGGCCGCAATCGCTATGCTCGACAGATCGGTCGCGCGGTCGATTGGCACGCCCGCCGCTTTCCGCTCTGAGTAGCGATCAACAAGCTGAACCGCGTGCGGGCGCAGCAGCACCGTGAACCGCACCAGTTCCTCCATCATATCCACGATCCGGTCATAGTAGCTGGACGCCTTCATGCGCCCCGCGTCATCAAACTCGTTGAACGCCTTGGCAACGCTCGATTGGTTCGGGATCGTGATCATTCGCATCCAGCGACCCAGCACGCGCAGCGTGTTGACGCTGTTGAACGATTGCGATCCGGCCGACACCTGCATGACCGCCAGCGTGCGCCCCTGTGTCGGACGCATCCCGCCCATAGAAAGCGGCAGATGATCGATTTGAAGCTTCATAATGCTCGTGATCTGGCCATGCCGCTCCGGGCTGCACCACACCTGCCCTTCCGACCATAAGGACAGCTCGCGCAGCTCGTGGACGGCCGGATGGTCGTCGCCAGCATGTTGGTCAGGCAGCGGCAGGGTCGATGGATCAAAGATGCGCGTCTCGCAGCCGAAGAACCGGAGCAGGCGTGCCGCTTCCTCAACGCACAGCCGGGAGAAGGACCGTTCGCGCAGCGAACCGTAGAGCAGAAGGATACGCGGCGCGGGATCGAGCGGGCCGAGCCTCACGGCGGGTCGCTGGATGGCATAGGCCGGATCGAGCGCCGGCATGATATTGGGATCGGCGAGCGTGCGGAGCGGCATCAGAGGGCTTTCACGAGGTAGGCGGCCGACGCGGGGCACAGTGCGGTGAATTCGCGCGATGCGGCGATGGCCGAGGGAGCAGCGCCGCGATCGGCATCGGCATAGCCGAGCGCCCGGAAGAATGGTGCGGCCGTGGTCGTCAGGAGGTGCAGGCGCTCCACCCCGAGGTCGTGCGCCTGTCGTTCGAGGGCGGCGACCAACACCCGCCCGAGGCCATGTCGACGTCGATCGGGGACGACGACGATCGAGCGGAGCAAGCGGTCGGACCCTTCTCCCTCGAGCCCACCGAAACCGACGAGGCTATCGGCCTCAATCCGGATGATCAGGCGGCCGGGATCGGCGATATCGGCACTCGGCAGGTCCGCGGCATCGAGCAATTGTGCCAAGCCAGCCAGACCGGCAGGTTCGAGCAACGTGGCGACCGTTCTGGTCATGCGATGCTAATCCTGATTGCAAGCGCCGCGAGCGTGATGAGCAGCACCGGTACGGTGAGCGTGACGCCGACACGGAAGTAATAGCCCCATCCGATCCGCACGCCCTTTTGCCCGAGGACATGGAGCCAGAGCAGCGTCGCGAGTGAGCCGATCGGCGTCAGCTTGGGGCCGAGATCGCAGCCGATCACATTGGCGTAGATCATCGCTTCCTTGATCGCGCCGCTCGCGTGCGTGGCGTCGATCGAGAGCGCGCCCACCAGCACCGTCGGCATATTGTTCATAACCGACGACAGGACCGCTGCGATGACGCCCGTTCCTAGCGCCGCGCCCCACACGCCGCCTTGCGCGGTGCGATCCAGCAGTGCTGCCAGATGGTCGGTCAGGCCGGCGTTTCGCAGGCCATAGACGACCAGGTACATGCCGAGCGAGAAGATCACGACCTGCCAGGGTGCGCCGCGCAGCACCTTGGCCGTTGGGATCACATGGCCTCGCCCCGCGATCACCAGCAGCAGGATCGCGCCGGCAGCGGCGACGGCGCTGACAGGGACGCCGAGCGGTTCGAGCAGGAAGAAGCCGGCGAGCAGCAGTGCAAGAACGATCCAGCCCGCGCGGAATGTCGCGGCATCGCGGATCGCGTCACGCGGCGCGCGCAGCGCGCCTACGTCATAATCCGCCGGTATGTCGCGCCGGAAGAACAGCAGCAGCGCGCCAAGCGTCGCTGCGATCGACACCAGGTCGACCGGCACCATCACGGACGCATAGTCGCCGAACCCGATCCGGAAGAAGTCGGCCGACACGATGTTGACGAGGTTCGACACGACCAGCGGTAGGCTGGCGGTGTCGGCGATGAACCCCGCCGCCATGACGAACGCCAGCGTCGCCTTGTCGTTGAAGCCCAGCGCCCGCAGCATGGCGATGACGATCGGCGTCAGGATCAGCGCCGCGCCGTCGTTGGCGAACAGCGCGGACACCGCCGCACCGAGCAGCACGATCAGAACGAACAGCCGGCGACCATGCCCCCTCCCCCAGCGCGCGACATGGAGCGCCGCCCATTCGAAGAATCCGGTTTCATCGAGGAGTAGGCTGATAACGATGATCGCGACGAACGCGGCTGTTGCGTTCCAGACGATGCCCCACACCACCGGCACGTCGGACAGCGTGACGACGCCTGCAAGCAGCGCCACGACGGCCCCGCCCATCGCGCTCCACCCGATCCCGAGGCCTTTGGGTTGCCAGATGACGAGCGCGATCGTCGCAACGAAGATCAGGACAGCAAGGAGCATCAGGCGACGCGCTGGCCCGATGCGTCCACCACTTGCTCGCCGTCTTCCTTTGCGAACGCTCCGAGCTGATTGGTCGGCAGCAGGTCGAGCACGGCTTCGGAGGGCCGGCAGAGCTTCACGCCGAGCGGCGATACGACCAGCGGCCGGTTGATGAGGATCGGATGCGCCATCATCGCGTCCACCAGCGCGTCGTCGGATAGCGACGTGTCGCCCAAGCCCAACTCCGCATAGGGCGTCCCCTTCTCGCGCAGCAGTTCGCGGGGTGTCATGCAGGCGCGATCGATCAGCTCGACCAGCAACGCGCGGGCTGGAGGGGTTTTCAGATACTCGACCACGTGCGGCTCGATGCCGGCGTTGCGAATAAGGCCGAGCGTGTTGCGCGACGTGCCGCACTCGGGGTTGTGATAGACGACGACATCGACGGCCACAGGGCGTCCTTTCAGCAGCAGGGGGTGAGTTCGGCGACGAGCGGCGCGCACAGCTCCGCATTGCCGGCGCAGCAGTCCTTGACGAGGAACAGCGTCAGCGCGCGCAGGCCGTCCAGATCGACACGGTAGATGATCGAGCGGCTATGCCGTGCGGAGCGGACCAGGCCAGCGCGGGCGAGGATGCCGAGGTGCGCCGACAGGGTGTTCTGCGGCACGTCGAGCTGACGCGCGATATCGCCGGCAGCCAAACCATCCGGTTCGTGCCGTACCAAGAGGCGGAACGTGTCAAGGCGCGTTCCTTGTGCAAGAGCACCCAGCGCCGAGATGGCATCCTCGTTTTCCATATATCCAGCATAATGGATATGCTTGGTGTGTCCAGCCCCGTATACCCTGCCTTACCGGTCGTTGGCCGGGATGGTTGGGGCCAGGGCTTGGTTGATGCGACAAGCAGCGACCCTGTTGCGGCTACCAGGCGTCACCTCAAGGTTTGTTCGCCAGACAACGATTTCTCGGACATAAGCGGAACATGGGCTACGCTACACGCTTCAACCGCGCCATTGGCTCGTTGAGTGGGTGGAATTCACCTGCTGGAAGTCGCCTGGCCTGCTCCCAGAGGTAATCGCCGGTCAGACTGATGTGCGCCCAGCCCATCGGAGAAAGGTGCGCAAGCAGTGCCGCATCGAACGTCGTGCCGACAGCGTTGAGGTGCTGGGCGGCCCGGTCGAGATAGACCGTGTTCCAGTAGGAAATCGCCGCAATCAGCAGGTTCAGCCCAGATGCGCGAAATTCCTGATTTTCCAGCGAGCGATCGGTGAACCGACCCTGCCGGTTGGTATAGATGGCGGCGGCAAGCGTGTGCCTCGCCTCGCCTTTGTTGAGACCGGCCTGACAGGCACGTCGCAGTTCCGGTTGTTCAAGCCAATCGAGCGTGAACAAAGTGCGCTCGATACGGCCCAGTTCAGCCAATGCAAAATCCAGCCTGTTCTGGCGTTTGTAGGCGGCAAGTTTTCGCAAGATTACTGACGGCGCCACCGTGCCATCCTTGATTGAGGCGACAATCCTGACGATGTCATCCCAATCGGCCTCGATCGCTGCCGTTTTGATGGTGCGGCCCATCAGATTTTTGATGCCCTTGTATGTCGATGGCGCAGCGATCGAACCCAGCTTGCGGTCGCCAATATCGCGCAGCCGGGGCGCGAAGCGGAACCCGAGTAGGTGGCAGAGTGCGAAAACATGATCGGTGGCGCCGCCGGTATCGGTATAGTGCTCATGCAACGGAAGGTTGCCGGCGCCCAGGACAAGCCCGTCGAGCACGTAAGGCGCTTCACCTGCCGTCGCGGACATGATCCGTGATCCGAATGATGCGAAGTGATCGGAAAGGTGAGAATAGATTTTCACGCCAGGTTCGGCGCCATATTTGGCATTGACGTCCGCCGCCCCTGAACGGCTCCGCCCCGACCGGAAGAACTGGCCATCGGACGACGAACTGGTGCCAGCGCCCCAATGCCGCGCGAAGGGTAATTCGTGATGGGCTGAGATGATCATGGCCAGCGCGGCCTGATAGTTCTCGGGTGAAAGATACCAGTTGTGGGTCCATGCGAGTTGGGCATAGCTGACGCCTTCGCTGGCATTGGCCATCCGCTCCAGCCCGAGGTTGGTGCCATCAGCCAGAATTGCGGCGAGTACCGTGCTGGGGTTGTCGTGCTCCTTGCCTGAGCGCAGGTCACGGAATGCGTTCAAAAAACCAGTGCGTTCGGCGACTTCAAGCAGCAGCTCGGTGATGCGCACGCGGGGAAGCAGGGTATCGAGCTTGCGATCGAGGGCTTCAGCTTCCGGTGGGGTGACAGGCGGCATTTGCTGAAGCTTGAGCCGGTCTCGTTCGAGCGACACTCCCTCAAGCTTGTTTGTTTTCAACTGCTTGGCAAATCGGCGCAGCCGCCAGTCAAGATTTCGTGCCCGGTCAGCGAGGTAGGATGCAGCATTTGAATCGAACGGAAGCACATCCGCCACTTTGGCGGCGTCGCGCCGACCCAGCAAATAGGCATCGAAGCGCTGATAGTTGCGGGTTCCCTCGATCCATACATCACCGGCGCGCAAACGATCACGCAAGGTTGCCATGATCGCAATTTCATAACGTCGGCGGTCGATACGGCCGCTTTCGGTGATGAGACGCTTCCACTGCCGATTGGGGAATGGCAGTGGAACGCCATCGGGAAGGTCGCGCGACTTTCGTGTGTTCGCATCGCGAATGACATCGATGGCTTTGATCAGTGCCGTCCCTGTTCCAGACGCCTTGAAGGTGAAGGTGTCCAGAAATGCCGGGCTGAGACGCCGTAGCGTGGCGTAACGCTCGGTTGCCGTTACCAGTGCGTCCTCGCCGGCAAGATCAGCAAGGGCATCTACTTGGGCCTTTGCCGCAACAAGCCGGTGCCAGCCCACCGCTTCGTCAATCAATTCGAGCGGATCGCCGCCATTCTGGACAGCCTCATCAAGTGCTGTAATCGTGGCGCCAAACAGCCGCATGAGTTGCCCCACCGACTGAATACTATCTTGGTAGCGACGCTCGCGCCCACGCCGCGCGCGCGTGAACATGCCGCCGATAAGTCGGTCAAACATTTGGATCGCGGCATCGGCAAGTCTGGCCTCAAGGTCGATCACTGCGGCCGTCAACGTCGCCCGCCTGCGATTGACGCTGTAATCCGAAAGCAGGAATGCCGGTGCCACGCCGCCCTCGCGGACAAATTGGGCAAAGCGGAATTCCGGAATGGCGCCCCCAACTACCGGGTGGATACCTATGCCGCGAACATAGCGCAGGCGCTCAAGCAAGCCATTGATATTGGCCGCAGTCGGGGCTTCTTCGAAATTACGCAACCACGCCAGCGGTGTCATGCCGAAATCCGGGTTGTTGATTACGAGTTCGTCTAGCCGTGTCAGTTCAGCAGAGCTGAGGCCTTCGACGATTGCGGCTGCGGCAGCTTTGCGTGCGCGTGCCCGGCCAGCAAGACCGGCGCGTTCCAGTGTGTCGCCCGACGGAAGAATGAACCGCTCACCCTTCAGGCCAACCATGAGGGCGCGAACAATCGGTTCACCTCTGTCTGTATACTCGGCGGCTTGCGCGGCAAGATTCAGGGCAAGTGCCAGGTCGCCGCGTCGAAACGGGCGTATGCCAAGATAACGCGCCACGAGATCGGCATGATCGGTACGGGTTTGCGCGCGCTGACCATATGCAGAGAAGGAGGAAGGATCGACGAATAACTGTGCCGCGAGGTACTGAAGAATGACGTCGGGAAGCCCGATCTCGGGTTGCAGACCAAAGCCGGGATGTCGCATCAAAGCGATTTGTGCAGCCAGACCGAGGCGATTTGCTGGACCATAGCGGCGCCCAACCAATTCAACATCTTCCGCAGAAAGGGTATAATGCCCAATGATCGCGGTTTCTTGGACAGGAGGATCGAACAGGCGCCGGCGCTCGTCTCCGGTCAGAAGTCGGCGTCGTGCCATTTTGCTCTCCCGCTGAGGCGAATAACAAAATTGACACCAAAGCGGCTTGCACTGGAGGGAGGCCATTCGTTGCCGGTTGATCCCCGAGCAATCACCCGGCGCAGCAAGACAGTTTGGCGACATCCTTATCAAACGTTTGGGCCGCCAGTTTGAGGCCTTCCACAGTGGTCAGGTAAGGAAATATCGTTGCACCCAATTCCAGGGTGGTCATGCCGTGTTTGATCGCCAGCACCAGTGTCTGGATCGAATCCGCGCCTTCGGGTGCCATGATCTGGCCGCCCAGCAAACGGTCGTTCGCCTTGTCGGCAATCAGTTTGATGAGACCCCGCGTATCGCGTGCTGCCAGTGCCCTTGGCACAGCATCGAGCGGGAGCAGCGAAACCTTGATGTCCAGGCCTTGCGCCCGTGCTGTCGTTTCAGTGAGGCCGGCGCTGGCGACTTGCGGGTCGGTGAAGACGACGGATGGCATGGAGGAATTGTCGTAGCGGTATTGGTTGCCCGTCACCGCGTTGCGCGCGGCCAGTTTTGCGCCATAGGCGGCCATGTAGACGAACTGGTCCCGTCCCGTTACATCGCCCGCCGCGTAAATGCCTGGAACCGACGTTTCGAGGTGGTCATCGACGACGATTCCACCATTACGGGCAAGCACTATGCCGCGCTCCTCCAGCCCAAGCCCGTCGCTATTGGGTCGGCGTCCGGTGGCGATGAGCACCTGTTCCGCCGCGACGGTGTCACAATGCCCCTCGCAGGTCAATTCGACCCCGCTCTGTGTTTGGGCGATACGCTGATAGCCGACACCTGCGCAAACCCGCACGCCCTCGGCTTCCAAATAGTTTTTCAGCGCGGCACTCACTTCCGGGTCCATTTCGGGGAGCAGGCGGCTTCGGCAGCAGATGGTGACATCAACGCCCAGACGCGAAAACATCTGTCCCAGTTCTACCCCGATCACCCCGCCACCGATCACCAGCAGCGATTTGGGCAAGCGATCCAGCGCCAGCGCCGATGTGCTGGTTAGGTAGGGCACGCTGTCCATCCCCGGAATCGGCGGCACGGCGGCGTGCGCACCCATCGCCAATATGACCTTGCCGACCTTCATGGGCGCATCGCCGACAATCAGCGCACCATCGGCAAAGCGTGCCTTGCCCTCGATATAGCTCACACCGTCATAGGCGGGCAGCAGATCGACATATTTTTTTTGGCGCAGCGTCGTGACAAGATCGTCCTTCGACGCCGCCAATACGGACCAGTCATCCATCTGGACAGCGCCCCCAAGGCCGGGAAAGCGCGCGGCGGCAAGCCCACCATGCACCGCTTCGGCGGCGCGGATCAGCGTCTTGGAAGGAACGCAGCCAACATTGACACAGGTGCCGCCAATCGTGCCGTGACCGACGAGCGCCACTTTCGCGCCCAGATCGGCAGCGGCGATCGCGGCGGAGAACCCGGCAGAACCCGCGCCGATGACGGCCACGTCAAATCCTTCCTGCCCGGGGCGGTTGCAACAGTCGTTCATTGCTTATCGCTTTCTTGAGGCGCTGGCGGCGCCCCGCTCAGTTTTGAATAGCGCGCGCCGGATAACCCGCGTTGGTTGATGCAGCGGCAATCGCAGCAGCATTGGTGCGGCGCGGGTCATAGGTTGCGCGCGCGGTCTTGGCTGCGAAATCGACCGTGACCGCCGTTACCCCGGCGACGCCTTCCATCGCCTTCTTCACGGTGATCGGGCAGGTGGCGCAGGTCATGTTCTCTATGGCAAAGGTGGTTTGCTTCTGAGCGGTTGCGGTAGCCGCGGGGCGATCTTGCGCCGTGCCACTAACTGCATAGGCGACCCCGCCGCCAGCCATAGCCAGCACGGCCATAGCGATACATACTGTCTTTTTCATGGGTATTTCCTTTCAATAGAACCAGGGTGCCCACCAGTCGATGGTGAGCGCCAGGATGGCGACGGCAAGGCCCAGCCACAGCACCGCCTTGGTGGTCCAAGCCGATTGTGGACGAGCGCAGTAGGAACCGTCTTCACAGGGCGGTTTCGGCTTGAAATAGACATGCCAGAAGCCGTAGCCGAGCAGCGCGAGCGTTACGCCTGCGACATAGGGCTTGTAAGGTTCGAGCGCCGTCAGGTTGGCGATCCACGCGCCGGAAATTCCGAGCATAACCAACAGTAGCGGGACGACGCAGCAAGCCGAGGCGAGCCCCGCGCCGATCAATGCGCCCGCCGCAACCCAGTTTGCCTGCTTCGGCTCGTGGTTTTCGGTGAGGGCTGGCTGTCCCGCTTCCGGCGTTGAGACCATGGCTTGAATCCCTTGTTCCAACTGAGTGATTCGCAGTGTAGGCTCTGTAGCCACTACAGACTCAAGAGGTATTTTCATGGAGCAACAGGTCGGCATCTTGCGTGCCCAGCTTGCCCGGAAAACAGGCTGCAATCTCGAAACCATCCGCTATTACGAGAAGGTGGGATTGCTGCCGGGGCCGCCTCGCAGTTCCAACGGCTACCGCGTCTATTCGCCGGAACTGGTGCAAAGGTTGCAGTTCATCCTGCGCGCGCGCGACCTTGGCTATGCAATGGATGAGATACGGTCATTGTTGTCGCTCACCGATACCGGTGCACAAACCTGCGCGGAGGTTATGGCGAGAACCGAACTCCACCTTGAAGATGTCCGCCGCCGCATTGCAGATTTGCAGAAGATAGAGGTGACGCTGGCGACCACGTTAGCCAGATGCACTGGAGATGACGTTGCCGAATGTCCCATCCTGGAAGCACTCCAGTTTTTACCCCATCAAGGCAATTGACGCCATCTTTGAGGGATTTGATTTTGTGATGTCAGCTTGGAGTATAGCCTAACCGGACGTCAGGGCGCTACCGCGGTTTCTGTCAGATTAGGGTACTAAACGGAATTTGTTGACGAATGTCGTTGCGTATCATAGATTTCAACCTGACATTTTGATGGAGAGAGTGCGCAGTGAAGGGGCAACGGATCGGCTATGTCCGGGTCAGCACGTTCGATCAGAATGTGGATCGCCAATTGGAAGGTCAGTCGCTCGATCGGACCTTCACCGACAAGGCATCGGGCAAGGACGTCAACCGCCCCCAGCTTGAGGCTCTGCTCACTTTCGCCCGCGAAGGCGATACCGTCGTCGTCCACAGCATGGATCGGTTGGCCCGCAATCTGGATGACCTGCGCAAGCTGGTCCAGGGCCTCACCAAGCGAGGTATCCGGATCGAGTTTGAGAAGGAAAGCCTGTCCTTCTCGGGGGAGGACTCCCCGATGGCCAATCTGATGCTCTCGGTCATGGGTGCGTTTGCTGAGTTCGAGCGCGCCCTGATCCGCGAACGGCAACGCGAAGGCATTGCGATCGCTCGGCAGCGCGGCGCCTATCGGGGGCGGAAACGGTCGCTCTCGGATGAGATGATTGCCGATCTGCACCGCCGCGTTGCCGCCGGTGAACGCAAGGCGACCATCGCGCGCGACATGGGCATCAGCCGCGAAACCCTCTACCAGTACCTTCGCGCCGCTGCCTGACACCAATGTTCACATTATGTCCGGAAAATCGTTGTTCAGCGTACAAAGCTTGAGGTGACGCCCGATAGTCCCCGGCATAGGCCACGATGACATGGTTGAGCTTGCCGCATGAAGGGCAGGTCGATTGGCGTGTCTCTTCGGTATAGCTCATGAGCTTCCCCGGGGTTTGGGGTCAGCGCCCCGCTGTGCTAAATCAGCGAGCGTAGGGATTGGCGGCGTCATTACCCCTTTTGGAAGGGGGCCATGCTTCTGCCCGAAGCGCCAATCCCTACGTTCCGAACCGGCCTTGGACTGACCGGCCCCACACGCCGCTTTCGCGGCGCGCGATCCTTGAAACCTATGCCGTTTTCGTCTCAGCCTTCGCGCGTCGGCGCTTGTTCTGATCCGTCACCTTCTCGAACTCCGGCGCGATCGTCTCCAGCTTGGCGATCAGTCCGGACAGATCGTAGCCATTGCTGTCCTGGCCCTTGTGCCGCTTGAAGCGCTCGACCCGTTTGATGAAACCCTTCGTCTCCAACGCGGTCAGGTGCCGCTGAACCGTCCGTGCGTCCTTGCCCATACGGCGGGCGATCGTGTCCTTGGCAGGATGCGGATCGTGATCGGCCGACCACCAATGGCTGATGAGCTGAAGCAGCACGTTCAACTCGTCAGGCTTCAGACCCATCTTGGCCTGGCCCCACAACAGGATCGACGGGATCATGCTGTAGCCACGCGACAGGACGGCATCCGGCCACTTGTCCTTCCGCTTCTTCGGCTTCGCCACCGCCGCGATCGAAAAGACGTTCGATCCTGCCTCCTTTGTGGTATCGTCGGGTTGCTTGCTCATGATGGTGGAAATAGCACATTCGCGCACCATTTCCAGAGGGGGTGGGGAGACAAAAACGTCGCCCACTCGGAGACATTGTTGTCCCTAGTGAGGGAGGCACCAATGTCTCACGAAGCACAGTGAGCCCGTAAACACGATACCGTGTAATCAGGATAAGGAAGCATATAGGGCGGAGACAGATTTGCCTCCCCCAAAATTTGTCGGAGCGCGTTTGCCTCGCCCGAGCGGTCACGCGGCGACCCGCCGTCAATTTTTAATTGAATCCTCAGACCCGAACATCTAGATAGAGGACAACATGGCCGTCCCCGCTGTTGCCTATGGCATCAAGGGGCGGCCTTCTTCATATCTGGGGCGATGCTTCCGCCCTACGCCAAACCCCATCTCAGCTTCGCCGACCAGCTCGCCCTCCTTGAAGGCCGCGGTTTGGGCGTCACCGACCAAGCCAAAGCCATCCGCCATCTTGAGCGAATCGGCTACGGTCGCCTGTCGCCCTATTGGCAACCGCTGCAAGAGCGCATCCCCGATCCCGACGATGCCACGCGCACCATTCGCACCGACCAGTTTCAAGCCGGTGCCGAGTTTCGCCATGCCGTCGATCTCTATCTCTTCGACAAGCAGCTCCGCTTGCTCTTCCTCGATGCCATCGAACGGATCGAAGTCGCGCTGCGCGTCGATCTCGCCCATGCGCTCGGGAATCGTGACCTGTTCGCCCATCGATCGGTCGCCTACCTCGATCCCAATCGTGCGAACGCTAATTTTAAAGGCACGACCCGGCACCTGAGCTGGTTGGCGAAGGCGGACGATTCCGTCGACCGCTGTAAAGACGATTGGGTGTCGGAGTTCTACAATACCTACACGCCGCCAATGCCGATCTGGATGGCTGTCGAGGCATGGGATTTTGGAACGCTATCCTGGCTGCTCGAAATGGCGCATCCCAACGACCGTTTCGCCATCGCAAAACGCTATAATCTGCTCCCCGACACGCTGGTGAGCTGGATCAAGAGCCTTGCCTTCGTGCGCAACATCAGCGCGCATCATTCCCGGCTGTGGAATACCGGCATCATCAACCAGCCCCAGGTGCCCAAAGCGTTCGAGGCGCCGCGCATGGTCCATATCGGCAACGACGTCGTGCAGCGGAACCGTGTCTATGGCGCGGCGGCAGTTGCCTCCTATCTCGCCAAGCGGATCAATCCGGGCACATCGTGGAGTGGCCGGATGAAAGCACATTGGCTTTCCTTCCCCGAAATGCCATTCGCCAGCGCCGCGCAGGGCGGGTTTCTCGAAGGCTGGGATCAGGAAGCGATCTGGGCCTAATGCGCCCGGTAGCGGTCTTCAGGAGGTGTGCCACGTGGCACACCCCTCGCCGCGCGGCGCATCACCAGTATTTTGAGATCGCGCGGAACTGCTCCACCGCCGCCTTGGTCCCCTCACCTTCTTCGGCATGGACTAGGCAATGGTCGATATGATCGTTGATGAGCGCGCGCTTGGCGCTGGCGATGGCGTTTTCGACCGCTTGAAGCTGTTGCGCAATATCGACGCAGGGGCGCTCCTCTTCGATCATGCCGACGATGCTACGCAGATGACCAGCGACGCGGTTGAGCCGTTTGACGATTGCGGGGTGGCTGGTGTGAGCGTGATGGGCCATCCCCTTATTTAGTGCGCGTGAGGGGCTGCTGTCGAGTATCCCCCAGGGGGGATAGACTCGATCCCCCGGGGGGATATAGCGCGATCATGCTCAGTGTCCTCGCCAACCGCACGTATCGGCACCTTTTCCTCGCGCAGATCATCGCGCTTGTAGGAACGGGACTGGCGACGGTCGCGCTCGGCTTGCTCGCTTACGACATAGCTGGCGGCAGTGCCGGGGCGGTGCTGGGGACTGCGCTTGCGATTAAGATGGTCGCCTATATCGGCGTCGCGCCGATCGCCGGCGCGTTCGCCAATCGCGTGCCACGCCGTGCCTTGCTGGTCGGAATGGACGTGATCCGCGCCGGTGTCGCCATTTGCCTGCCGTTCGTGAACCAAGTCTGGCAGGTCTATATCTTGATCTTCGTCCTGCAATCGGCATCGGCCGCGTTCACGCCAACCTTTCAGGCTACGATCCCGGACGTCCTCCCGGAGGAACGCGACTATACCCGCGCGCTGTCCCTGTCCCGCCTCGCCTATGACATGGAGAGCCTGACGAGCCCGATCCTCGCGGCCGGTCTTTTGACGGTGATGAGCTACCACTGGCTGTTCTCGGGCACCGCGATAGGCTTTGTCGCGTCGGCGCTGCTGGTCGTATCGACCGTCCTGCCCCGACCGGCGCCGGTTGAGGCCGAGGGCGGCATCTACGACAAGACGACGCGGGGCACGCGTATATACCTCGCGACGCCTCGCCTGCGCGGATTGCTGGCGCTGACCCTCACCGCTGCCGCCGCGAGCGCAATGGTGATCGTCAACACCGTCGTTATCGTGAAAGGCATGGGCCTAAGCCAGCGCGACGTCGCGTTGACCCTCGCCGCCTTCGGGGGCGGCTCGATCACCGCTGCGCTGACCCTGCCTCGTATCCTCGATCGGATTGCGGATCGGACCGTCATGCTGGTCGCCGCCGCTATCCTGACGTTGGCGCTCGCGGCCCTCGCCGCGATCACCGCCATCATGCAGCCAGGCCCGGCCTACTGGCATGTCCTGCTCGGCGGATGGTTGGTGCTGGGCGTCGCCTATTCAGCGAGCGTCACGCCATCGGGACGGCTGCTACGTCGGTCGGCGAACGCCGATGATCGCCCCGCATTGTTCGCGGCACAATTCGCACTCAGCCACGTCTGCTGGCTGGTCTGCTATCCGCTCGTCGGCCAGCTCGGCGCTCGCGTCGGAATGGAGGCGGCGTTCGGTGCGATGGCCGTTCTTGCTGCGATCGGCACCCTCGTCGCCGTCCGTATATGGCCCGCGAACGACCCCGACGTGATCGCGCATGAACATAGCGACCTCGCCGCCGATGATCCGCATCTCGCGGTCCACAGCCACGGCGAACATCCCTATGTGATCGACCGTCGCCATCCAAAATGGCCGGGTAAGTGATTTCCTTGCCCCGTTCCCAACGTCCGCCTACGCTGCGCACGATGGCGATGCGTCGTTCCTCTTCCGCGCTGTTCGGAGCCGTGCTGGCGCTCGTCGCCATGCTCGGCCTCGTCGCGGCGTCGTCGTGGCACAGCGCGATGGTCCATGACCATGTGCCCGTGCAAGTCGCCGCCGTCGACCATGACCATGACCATGCGGCTGCGGCCGAGCATAACGATCACGCTCCCGCCAAGCAGACTGGCGGCGACAGTCCGGTGCATGTTCTCGCTCATGCCGCTGGTCATTGGGTCGCCTTCGACGGGCCGACGACTGCGAAAGTGCCGGCGATCGTCGCCGCTCGCGCGTGGTCGATCCTCACCACATCGCTGGCGAGCGGTATCGATCCTTCCAAGCTCCTGCGCCCTCCCCGCGGATGAGTCTCGCCGGCGCGTGACGCGCCGACAGACTTACCCCTGGAGGATTATGGATTATGAACGGCAGTTATCGCCGGCAGCGCGTGCTTGCGCTGGCCGGCACGCTCGCGGCGCTATGGCCCGCGGGTGCAGCGTGGTCGCAGACCGCGCCCCCTTTCGCACAGCTTCTGAACCAGACGCGCGATGTGCCCCGCGTCACGGTCTTGGAAGCCCGCCTCCGGCAGGTGCAGGCTGAAACAGAACTCAACACGCTTCAGGCCGACCTCGAAAACGCGCGCGCCCTCAAGACGGCCGCGCTGGCACGCCTGTCCGCGCTGGCCGGTATTACAACCCCCTTCACCGGCCTGTCGGAATCACTCTTGGATCGGCTCGACGCCAAGCCGGCGTTCGGCCCCATCGACCCTATGCAGGCGACGATGGTGCGCGTTGCAGAAGCCGAACGGGACGCCGCAGCGCGAGCGGTGACGGTGCAACAGCGCCTCGCCATCCCCAACGTCACCGCGCAGCTCGGCGTGCGCCAGCTTCGCGTCGCGAGCGGCCCCGCCGTCGTTGCCGGCATATCCGTCCCGCTGCCCCTCTTCGATCGCAACCGGGGCAACATCTCGGCGGCACGTGCCGAACTGCAAGGTGCCGAGGCGCGTGCCGCAGCAGCCCGGCTCGAAGCCGAGGCGGGGACACGCGCTGGTCTCGCACTGGTAGAGGCAGCCGACGCTCGCGCCGCTGCCGC
>NZ_CAMLAC010000030.1 GCF_946477935.1 uncultured Sphingomonas sp. | reverse complement strand
GCCCCCGGCACCCTTGTCGTCTCCGGCCAGCGCCAGACGGTGCAACACCGCGACGGCGGCGTGCTGCGCCAGATCCTCGTCCGCGAAGGACAGCGCGTAGGCAAGGGCCAGCTTCTCGCCAGCCTCGCCGCCGCCGAGGTCGTCGCGCAGGAACGCGCTTTGTCCGCCCAGGCCATCCGCCTCCTCGCCCAGCGCGCCAGACTGGAGGCCGAACAGCTCGGCGCCACCTCCGTCGCCGCCCCTGCCGAATATGCCGCGCTCCCCCCCGAGGACCGCGACGCCGCCCGCCTCGCGCTCCGCCTCCAGCAAACCGAACTCGACGCCCGCCGCGCCACCCTTGCCGCACAGCGCCAGGCCCTCGGCCAGCGCGCCGCGCAGTCCAGCGAACAGGGCCGCGGCTATGGCACCCAGGTCGTCTCGGCCAGGGAACAGTTGCGCCTGATCGATGCGCAACTCGCCGCCCTGCGCCCGGTCGCCGAAAAGGGCTTCGTCTCGCAAACCCGCCTGCGCGAGCTGGAGCGCCAGCGCGCCGAGATGATCGGCCAGCAGGGCCAGTACGCCGCCAGCGTCGCGCAGAGCCGCGAGGCCGCCCGTGAAGGCCGCTATCAAGTGCTGGAGGCCGAGCGCACCTTTCGCGAACGCACCACCGCCGATCTGCGCGAGGTAGAGACCAGCCTGGGCGAGATCCTCCCCAAGCTCGCCGCCGCCCGCGATCAGCTCGCCCGCACAGAAATCCGCGCGCCCGTCACCGGCGCCGTCGTCGGCCTGTCGGTCTTCACCCCCGGCGGCGTCATCGCCCCCGGCCAGGCGCTGATGGACATCGTGCCCGAGCGCGCCTCGCTCCAGATTCAGGTCCGCATCGACCCCGACGATGCCGACGACCTGTCGGTGGGGCAGGCAACGCGCGTGAAGTTCCCCGGCCTGCACGACCGCACCCTGCCCGATCTCGACGCCCGCCTGACCCGGCTGTCCGCCGATGCGCTGACCGACGAGAAGACCGGCCAGAGCTTCTTCACCGGCGAAGTCACCGTCCCCGACGCCGAGCTTGCCCGGCTGAAGGACGGCACCGGCAAGCCCTACGACCTGCGCCCCGGCATGCCGGCCGAGGTGCTGGTGCCGCTACGCCGCCGCACCGCGCTCGACTATGCGCTGGAACCGCTGGTCCGCGCCTTCTGGTCCTCTTTCCGCGAGCATTGACGCGCGATGGCGCTACACCACGACCGCCTTACCCATCGCCGTTCATGTCGAGTAAGGACTGCATAGCCCGACCGGGCGTATCGAGAGCTTGTATCGAGACATCGCAACCCATGACCCAGGCCCCAACCCTCCATACCGACCGGCTGACGCTCACCGCCCACCATCCGGACGATCTCGACGCGCTCGCCGCGATGTGGTCCGATCCTGCGGTGTATGCGATGATCGGTGGTCAGCCCCGCTCGCGTGAGGAGGTATGGCTCCGCCTGCTCCGCTCGATCGGCCAGTGGCAGGTGTTCGGCTACGGCGCCTGGGTCGTGCGCGAGCGCGCCGGTGGTCCGCCGATCGGCGATATCGGTCTGCTGGAGGCGCGCCGCGCGATCGATCCGCCGCTGGACGCGCCCGAGCTCGGCTGGGCGCTTGCCCCCGCCGTGCATGGCCGTGGTCTTGCCGGCGAGGCGCTGTCCGCGATCCTCGCCTGGGCCGACGGTCACGGGGTTGCGCGCACCTGCTGCATCATCGACCCCGCCAATGCCCCATCGCTGCGTCTCGCCGCCCGCGTCGGCTACCGATCTACCCGCGATGCCGATTATGCCGGCCGCCCCATCCACATCCTCACCCGCCCATCCCCCGCGGCTCCGAACGGCGCATAACCACGCCCGCCATCGCTTCCCGGATCGACCACCATGGCCAGCGATCGGCGTCGCTTGCGCAACACGATGATCGTCACCGTCATCCTCGCGGCATTTGCTTGCCGATGCTGACCCTCCTTGCCCGGCACTTCGCCCCGTTCGTGCCGGGTAGCGATCGGGCGAGCTTCGCAAGAAGGCGTATCGAGGCATTGTTTCGTAAGATACTCAGTCCCTCGATACACCGTCTCGATACGCGGCCTGAGGGCCGCTACTCGATGGTTACTCGGGACGAACGGGGGTGGGTGGAACGTTAAAAAAAACGATACAACCGCTATGCATGAATATGCCGAAGCCTCTTCGGCATATTCATGCCGAAGAGGCTTGACGCGGTGTTTTAGGCGAGCTTAGTTTGATCGCGACAAGGCTGATCTAGTTCCCTCGTCCAGCGAGGATTGCCCACGCTAGGCAGTTATATGTCGAAGTGAGCGTACATCTCCCCCACGTCGTGGGGACATACTGAAATTCGTGGGCGTGCCTTTCAGGCTAAGCCCCCACAGACATTCAAGTTTCGGAGATTGAGGCCGCCGGCTGCAACCGACGGCCCCAATTGGAGGCAGGTATCTCACCTCCGTGCTGGATCAGCGCGATGGAATTTAATGGGCCTCCATGACCGCGTCAATTGACGCATACCGGCGTAGATGCCTGCGCGTCCGGTCTTGGTAGAGGCTGAAATGACACAGACTGCGCAAATCCAGTGCATCAACAAGACGAACCGTGACAGTGCTTACGAGCGGATATCGCATGTAGGTGGTGGCCTGCCCAGCCGTTGGAAGCTGACGCAGGAAGAGGCGGTCGCCCATATTGAGGCGGGGCGGTGGCGCTTTTACGTCAGCGTTGGTGGACAAAGCGTATGGGTAATTGTCGCTGTCAGTGCAGCGGGCAACAAATATCTGAAGACGCAGAATGACGGTGAGCAGCCGAACAATCTGCTCAGTCTGCCTGAATGTCCATGATCTTTGCATGAAGATGGTCCCGCGCATGCCGCGGGGCCATTTTGACAGCTAATTCAATGTTGTGTTGCTGGCTAATTACATCCGTTCGGCCTGAGCGAAGTCGAAGGCCACGCACTGGTGGCTATGCTTCGACTTTGCTCAGCACGAACGAAGGTAGGAGCGGGGGGCTGGGACGGTTTACTCCGCCGCAGGCAAATACACCTCGCTGCCCTTCTCGCGGAACGTCTCGCTCATCTTCGCCATGCCGGCCTCCGCTTCCTCGGCGGCGACGAAGCTTTCCACCGGGGCATTCTGCTTGGCAGCGAATTCCCGAACCTCCTGCGTGATCTTCATCGAGCAGAATTTGGGGCCGCACATCGAGCAGAAATGCGCGGTCTTGGCACCCTCCGCAGGGAGGGTCTGGTCGTGGTAGGATTCGGCCGTGTCGGGGTCCAGCGACAGGTTGAACTGGTCGCGCCAGCGGAAGTCGAAGCGGGCGCGGGACAGGGCGTCGTCGCGCAGTTTCGCGGCCGGGTGGCCCTTGGCGAGATCGGCGGCATGGGCGGCCAGCTTGTACGTCACCACGCCGACCTTCACGTCGTCGCGGTCGGGCAGGCCCAGATGCTCCTTGGGGGTAACGTAGCAGAGCATCGCCGTGCCGTACCAGCCGATCATCGCCGCGCCGATGCCGCTGGTGATGTGGTCGTAGCCCGGCGCGATGTCGGTGGTGAGCGGCCCCAGCGTGTAGAAGGGCGCTTCGCCGCAGACCTGGAGCTGCTTCTCCATATTCTCCTTGATCTTGTGCATCGGCACATGGCCGGGGCCCTCGATCATCACCTGCACGTCCTGCGCCCAGGCGCGGTGGGTGAGTTCGCCCAGCGTGTAGAGTTCGGAGAATTGCGCCTCGTCATTGGCGTCCGCGATCGATCCGGGGCGCAGGCCGTCGCCCAGCGAATAGGCGATGTCATACGCCTTCATGATCTCGGTGATCTCGTCGAAGCGCTCGTAGAGGAACGACTCCTTGTGATGCGCCAGGCACCATTTCGCCATGATGCTGCCGCCGCGCGACACGATGCCGGTGACGCGCTTCGCGGTCATCGGGATGTAGGGCAGGCGGACGCCGGCGTGGATGGTGAAATAGTCGACGCCCTGTTCGGCCTGTTCGATCAGCGTGTCGCGGAAGATCTCCCAGGTCAGGTCCTCGGCGATGCCGCCGACCTTCTCCAGCGCCTGGTAGATGGGGACGGTGCCGATCGGCACGGGGCTGTTGCGGATGATCCATTCGCGCGTGTCGTGGATGTTGCGCCCCGTCGACAGGTCCATCACCGTGTCCGCGCCCCAGCGGATCGACCAGACGAGCTTGTCGACCTCCGACGCGACGTTGCTGGCGACCGCGCTGTTGCCGATGTTCGCGTTGATCTTGACCAGGAAGTTGCGGCCGATCGCCATCGGTTCGGATTCGGGGTGGTTGACGTTGTTGGGAATGATCGCGCGGCCGCGCGCCACCTCGTCGCGGACGAATTCGGGGGTGACGTAGTCGGGAATCGCCGCGCCGAAGCTTTCGCCGTCGCGGACATAGTCCTTCAGCATCTGGCGGCCGAGATTTTCGCGCGTGGCGACATATTCCATCTCGGGCGTGATGATGCCGCGACGGGCATAGTGCATCTGGCTGACGTTCTGGCCCGGCTTCGCACGCAACGGACGCTTGATCAGGCGGGGGAACTGGGGAACGCCGCCCGAGCGGTCGGGGCCGAGCTGGCCGTTATCCTCCGGGCGGATTTCGCGCGCGTCATAGCTTTCGACGTCGCCCCGCGCCTCGATCCAGTCGCGGCGCAGTTGCGGCAGGCCGGCCATGATGTCGATGCGGGCATCGGGGTCGGTATAGGGACCGGAGGTGTCGTAGACGCGAAGCGGCGGCTCGCCCGAGGAGGGGTCGAGATGGATTTCGCGCATCGCGACGTTCAGCGGGCCGACATGGATCTTCTTCGATCCGCGGATCGGGCCGGTGGTCACGCCGATTTCGGTGCGGGCGGGTACGTCTGCCATCTCTTCTCTCCTTGACGGGAGGGGGAGACGGATGGCCCGGAGGGGTTGCGCCGACTTCCACTCCCTACGCCGGTGTCAGCCGGATCAGGTTCAGCGGGTCGGAGCGTCCTCGCTCCCTCTCAACCGCAGTGTCGGCGGTCCCCCGGGGATGGCGCGAGCATAAGGGGTCGGCGGACGAACGCCAAACGAAAAGGGACCGTCCCGGACGGACGGCCCTTATACGCGGATCAGAAGGTGTAGCCGATGCCGAGTGCGCCGACCCACTGGCTGCGCTTGCCGGCGATCGAGACGACGGGGCTGTCGGCGAAGTCGTTGAGCATGTCGCGGTAGACGACGCCGCCGACGACCTTCCAGCCCTTCAGCAGGTTGCCGGTGATCGAATAGGTGCCCATCGCGCCCAGCGCCCAGTTCTTCCAGCCTTTGCGGGCGTTATAGACCGGCAGGGTGCTGGCGACGCTTTGGGTGGGATCGACCGAGAAATAGGTGCGCGCATAGCCGGCACCGGCATGTTCGGCCGAGGCGAACAGGCCGACCGCCGCCTTGGTGCTGAGCGGGGTGAAATAGTTGATCGTCGGCTGCCAGATGGCGCTGTCATGCGCATTGCTGACGTCGTGGCGGTAGCTGAGCGAGACCGAGATACGGTCGTACGGGCTGGTGATGACGCCCGTCTTGCCGATGCCGACGAAGCCGCCGAGTTCGATCGCGGTCTTCACCTCGCCCAGCGCGCGGACGCGGGCGTCGTCGATCGAATCGACATTGTTGCGGTTGAAGTTGATGACGCCGATCGGGCCAGCCTGGAAATCCCAGTTGGGGCCGGGCTGGTTGGGGATCAGGTCGATCGAGGCGCGGTTGCCGATGACGGTGAAGTTGTAGCCGCCGACCGAGCCCAGCACGCCGGGCGCCGGCGTCCACTGATAATCGTTCGACCCTTCGTAATCGGTGATCAGTGCTGCCGCCACCGCGACGGTGACGCTGTCGCGGTTGAAGTCGTCGGGATCGACGCCGGTGGGCGCGCGCGATGCGTCTGGCGGGGTGCTGGCATCCTGCGCGGCGGCAGGCATGGCGGCCACGAGCGCAAGCGTCGGGGCAAGGATACGGAAAGCGACGCAGCGCAAGACGGAAAACTCCCTGAACGATTATCCCACGCGCAACGCGTTGTAATCGTTTTGGGTCCGACTACCCTCCGTCAGAAGATGTAACGCATCCGTACCTGTTGCCGATCGGTCACATCCGCCAGCGTGAAGCGTGCCGCCGAAAAGCGTGGCGGGCCAAAGCGAATGGCGGGATTACGCGAAAAACCAAAGCCTTCGCGCGGAATGCCGGCAAAGGTGTCGAGCTTGGCATTGCCGTTCTCGTCATGGATCACCGCCAGCGCATAGGCGCCGCGCGGCAGACCGTCGAATTGGATGCTGCTCTGCCCGGCGGGGACCGAGCGGGTGACGGCGCGGACATCATCGACACAGGCCGGGAAATTGTCCGGATCCGCGGTCAGGCAGACGCGGATCATCCCCTTGGCCGAACGCAGGTGATCAACCCCGATGTCGAGTCGCGATACCGGTGCCGCGCCCATCATCAGGCCCGCCGCCGCCAGCAGCACGCCCGCGCCGCTCAGCCTGCGCATGCGCGCGGGCGAAATCGCCCAGCCCCCGGTCGGTGCCGCACAGCCGGTCCCAGATGCGGAAGTAGAGGCCATAGTTACATCCATATTGCTCGTGGTGCCGCTGATGATGGCTGGCGGTGATGAGCCAGCCCCCCAGCGGCCCCTGCCACACCGAGCGGGGAAAAATTTCCCAGCCCATATGGTTCGTTACCCCCATAACGGTCATGATGGTGAGGACCAAGGCAAGTGCGGTGACATGGATCGGAATCGCGAAGACCAGTAGCGGAATTGCCACAGCGCCGGTCACCGCCTCCACTGGATGAAAGGCCATCGCCGCCCAGGCGGTGGGCGGGCGGCTGGCATGGTGGACGGCGTGCGCCAGCTTGAACACACGGGGCCGGTGCATCCAGCGATGCGTCCAGTAGAACCAGGTGTCGTGCGCGAACAGGTAGAGCAGCACCGAGACCGGCCAGTACCAGAGCGGCCAGGCATGGATGTCGCTGTAGATCCGCGTCCAGCCGTGATTCTGCCAACCCCAGGCGATGATGCCGGCGGGCAGGCCGTAGATGGCGGCGGAGGCGAGACTCCATGCGATCTCGCGCCGCATCTGTGCGTCCAGACCCGCGTAAAGGCGGGGATGGCGCACGCGGGTGGCAAAGGCGAACGCCCCCGAGACGATCAGGTAGCGGATGCCGACGATCGCGGTCATCGCAAGCGCGGACAGGAGGATGGCAAGGATCACGCCGGCCAGTGTAGCCGATCGCGGACCCGGATTGAATGATCGATCGACCGCCGTTGAACGGCTTGCCCGTGCCGATCGTTCACCCACGCGAACAGATGCAGGAGATGGACCATGGCGACCAACGAGCCGAACAACGCGCAGGACGTGCCCGAAACCCCGCGCGAGGAAGGCAGCGCGGCGGCGATCCTGTCCGACGCGCAGATGGACAGTGCCCCGGGCGGCGGCCTGGGCGGAGCGTCCGCCGCCGACGTTCTGAGCGGTTCGGGACGAACGCCGGGCGGCACGGCACCGAATGCACCGATCGATACGGGCGTGGATGCCGGCGACCGCGATGCCGATGCCGAGGCGCGTGTGCGGGCGGTCGACGGGAACGAGGCCGAGGGGCATCCCTCCTGACGGGGCGCGCCGACCGTTCCCGACACCCTCACCTGGGAAGCGGGATCAAGGCGTTGCCGCGCACGGAACAGGCCTGTTGCGGCGGGCAGTCGATATGGGTGACGGCGAACAGCCCGGCATTGTTCTGCCACGAAAAGAACCGACGTTTGGACGTGCCGAGCGTATCGATCGAAGCGCGTGGGCAATTCGCGCGGCGCCGGGCGCAGTATCGCATCGCCTCCACCATCTCGGCGCGGGCCGATACGGGGTCTGCGTTCGTGTGCGCGATCTCGGCGAGCCGCGCGTCGGGAACGTAGGCGGGAATGCTCGACATGATGATGGCGAGCGGAAACATCATCGCCGTGGCCGTCATCCCCAGGATCAGCCTTGCCCCGTCCGTCATGGGAGCGGGCTTAATTCCGGCGGGTAAACAGCAGATTAGCAGCGATCAGAGGCGGGCCATCCGCCTTCCGTCAGCCGGCAGAATAGGCCATGTCGAACTTGCCGTCACGCGGGCGTCCGATTTGCCAGGTCGTGCTTTTGTCCTTTCCGAAGGTGACGGTGTAGGTCTCGACCCGATCGGCATTCTCGCCGCTCGCGGAGACGAACGTCATGCCGGTGATCGGGCCGGCGGCGGCGAGTTCGCGCTGCATGGCCGGCAACTGTTCCCGGCAGGCCGCCAGCAACGCATCGCCCATGATATCGGCGG
Organism: uncultured Sphingomonas sp.; assembly: GCF_946477935.1. Classification (GTDB taxonomy): domain Bacteria; phylum Pseudomonadota; class Alphaproteobacteria; order Sphingomonadales; family Sphingomonadaceae; genus Sphingomonas. The sequence continues at coordinate 17,431 of NZ_CAMLAC010000030.1, read as the reverse complement.
GGCACTGGCCGTCCGCGGTTTCCACCAGCATCTTCCTGAGGGCATCGCCGAACTGGCCGCCATCCGCCGCGATCACCGGCGACAGGGCCGTCACCCCCAAAGTCATGGCGAACATTGCGAAGCTGCGGCGCATGATATGTCTCCCCCCGAATGCTGGCGGCATCATGTCCTGCGACGGAATGTTGCGCAAGCGATCGACCAATGAAAAGCCGTCGTACCTTGATATGGCGATATGTGGGTAGTTGAAGACGCCCGCGCGGGGTGGGACATCTTGCGGCGTTCGATTCGATCGGGCGATACGGCGGGTCACGCGGCCCTTTCGGAACTGGTGGTGCGGTTGCGCATCCTCATGCCCTGATGGATGCCGGAACGCCACATCGGTGAAACAAACCGCGAACCAATCCAACAATCGACCGCGCGGGGCTGTCCTACAGCGCTCCCCCTGATGTTCACTCATCGCCATGAGCAACCGCACCCAACCGCCCGCCGCCGGAGATTTCGATCCCGTGCCCGTCCGCCCCCGCGTCGATGGCTGGACACCCGAACGCCAGACCGGCTTTATCGAGGCGCTCGCCGCCACCGGCAATGTCGAGGCGGCGGCCAAGGCTGTCGGCATGGGCACCACCTCCGCCTATGTGCTGCGCGCCCGCCCCGACGCGGCCAGCTTTCGCGAGGCGTGGAACATCGCGCTGGATTGCGCGGTGCAGCGCCTGGCCGATGCCGCGTTGGACCGGGCGATCAACGGCGTCGCCACCCCCATCTTCTACAAGGGCGAGCAGGTCGGCGAGCGCCGCCGCTTCGATGAGAAGCTGACCATGTTCATGCTGCGCCTGCGCGATCCCAAGCGTTTCGGGAAATGGCGCGAGGACCGCGTGCCGTCCTTCCACCAGGACGGTGCCGCGATGCTGCTCCAGGTCGCGATGAACCGGGTGGAGAACGACGCGCACGATATCGAAGCCGGCGTCACGCCGCCCCGGCACAAGCCGCTACCCGAATTGCGGCTCATCACGCTCGAACAGGAAGAAGCGGTGATGATGATGCGCGCCGAACACCTGGCCGAGATCCAGCGCCGCCGCGAATATGAACGCTGCTACAATGCGGACTAAGTGGAGGCGCGAGGGGGGATGTAGTGTCCACTTCCGCAAAAGGCGGCGCGGCGCTCCCGCCTCAAACCTCCGGCAGCGCCCAGTCGATCGGCGCCTGCCCCTGTGCCTCCAGGAACGCGTTTGTCCGCGAAAACGGCCGCGACCCGAAAAAGCCGTGCCGCGCCGACAAGGGCGATGGGTGGGCGGAGCGGATCACCAGATGCCGCCCGCCCTCGTCGCCGACGAATGCGGCCTTTTTCTGGGCATGCGCGCCCCACAGGATGAACACCGCCGGCGCCTCACGCGCTGCCACCGCATGGATCACCGCGTCGGTGAACGGCTCCCACCCGCGCTTCTGGTGCGAGGCGGCGGCCCCTTCGCGCACCGACAGCACGCTGTTCAGCAGCAGCACGCCCTGCCGCGCCCAATGGTCCAGCAGGCCGTGGCGGCTGCGCGCCACCCCCAGGTCGCTTTCCATCTCCTTGAAGATGTTGACCAGGCTCGGCGGCGGTCGCACGCCCGGCCGCACCGAAAAGGCCAGGCCGTGCGCCTGTCCCGCGCCGTGATACGGGTCCTGCCCCAGAATCACCACGCGCACCCGGTCCAGCGGCGTCAACTCCAGCGCGCGGAACCGGTCCGCGGCCGGCGGGAAGATCGCCTGCCCCGCCCGCGCCTCGTCCTCCAGGAACGTCGCCAACGCCGCAAAGCGAGGCCCGTCCAGCTCCGCCCGCAAGGCGGCCTGCCAGTCGGGGGGAAGGATGGGCATGGTGGTGCTTTGGGTCATGACCCCGAAGGCCATGCCGCTTTCGTTACGATCGGGCAACCACGCGGCACTCGCTGCGTTGATCGCCCGGACAGGAGGAACCCGATGAACCGTTCGACGCTCACCGCGCTTGCCGCCCTCGCGCTCGCCCCGCTCGCCGCCTGCGGGCAGAGCGATACCGCCGCCGACAACGCCACCCCCGTCACCAACGCTGCGGAAACCGCCGCGGCGGAGGGGATCGATTACGGCACCCGCATCCGCGAGCTGCCGGAAGGACAGCGCCGCGGCGTCCTGTTCCGCGCGATCCGCGATTCCGGCACCGATGGCGCAACCTGCCAGGCGGTGACCGCGATGAGCGAGGCGGCACCCACCAACGGCCTGGCGACCTGGAATGCGGTCTGCGACAACGCCGCCCGCTGGTCCATCGTCTTCGCCAATGACGGCACCGCCTCCGTCACCGGCCCGCTCGCGCCGCAATCCGCCGGCTGACCGGCACGCCCTGCGGACGAAGCCGGGCGGCGCGCAACCATGGCGCGCGCCGCCCGTTTGAGGCTGCATCCCCGCAACCCCGATCAGGAGAGAGACGATGGGCCTGTTTTCCAAGGATATCGAAACGCTGCAGGATCTCTACATCCACCAGCTTCAGGACGTCTATTACGCCGAGCAGCAGATCACCAAGGCGCTGCCCAAGATGATCGAGAAGGCGACGGACTCCGAACTGCGCATGGGCTTCGAGACCCATCTGCGCGAGACGGAAGGCCAGATCGCCCGCCTCAAGCGCGTGTTCGAGCTGGAAGGGCTGGAGCCCAAGGGCGTCACCTGCCCCGCGATCGACGGCATCATCAAGGAGGCCAGCGAGGTCGCGGGCGAGGTCGCCGACAAGGCGGTGCTCGATGCCGCCCTCACCGCCGCCGCACAGGCGGTCGAGCATTATGAGATCAGCCGCTACGGCACGCTGATCGCCTGGGCCGAACAGCTCGGCCGCAGCCAGGCCGCGCAGTTGCTCGGCGAGACGCTGGCCGAGGAAAAGGCCACCGACGAGAAGCTGACCAAGCTCGCCTCGTCCAAGGTCAACGCCAAGGCCGAACTGGCCGGCGCCTGACGCCTCCGGACGGTCGCGGCGCCCTTACAGGCGCCGCACCGTCTCGGCATCCTCCTGCCCGCCGTAAAAGCGGTCGAGCACCGCCCGGAACGCCGCGCCGTCCTCCCCCGCGGCTCGCGCAAACAAGGTCATGGAAGAGCGCGGCTTGACCGCATCGATGCCGCCCATGATCGCCTCCGCCGTGCCCGGCGCCGCCAGCACCGCCGCACTCGCCTCGCGCAGCCGCCCGCCCAGCACCGGATGCGCCAGATAGGCCCGCGCCTCCGCGATCGACCCGATGCCATAGGCCCTGGCCATCGCGCTCTGCCCCAGCCCGGCGATCTGCGGGAACACGAACCACATCCAGTGGCTCCGCTTGGCGCCCGCCTTCAATTCCGTCAGCGCCTGGTCATACGTCCCCGCTTGCGCTGCGACGAAACGTTCGAGATCATGGTCGTCCATCCCCCCGCAACCGCCGGCACAGGCGGAGCGTTCCAAAGGTCAGGAGAGAGAAACCCTATGCACCACGCGTCGTCGTCGCCGCGATCATCCGCCGCCATCATCCTCGCCGCGCTCGTCCTGGCCGGCTGCGGCGGCGGCACCAGCGAAGATGCCGATCGCGAGGCCATGGCCGCCAACTTCACGCCGCCCGTCACCGCGCGCCCCACACCGCTTCCCGGCCAAGCACACAGCCAGCCGCTCACCGCCTATGTCGGGCATTATCCGAACGACGCCGTATCGGGCGTCACCTTCTACAACCGCACCGAGGTCGCCGACGCCCTCAACCGGGCGGTCGGCGATCAAGCCGTCCGCAGCCGCATCGTCGCCACCGATGCGGTCTCCACGCCCATCGTCTTGACCGGCGGCCGCCTGCTCGCTCATGGCTGCGAACCGCACAATTGCGGTGACCACGACTGGACCCTCCTCGTCACCCCCGATGGTGAAAAGGCGGAGGCGTGTCACCACGATGCCGAGACCATGGGCAACACCAGCCGCTGGTATCGCGGCGGCGCCCCCGAAACCCGCCCCGGGGATTGTCCGCAAGGGGCCTAGGGCGCGGGGCGCTCCGCCTGCGCCTCGGCCAGATACACCCCGAACAGCCCATCGGGATCGGTCCACTCCGCCACCGGCGTCCACCCGCCCGCGCGGAGCAGGATGCGGGCATCGCGGGCGCCATATTTGTGGCTGTTCTCGGTATGGATCGTCTCGCCCGCCGCCATGGCGAACAGGCGTCCATCCACGCTGAAATCGACGTCCGCCGTCGCTTCCAGATGCATCTCGATTCGCGCCCGGTCGTCGTTCCACACCGCCTTGTGCCGGAACGCCGCCACCGGCACATCGCCGCCCAGTTCGCGGTTGATCCGCTCCAGCAGGTTCAGGTTGAACGCCGCCGTCACGCCCGCCGCATCGTCATAGGCCGGCACCAGCACATCCGCCGGCTTGATCCGGTCCATGCCGATCAACAGCATCGCCCCCTCGCCCAGCGATGCGCGCATCGCCCGCAACAGGTCGGTCGCCATCAGCGGCGTCATGTTACCGATCGTCGATCCGGGAAAAAATCCCAGTTTCGCCGTTTCCGTCACCGCAGCCGGCAGCGCGATCGGCCGCATGAAATCGGCCTCCACCGGATACATGGGCAGGTCGGGAAACCGCTCCGCCAGCACGTGCGTCGATGCCCGCAGGAAGTCGCCCGAAATGTCGATCGGGACATAGGCGGCAGGATCGGCACAGCGCAGCAGGATCGGCGTCTTGGTGGACGATCCCGATCCGAACTCCACCACCACCCGTCCCTTGCCGACGCGTGCCGTCACCTCCGGGCAGATCGTCTCCAGGATCGCGGTCTCGGTCCGCGTGGGGTAATATTCCGGCAGGTCGGTGATCTGCTCGAACAGCTCGGACCCCCGCCGGTCGTAGAACCAGCGCGCGGGGATCGCGCGTGGCCGCCGTGCCAGACCGCTCAGCACGTCGGCGCGAAACGCCGGGTCGGCCAGGGATGCCTGGCCGTCTTCGATTTCGGGCTTCAGCATCCTACAGATCCTTTGCCAGACGCACGCCGGTGAACTGCCAGCGTTGATGGGGGTAGAAGAAGTTGCGGTACGACGCCCGCACATGGCCGCGCGGCGTCGCGCAGCTTCCGCCGCGCAGCACGAACTGCCCGCTCATGAACTTTCCGTTATACTCGCCCACCGCGCCCTCGGCCGCCCGGAAACCGGGATAGGGCCGGTACGCGCTGCCCGTCCATTCCCAGACATTGCCGAACAGCGCAGGCCCGCCCGCCGCCGGCCGCGGCTCCACCGGGCCGGCGGCGTCCATCTGATGACCACCCGCCGGATCGTGCGCCCCGGCAGCCGCTTCCCATTCCGCCTCGGTCGGCAGGCGTGCGCCCGCCCAACTGGCAAAGGCATCCGCCTCGAAGAAGCTGACATGCGTCACCGGCGCCGCCGGATCCACCGCGCGCCGCCCGTCCAGTCCGAAGCGCGTCCAGCCGCCGTCGCGCTCTTCCCAGTAGAGCGGTGCCGTGATCGCTTCCGCCTTCACCCAGGCCCATCCGTCCGACAGCCAGTGCCGCGCATCACGGTATCCGCCATCGGCGATGAACTGCGCCCATTCGCCATTGGTGATCGTCCGGTCGGCGATCGCATGCGGCGCCAGCAAGGCGGCGTGGCGCGGTCCTTCGCAATCGAACGCGAAGCCGCTGCCCTCATGCCCGATCTCGACGACACCCTTGCGCCCTTCGATCCAGCCGATCGGTCCCGGCATCGCCACCGGCACCTTGCGCGCCGCGGGATACCAGGCCGGCTCCAGCGGATTTTCGCTGAACAGGTGCAGCATATCGGTGACGAACAGTTCCTGATGCTGCTGCTCGTGATGGCAGCCCAGTTCCACCAGCGCGGCCACGTCCGGCGCCAGATCGGGGATCGCCGTCACCAGCGCATCGTCGACATGGGCACGGTACGCCCGCACCTCGTCCAGCGTCGGCCGGGTTACCATTCCGCGCCGGTGCCGCGCATGCCGGCGCCCCTCCGCCTCGTAATAGCTGTTGAACAGGAACGGCCAGCGTTCGTCGTGCAGCCGGTATCCCGGTACGTGATCGCGCAGCACGAACGTCTCGAAAAACCAGGTCGTGTGCGCCAGATGCCATTTCGCCGGAGATGCGTCGGGCATCGACTGCACCGTCGCATCCGCGTCCGACAATCGCTCGGCCAACGCCAGGGTCAGCGCGCGTACGCTGCGGAATCGATCAACCAGCCCTCGTGGGGCAGCGGCAAGTGGATAGGCGGCATCGCTGGCCATGTCGGGTGCTCCCACCCGAACGCAGGCTGGCCTTGATTAACCTAGCGCAATCCCCCGGGCACCCAAAGAACGTCCCCGGCGCCGTTTTGGTTCACCGCCCGACTGGCGACGAACAACCAATCCGACAAACGATTTAGATAGCGCAGTGCCTCCGGATTCAGCGGCTCCGCCACCGCCACCGCCGCCCGCTCCGCCCGGCGCGCGATCGCACGTGCCAGATGCAGCGCCGCTGCCACCGGGCTGCCGCCCGGCAGGATGAAGCTGGTCAGCGGCGCCAGTTCCAGGTTCATCGCATCGATTTCGGCTTCCAGTCGCGCCACCTGCGCGCTCACGATGCGCAGCACCATCTCCGAAGGCGAGAAATCGTCACCGGGCGTCGCCAGATCGGCGCCCAGGTCGAACAGGTCGTTCTGCACCCGCATCAGCGCGCCGCGTATCGCATCATCGGCCAGCGTCGCGGCGACCCCGATCGCGCTGTTCGCCTCGTCCACCTCGCCGATGGCGATCATCCGCGCATCCGCCTTGGACCGGCGCGATCCGTCGACCAGCCCCGTTTCGCCCGCATCGCCGGTGCGGGTGTAGATCTTGTTCAGCTTGACCAGCGGATCAGGTCCGGCCGGCCAGGAACAGGATCAGCACGACGATCAGGATCGCCAGCGCCTGAAAGAAGATGCGCATCTGCATCATCCGGTTGGACTTCAGCGCCGCCGCACTCGGTCCATCGCCCTTGGCCTGAACGGTCGCTTCCTGAAGAAACGAGACGATGCCGCGCACCATCGCCACCACGGTGGCGATCATCGCCGCGATCAGCAGGATCACGAGAAAGGTGTTCATGCCGATGAAGCTAAGCCTTCCCCAGCGAAAATCCAGTGGGCAGAATGTCCCGCCGCAAGTCGGCCGCCAATGCGGCACCATCCATGCCCTGCGCGCGCAGGTCGGCCAGCGCCGGCGCGCCGTGCCGCTTGGCCAATCGCTGTCCATCCGCCCCCAGGATCAGCGGATGATGATGATATCGGGGCACCGGCAGGTTCAGCAGCGCCTGGAGCAGACGGTGGACATGCGTCGCGTCGAACAGGTCGGCCCCCCGCACGATATCGGTCACGCCCTGCGCGGCATCGTCCACGCTGACCGCCAGGTGATAGGAGGACGGCGCATCCTTGCGCGCCAGCACGACATCGCCCTGCGCCTCCGGCACCGCCGCGACCTCGCCCGCGATCGCGTCACGCCACATCAGAGGCCCTGCCAGAGCGACCGCCCGCGCCATGTCCAGCCGCCAGCAATGTGGCATCGCCATCCGCGCGGCGCGCTCCGCAGGTGGCAATGTCCGGCACGTTCCCGGATAGACCGGCGCCATCCCATGCGGTGCCGATGCACTCGCCGCGATCTCCGCCCGCGTGCAGAAACAGGGATAGACCAATTCTCGCTCGCGCAACGCATCCAGCGCCGCCGCATACAGTGCCAGCCGCTGCGACTGGAACGTCAGATCATCCCATTCCAGCCCCAGCCAGCGCAGATCCGCCAGGATCGTCTCGACATGTTCGGGGCGGCTGCGCGTGCCGTCGATATCCTCGATCCGCACCAGAAAGCGCCCGCCGGTTGCCCTCGCCATGGCATGCGCGCGCACCGCCGACAGGGCGTGGCCCAGATGCAGCCGTCCGGTGGGGCTGGGCGCGAAACGTGTGACGATCATCGCGTCGCCCCTTGACCCCAAATCATTGCCCGTGCTGTCATGCGACTGTCACGCCGTTGGGCGAAGATGTCCACGGCACCATGAAGGGAGGAGCCGTGTTTCATCCCGACCTGATGCGGCATCCGGACAGTTGCCCGGCGCTGGTCCTGAATGCCGACTATACACCTTTGTCCTATTATCCATTGTCGATCTGGCCCTGGCAAACGGCGATCAAGGCGGTGTTTCTCGACCGGGTCGATATCGTCGCCCATTATGAGCGGGCCGTTCGCAGCCCGACCGCGACGATCCAGCTTCCCTCGGTCATCGCGCTCAAGCAATTCGTCCGCCCCTCGCAATTTCCCGCCTTCACCCGCTTCAACCTGTTCCTGCGCGACCGCTTCGCCTGCCAATATTGCGGCGCCCACCGCGACCTGACCTTCGACCATGTCGTGCCGCGCGCCCAGGGCGGCCGCACCACATGGGAGAATGTCGTCACCGCCTGTGCGCCCTGCAACCTGAAAAAAGGCGGGCGCACGCCCAAACAGGCCGCAATGCCGCTCCATATCGAGCCGATCCGCCCGACCAGTTGGCACCTGCAGGAACATGGCCGCAGCTTTCCGCCCAATTATCTGCATGAAACATGGCACGACTGGCTCTATTGGGACGTTGAACTGGACGCGTAACGACAAGGGAAGCACAGCGGAATGCGGGTTGTGACGATCGGCTTGGCTCTCGGTACGGCGTTGCTCGCCTCCGCGTGCAACAACAATAGCGAGGAAAAGCGGGACGCGGACCAGCGCGCGGCCGCTGCGGGCTTCGTCCCTCCATCGGTCACCTCGCGCGTCGATTTCGGCGGCATGATGGACCGTCGTTTCCGCACGCTCGACCGCGATGGCAACGACATCATCTCGGCGGACGAGATGCCCAGCGGCACCTCGCGCATTCGCGAACTCGACCGGAACCATGATGGCGAAGTGACGCACAGCGAATATTCGGAAGGTACGCTCAACTGGTTCGATCGCATGGATCTGAACCGGGACGGCGCCGTCACCTCCGAAGAGCGCGAGAGTTCGCGCACCGAGCGCCCCGCCACACCAACCAACCCGGTGTTAAGCAACACTAATTGATCCTTATCGCCTCGGGGTGGTGAAATTTGATGGAAAATTGCGTGCGTTCGGCGATTGACCTTCCACCTGTTGCGTTGCAGCATTGATGGCTATGGCCAGCCTTCCCCCGATCGCGAACAATCCCGACATCCGTTTCCTGGGCGCACAGCTCGGCGAAGTGATCCGCGCCTATGGTGGCGAGCGCCTGTTTGAAGCGACCGAGGCGATCCGCCGTGCCTCGGTCGAACGGCATCGCGGCATCGGCGACGGCGCCGCCGTCGATCTGCAACTGGAACAGCTCGATCTCGGCGAAACGCTCGATTTCGTGCGCGGCTTCATGCTGTTCTCGATGCTCGCCAATCTTGCGGAGGATCGTCAGGGTATCGCGGCCGAACAGGGCGCAGACCTCGCCGCGGCACTGGCCCGGCTGGCCGATGAGGGCATCGATCGCAAGGCCGCGTCCGATCTGCTGGCGCGCGGGCTCGTCGCTCCCGTGCTCACCGCGCATCCCACCGAGGTGCGCCGCAAGAGCATGATCGATCACAAGAACCGCATCGCCGAGTTGATGGAGATGCGCGATCGCGGTCGCGAGGTGACGCCGGATGGCGATGCGGTGGAGGCCGCGATCGGCCGCCAGATCGCGCTGCTCTGGCAGACGCGGGTGCTGCGGCGCGAGCGCCTCTACGTCACCGACGAGGTGGAAACCGCGCTGTCCTATCTGCGCGACGTCTTCCTGCCCGCGCTCCCCGCCCTCTACCAGCGCTGGGACAAGGCATTCGGCCACCGCATCGCCAGCTTCCTGCGCCCGGGAAGCTGGATCGGCGGCGATCGCGACGGCAATCCCTATGTCACTGCGGATTCGCTGCGCACCGCGCTTGCCCGTGCCAGCGAGGCGGTGCTCGGCTATTATTGCGATGCCGTCCACGCACTCGGCGCCGAGCTGTCCATCTCCACCGGGCACGCGCAAGTCGATGAGGCCGTGCTGGCGCTGGCCGAGGCGAGCGGCGACACCGCCGCCAGCCGTGCCGACGAGCCCTATCGCCGCGCGCTGTCCGGCATCTATGCCCGCCTGGCCGCCACGCATCAGGCGCTGACCGGCAAGGCCGCGCCGCGCCCCGGCCGCCTGACCGGCGAACCCTATCCGGATCCCCGCGCCTTCCGCGCCGACCTGATCGCCATCGCCCGCGCGCTGGCCGGCTCGGGCGGCGGCGCACTGGCGTCTGGCGGCGCGCTCGGCCGGCTGATCCGCGCGGTGGAGACGTTCGGCTTCCATCTCGCCACGCTCGACCTGCGCCAGAACTCCGCGGTCCATGAACGCGTCGTCGCCGAACTGCTCAAGGTCGCCGGGGTCGAGGCGGACTATGCCGCGCTGGACGAGGATGCGCGCGTCGATCTGCTCCGCCGCGAGCTCGCCAATGCCCGCCCGCTCGCCTCCCGTTTCGCCGATTATTCGGAGGAGACGACCGGCGAACTCGCCATCGTCCAGGCCGCGGCGGAGGCGCATGCCCGCTACGGCCCCGGCTGCATCACCAACTACATTGTCTCGATGGGCAAGTCGGTGTCCGACCTGCTGGAGATCAACCTGCTGCTGAAGGAGGTCGGCCTCTACCGCCCCGGCGCGGAGCCGAGCGCCGCGATCATGGCGGTCCCGCTGTTCGAGACGATCGAGGATCTCGAGGCCGGCCCGGCGATCATGCGCGCCTATTTCGCGCTGCCCGAGATCGCCGCCATCGCAAAGGCACGCGGCCATCAGGAAGTGATGATCGGCTATTCGGACAGCAACAAGGACGGCGGTTATCTCACCTCCACCTGGTCGCTGTCCAAGGCATCCACCGCGCTCGCCCCCGTGTTCGAGGAAGCCGGCGTCGCGATGCAGCTTTTCCACGGCCGCGGCGGCGCGGTCGGGCGCGGCGGCGGCAGCGCCTTTGCCGCGATCCGCGCGCAACCGCATGGCACCGTGCAGGGGCGCATCCGCATCACCGAACAGGGTGAGATGATCGCCGGCAAATACGGCACCCCCGCCACCGCGATGGCCAATCTGGAAGCGATGGCGTCCGCCACCCTGCTCGCCAGCCTGGAGCCCGAGCATCTGTCCGCGCCCGACAATGCGCGCTTCGGCGCGGTGATGGACCAACTATCCGGCACCGCCTTCCACGCCTATCGCGACCTCGTCTACGGAACGGACGGTTTCCGCACCTTCTTCCGCCAGATGACCCCCATCGCCGAGATTGCCGGCCTGAAGATCGGCAGCCGCCCGGCCAGCCGCAAGAAGTCCGACGCGATCGAGGATCTGCGCGCCATCCCCTGGGTGTTCAGTTGGGCACAGGCACGCGTCATGCTGCCCGGCTGGTACGGCGTCGGCCACGCCATCACCGCTTGTCAGGACAAGGCGCTGCTCGCCGACATGGCGCAAGGATGGCCGCTCTTCGCCGCGACGCTCGCCAACATGGAAATGGTGCTCGCCAAGTCGGACATCGGCATCGCCGGCCGCTACGCCACGTTGGTCGAGGACAAAGCCTTGCGCGACACCATCTTCGGTCGCATCCGCGACGGCTGGCAGCGCACGCATGACGGCCTGCTGGAGATCACGCGCCAGTCCCGCCTGCTGGAAAAACACCCCGCGCTGGAAACGTCGATCCGCCTGCGCCTCCCCTATATCGAACCGCTCAACCTCCTCCAGATCGAATTGATGAAGCGCCACCGCGCCGGCGAGGACGATGCCCGCATCGGCGAAGGCATCCTCTTGTCGATCAACGCGATCGCCACCGCCCTGCGAAATTCCGGCTGATGACTTACCCTCTCCCCTCCGGGGAGAGGGAAGGGGCCCGTCGCCGAAGGCGATGGGAAGGGTGAGGGGCTGCCAAGCAGCGCAGCACTGCTGGCGTCCCAATCCCCTATAGCAACGCCATCCCAACCCGCTCCAACCCCAACAACCGCTCCTTCACCGCCAACCCGCCGGCAAAGCCGGTCAGGGCGCCACTCGCCCCCACCACCCGGTGGCACGGCGCGATGATCGAGATCGGATTGCGCCCGTTCGCCGCCCCCACCGCGCGCGACGCGCCAGGCCGCCCGATCGCCGCCGCCAGCGCGCCGTAACTGCGCGTCTCGCCATAAGGGATCGCCAGCAACCCGGCCCAGACCGCCTTCTGGAAATCCGTGCCCACAAATCCCAGCGGCAGATCGAAGACGCGCAACCGCCCCGCAAAATAGGCCAGCAACTGCGCCACGGTTTCCCGCAACACCGGATGATCGTCCGCCCGCGTCACCGCGCCCATCCGCACCCGTGCCGGATCGTCATCCTCCCACAGCACCGCGTTCAGGGCATCGCCGCTGGCGACCAGCGTCAACGCACCGACAGGCGAAGGCAGGATCGTGAAGCTCTGTGTCATGCCGCTATCATAGCGCAAAGGCCACCGACACGCGTCCCGCCGCTTGCGCTCAAACCGCCAGGAAGGGCGCCGCGATCTCCGGCGTCACGCGCAGCAGCCGGCCGCTCGCCCGGTCGATCAGCGCCCAGGTCGTCACCGCATCTACCTTCACGCGGCCATCCGCACCCGTGAAGCGCATGTGGCGGTCGAACCGGGCGCCCTTGGGCGTTCCGGGCACCCAGGTTTCCGCCGTCACCGCCTCGCCCGCGCGCACATTGCCGCGATAATCGATCACATGCCGCGTCACCACCCAGACATAGGCGTCGATATGCTCCGCCGGGGCCGCCGCCGCCCAATGCGCGGTCGCGACATCCTGGATCCACCGCACCCAGACCGCATTGTTCACATGGCCCAGTTCGTCGATATCGTCATCCCGGGCGACGATCGTGCAGCTATACCGGTTCATGCCTCACCTTTTCGCCTGCGCCACCACCAGCCGATCGCACCCGCCACGATGACCAGCGCCGCCGCGGCCAGCACATGCACCGCCCGCGGCCGCCACCGCCCCAGCAGTTCGGTCAGCCCTTCCCCGAACAGATATCCGATGCCGGTGAACGTCGCTGCCCACAGGCAAGCGGCGGTCAGGTTGACCACCAGGAACAGCCGCACCGGCACCGCACTCGTCCCGATCGCCACCGGACTGATCGTCCGCAAGCCGTAGAGGAAGCGGAAGGCGAAGATGAACCCGATCGGATGCCGCTCCAGCATCCCCATCACACGGCCATAGACCTTGCTCTCGCGCAGCCGCCGGACCCAGCCGACTTCGCGAAACCGTCGCCCCGCGGCAAAGAACACCTGATCCGCCGCGAACGAGCCCGCCGCCGCCGCCGCCATCGCGCCGGGCAGCGACACGAGCCCCTGATGCGCGAGGAGCCCACCGGCGATCACCGCCGTCTCGCCTTCCAGCCCGGCCCCCAGGCCGATCGCGGCGACGCCCCAGCGGGCAACGATCGCCTCGATACTCAGCTTTCGATCCCCATCTGCCACAGAACGAAGGCATGCTCCTCGGCCGCTTCGCGCAGGCTTTCGAACCGGCCCGATTTGCCGCCATGCCCGGCCCCCATATTGGTCTTGAGCAACAGCAGGTTGCTATCGGTCTTGGTGGCCCGCAGCCGCGCCGCCCATTTCGCCGGCTCCCAATAGGTGACGCGCGGATCGTTCAACCCGCCCGAAATGAACATCGGCGGATAGGGATGCGCGCCTACATTGTCATACGGGCTGTACGACCGGATCAGTTCGAACGCCGCCTTGTCCTCGATCGGGTTGCCCCATTCCGGCCATTCGCCCGGCGTCAGCGGCAGCTCGGCATCCATCATCGTGTTCAGCACGTCGACGAACGGCACGTCGGCGATCACCGCGCCCCACAATTCCGGGTCGGAATTGACCACCGCGCCCATCAACTCGCCCCCTGCCGAGCGGCCGGCGATCGCGATCCCGCCCTCATGCGTCCATTCGCCGGCGATCAGCGCGCGCGCCACATCGACGAAATCGTTGAAGGTGTTCGTGCGCTTGTCCAGCTTGCCGTCCAGATACCATTGCTGGCCCAGATCGTCGCCGCCGCGGATATGCGCGATGGCATAGGCAAAGCCGCGATCCAGCAGGCTCATCCGCCCCGTCGAGAAGCCCGGCGGGATCGCATAGCCATAGGCGCCGTAAGCATAGAGGAACAGCTTGCCCGTTCCGTCCCGCGGGAAATCCGCCGGATAGACGATCGATACCGGCACCTGCGTTCCGTCGCGCGCGGCGATCTTCAACCGCTCGGTCCGGTACCGGTCGGCCTCGTAGCCCGACGGGATCTCCTGCACCTTCAGGGTGGTGCGTTCACCCGTCGCCACGTCATAGTCGTACACCGTCCCCGGCGTGACCATCGACTCATATCCCAGTCGCAACACCGACACGTCATATTCGGGATTGTCGCCCAGCCCCGCAGTATAGCTCGCCTCCGGGAATGCAATTCGCTGCGCCACCGTCGGTGCCTCATAACGGTGGACCGCGATCCGGTCCAAACCGTCCTCGCGCCCCTCCACCACGAAGAAGCGCGCATAGCATTCCACGCCCGTCATGTAGAAATGCGGGTCGGGCGCGATCAGCTCGTGCCATTCGCCCGGATTGTCGATGCTCGCGGTACACAGCCGCCACATCGGATCGATGTCGTTGGTGTGGATGAACAGCGTGCCGTCATGCTCGTCCACATCATATTCGCGCCCCTCCTTGCGGGGTGCGACCAGGATCGCCTCGGCCAGCGGATTGTCGGCGGGGAGCAGCCGCACCTCGCTCGTCACATGGTCGCCCGTGCCGATCACGATCCATTTGCGCGACGATGTTTCCGCCACTGCGACGCGGTACCCTTCGTCCGCTTCCGTATAGAGCACGACGTCATCCGCCACCGGCGTGCCGATCCGGTGAAAACGGGCATTGTCCGTCCGCCACTGGTCATTGGCCAGACCGTACAGGAACCCGGCATCGTCCGCGGTCCACACGATGTCGGACAGCATCCCCGGAATCACCTCGGGCAGATGCTCGCCGGTGGTCAGGTCCTTGACCCGCACCTCGAACCGCTCGCCACCGGTATCGTCGATGGCATAGGCCAGCAGGCGGCCATTGTTGCTGATCGCAAAGGCGCCCAGACGGAAATATTCCTTGCCCTCGGCCAGCGCCGGCTCATCGAGCAACAGCTCGTCTTCGCCGCCTCCCACGGGCTTGCGCCACCATTTGCGATACTGGCCGCCCGTCTCGAACGCGGTCCAGTACAGCCAGTCGCCATCCTTTTGCGGCACGGAGGACTCGTCCTCCTTGATGCGCCCCTTCATCTCTTCGTACAGCCGGTCGACCAGCGGCTGGCGCGGCGCCATCACCGCGTCGAAATAGGCGTTCTCGGCCTCCAGATAGGCGAGCACGTCGGCATCGCCCACCTCGGGATAGTCGGGGTCCTTCAGCCAGGTATAGGGATCCTCGATCGTGATGCCATGCGCGGTGAAGCTGTGCGGCCGCTGTTCGGCGACGGGGGGCGTCGGTTCGGTCATCCCCCTGCCTTAGCGGCTCGCCGCGGGTGCGGTCGAGGCGGTTTTCCGCATCGGCGGCAAGCGTCATCCGGTCCGGACACGCAATAACGGGGGCTGTCGTGTGCCATGGGTTTCTGCCAAACCGCCGCCCATGTCTCTCCATGCCGACCGCCTCGCCCAACTCCGCACCCGCCTTGCCGTCATCGGCCTGGACGGGTTCATCGTTCCGCTCACCGATGAACATATGAGCGAATATGTCGGGGATTATGCCCAGCGTCTCGGCTGGCTGACCGGCTTCGGCGGATCGGCGGGCAGCGCCGTCGTGCTGGCGGATCGTGCGGCGATCTTCACCGATGGCCGCTATACGCTGCAGGTCCGCGAGCAGGTCGCCGCCGACGACTGGGACTATGTCGCCGTGCCGCAGGACAGCATTGCGGGCTGGCTCGCCGTACATGCGCCCCAGGGCAGCCGTATCGGCTATGATCCGTGGCTCCACACCCGCACGCAGGTGCAGGACATGGCCGACGCGCTCGCCGGCCGCGATGCGATCCTGGTGGCGGTGGCGGAAAACCCCGTCGACGCGATCTGGACGGACCAGCCACGGCCCTCCCCCGCCCCGCTCATGGTGCAGGATGACCGGCTGACCGGCGCGACCTCTGCCGAGAAGCGCGCCCGCATCGCCGACTGGCTGGTCGAGCAGCGCGCCGATGCTGTCGTGCTGTCCGCGCTCGACTCGATCGCCTGGGCGCTCAACATCCGCGGCGCCGACGTCACGCATACCCCGGTCGCCTTGTCCTACGCGGTCGTTCACGCCAGCGGGGAGACGGACTTCTACGTCACGCCGTCCAAGTTGACCGATGCGGTGCGCCAGCATCTCGGCAACGCCGTCCGCCTTCATGATCGCGCCGATTTCGATACGGGGCTGCGCGGCTTTGCAGGCAAGCGCGTCGTCGCCGATCCCGAGCGGGCGGTGGCCGCCATCGCCCAGGCGCTGGAGGCTGGCGGCGCCACCGTACTGGCGCTGCGCGATCCCGTGGTGCTGGCCAAGGCGATCAAGAACCCGGTCGAGCTCGCCGGCCACCGCGCCGCCTCGCTGCGCGACGGGGCCGCGATGGTCCGCTTCCTGCGCTGGGTGGAGGAGGAATGCCCCAAGGGTGGCCAGACCGAACTGTCCGCCGCAGCGCAGTTGCTGGCCTGTCGCCAGGCGACGGGGCGACTGCGGGACACCAGTTTCGCCACCATCTCCGCCACCGGCGCGCATGGCGCCAGCCCGCATTATCACGTGACTGAGGAGTCGAACGCCCCCATCACCCCGGGCCAGCTCTTCCTGATCGATTCCGGCGGCCAATATGATGACGGCACGACCGACATCACCCGTGTCATGCCGATCGGCGATCCGACCCCGGAGATGCGAGACCGCTTCACCCGCGTGCTCAAGGGGCATATTGGCCTCGCCACGGCGGTCTTTCCCGATGGCACGCTGGGCGGCCATATCGATGCGCTGGCCCGCCGCCCCCTATGGGAGGCCGGCCTGGATTACGCGCATGGCACCGGGCACGGTATCGGCGCCTATCTGTCGGTCCATGAAGGGCCGCAGCGCATCGCGGCGCCCAACTATCCCGGCGGTGCCGCGATGGAGCCGCTGCGCGCCGGCATGCTGCTCTCCAACGAACCCGGCTATTACAAGGCCGGAGAGTACGGCATTCGCATCGAAAACCTCGTTTTGGTCGAACCGCGCGACATCCCCGGCGCCGACCGCGCGATGCTGGGGTTCGAAACGCTGACCCTGTGCCCGATCGAGCGGACACTGATCGATACCGATCTGCTCACCGATGGCGAACGCGCCTGGATCGACAGCTATCACGCCCATGTTTTCGGTAGCTTGGCGCCCGAACTCACCGGCGACGACCACATCTGGCTGAACGCCAAGTGCGCGCCCCTCTAATCGCGTCCCTCGGACGGCGGGGAAGACACCGCGTCATCCCCCGCCCCGCCCTCTACCC
>NZ_CAMLAC010000029.1 GCF_946477935.1 uncultured Sphingomonas sp. | reverse complement strand
GTGCCGTCGATCCGGTCATGCTGGTGGCGGCGCTTGCCATTGTCGCGACAATGGCGCTGCTGATGGCGCCTCGGCGTGCGCTTCGATCCCCACCCTATCTACGCCCGCCTCTGCGCGGTCCCCCGCTTGCCCTGATCTGACGATCGTTCGCTGTCCGGCAGGGGCGCCGGACCTTTGCGATCAATCGGGGCAGGCCCGAAGGGTTTCGATACGTACCCGTATCTCGACCTTCCAGTCCGGCCCGATGGCGCCGCGAACTTGCATAGGGCTCCAGCCGAAGCGCCTGGTGCGCGTCCGCATGCCATGCGGGGGCTGATTTCGGCCCGTGTCGACCGGGTCGGCCAAAGGGGAATAGCATGTATCGATACCATCTTCTGACAGGCGCGGCATCGTGCCTGCTGTTGTCGGCTTCCGCCTTTGCGCAGGAGCGTGAGGCGTCCACTCCGCAGCGCACCCGGCCGGATACGCAGGTCGCCATTGGCGGGGGCGACATTGTGGTCACCGCCAGTGCGATGGCGCGGTCTACCGCCAATGTACTGACCTCGATCGATATCCTGAGTGGCGACGTGGCACAGCGCCAGAATGTCGACCATGCATGGGAACTGTTCGCGCGGTTGCCGGGGGTGGTGCTGACCGATTTCAACCAGGGCACGACTTCGGGGCGCTTTTCGATCCGCGGCTTCAACGGCGAGGGCGAGATCAACGCGGTCAAGCTGCTGATCGATGGCGTGCCGTCCAACGACAATGCCGGCCGGATGGACTTCATCGATCTGGTCTCGCCGCTCGACATCGCCTCGGTCGATCTGGTGCGCGGCACGTCCGACCCGCGTTGGGGACTTCACGCCATTGCGGGCAGTGCGAAGATCAAGACACGTACTGGCGGCACCTATCTGGATGCACGCGGAATCGTCGGCGCCTTCGGCACCTTGGACGCGCAGCTATCGGCGGGAATCGAGACCGGCAGGTTGAGCCAGAACTATCTGCTCGCCTATCGCCGGACGGAGGGCTACCGCGCTCATGCCGACCTCGACCGGCTGAACTTCGCGGGCAAGTGGTTCTATGCGCTCGGCTCGGTGAAGCTTGGCGTGATCGTTCGCCACGGTCGCGCCGAGGCGGACGAGCCGGGTTATCTGACCGATGCCGACGCCTATACCGAACGGCGCCGGTCCTATGCGGTGTCGGAAACGGATGGCGGCACGCGTCGCTTGTCACAATACAGCCTGCACCTCGATGCCGATCTGGCATCGCGACTGTCGCTGACCGCGACCGGCTACGCCAACAGCATCGACGACGATCGCTATGTCCGCTTTTCCGCCGATGTCGCGCAGCAGCGGCGGCTGACCGACGAGCAGCAATATGGCGTCGTCACCGGCCTCCACTGGCATGCGGCCGACTGGCTGATGGCGGAGGCAGGGGGTGACGTGCAGTGGCAGCATAATCGCAGCCTGCGCTGGACCACCGATCGTCGTGCAATCGTGTCGGCAACGCGCGATCAGGATTTCGATCTGACGGTGGGTGGCGGCTATGCGCAGGCGATCGTGACGCCGGTGCATTGGCTGACGGTGACGCCGGCATGGCGGATCGACCGGGTGGCGGGGCGCTATACCAACCGATTGAACGGCATCAGCTATCCTCTCAACGACTATGGCACGATCAGCCAGCCCAAATTGTCGGTCGCACTGACCCCGATCACCGGTATCACCGCTTACGGCAATTACGGTCGTACCTTCCAGATCGGTGCCGGCTCGGGTGCGTTCATCGTGCCGCCGCGGATCCGTGACGTCGAACCGTCGATCAATGAAGGCCTGGAGGCGGGCATGAAGCTGGCACAGGGCCGGTGGCTGACCGCGCGCGCGGCGGTGTGGCAGCAGGTAGCGAGCGGCGAGTTGCGCCGGCGCTTGAACGATCCTTCGGGCGAATTCGACAATATTGGAAAGACCCGCCGCCGCGGCTTCGATCTGGAGATCAGCGTCCGGCCGGTATCGAGCCTGTCTGTCTGGGCGAGTTGGTCGCACCAGAAGGCGGTGATCCGCGTCGCCGATCCCGCCGCTCCGCTGACTACGGGCAACGAGATCGATCACGTCCCCCGCAACGTCTATACCGCCGGTGTCGAATGGGCGCCCGCGGCGCTGCCCTGGCGTGCCTCGCTATGGGGTAATGGCCAATCCTCCTATGCGTTGAATACCGCGAACGATCAGGGCCGATACGGTGCCTATCTTCAGATCACCGCGGAGCTGGCCTATCGGGTGACAAGGGCGATCGAGGCGTTGGCGCAGGTCCGCAACCTGACAAACGACGCATATGAATATGTGTGGTACGACGGGACGCAGCGGCTGCACGCGCCGGCCGATCCGCGCAGTGTGTTCGCGGCGATACGGACACGCTTCTGACGCTTACCCTGGCCCGTGGATTGAGCGTGGTGCGATCGGCATCGGCGCTGTCGTTGTATCCCGGCGCCACGGCCGCGTCAGCCATCGGCTTGCCGGTTGCTTGGCAAATGGCCGAAGCGTTCGCGATAGCGTTTGGCAAAATCACTCATGTGGACAAACCCCCAGCTCGCTGCGACCTGACGGATCGTTTCGCTTTCGGAAAGGCGAAGCTGCGCATGGACCCGGTCCAGCCGCCGGGCGATCATATAGTTGATCGGCGTGCAGCCCAGCTGCTGCTTGAACGCGATTTGCAGTGCGCGCACGCTGATACCGGCCGCTTGGGCAAGATCGCGGATGGCGATCCGCTCACGCAGATGTGCCTCGATATAGTCGACCGCCTGCCGGACGGCACGGGCGGTCGCGTTGGGGATGCTCAACGACGGGCTGGCGCCGATCATCGGCCAGCTTCCCGCAAGCTGGTAGAGCAGCACCTCCTGCAGCAAGGGCAGCATCAGGTCGATAGCTCCCGCGGATGCGGCCAGATGGTGGCGCAAGGCGGTAACGGTGGAGCGAACCGCACGCAGCCCGGCCGTGTTGAGATCGACCACCGTTTCGAACTGAGGCAGCATGGTGGTGTCTGCGCCAAAAAGTGCTCGGCAGGCATCCACAACGGCACTGCGGCTGACGGTAGCGCTGATCGCGGAAAAGCCCGGTGTCGCCTGCTCGCGGCGCATCACGTCGAATGAGGTGAGAAGGGCCTGCGCCGGGCTGACGATAACATCCGCGCCATTATGATTGATCCGTACCATGGCGCCGCCTTCGACAAACCGGATGGTGACGAGTTCGGCCATCATCATCGGACTGGTGACGAAGCCGGTCTGGCTGTGCGTTTCCCAGACGCTGAGGGTTTCGCTTTGGCTCCCCTGGAATGCGAGATGCACGTCTCGGCCCTGGGTCGCAAAGCTGACGGCTATTCCGCCGCCGGCGTTCAGGCGTTCCAACTGATCGTGGCTGGTAACACTGTGGCTGAAGCCCGCTTGCGGACGCCAGCCCACAGGCTCGGCAACCCTCTTGCCACGCCCGGCAATGCCGTCGGGGGCGGCATCATCGAGAATTGCTTTACCACGTTCCCTTCCATCTTTCTTACTTGACATGTGATATATTTGCACCAATGGGCCGGATTGTCATGCAAAGATTGCGAGGTCGTTTGCGGCACCTCCGCAATCATGACTGTGTGGTTGCCCACAACGATGTCAATATTGCGAAAACGCCCTTCCGACGGCCGTAATCGATAACTGTAAACTGTTGATATTATCTCACTTTTGCCGGCTCTGGCCTTCCAGCGACCGCTGAATTTGCTCTATAAAATCGATTACCGGCCGCCGATACGCGGTCGTACCGAACGAAGGAGTATCCGGAAAATGGCCAGTCGCGACGTCGCCGTCCTGCATCTGCGCAAGGCGTTGTCGATCCTCGATGCAGACACAAGCGATGTGGCGGCGTGTCACGTCCAGCTTGCCATCGATCTCATCCTCGGGCCCGTTTCCGGTTGCCCCGATGGGATATATGCAGTCGCCAATGCTGGTTCGACGAAGCTCTGAGCGTTGAAGTTTTCAGCTTCGATCCAGGCACCGCACCGACACGTTGCTCTGCGAGGCGCGGGCAAGACATCAGGATACGATAGCTTGCCGAACCTTGCCGGTAACAGGATCAAGAGCGCGTTCACGATGACACGCAGCAACTGCTACATCGATATGGCGGAAGGCCATGAATTGGCGACGGAGAAGGTCGACACCGCTTTGGATGTCCTCGGCTACTTCAACGCTGCAATATTCACGAGCGATGGATGCTGGGCAAACCCGACCGCCGCTCTCAGCGCGATACGCGAGTCCATTACCCTGCTGCAAAGCGCAGAGGCCATTGCTTTGCGCGGTCTGAAGGCCGAATCGATCACGAAGCGGCGAGCCGCAGACACGACCTTCCGTGCGGAAGCAGAATCCCGGCTTATCGGATAGGGTTTGCGGGCACTTAGCGGCCGGGGTCCGGTTGCAGCCGACCCCCGACCACACTGGCGAGCCTTACTCGCCGGTCAGATGAGCCTGCGCAGCGGCTTTGGCTTCGCTGGCGTTCTTGGGCTTGCGCGCCGGGGCCGCACCAGCCTTGCGACCCAGCCCGATCTTGTGGGCCATGGCGCGACGGCTTTCCGAATAGGTTTCGGCAACCATCGGATAGTCGGGCTTCAAGCCGAAGCGCTCGCGATAGGCTTCCGGCGTCAGGCCGTTGGTCTTCAGGTGCCGGCGCAGCGTCTTGTACGGCTTGCCGTCGATCATCGAGATAATATGATCCTTGGACGCCAGCGACTTCCGCACGGAGACGGCAGGCGTATAATCCTGTGTCTCGGACTGTGCGCTGTCCTGAACGGTGCCGGTGGCGAGCTGGGTCACCGTATCATGCATCGTGCGCAAGAAGGCTGGCACGTCTTCCGCCGAAACACGGGTGTTGGAGTTGCCCAGCCAGGCAACCGTCAGTTCCGTTGCCAATTCTACCGTGTTGACCACGTCGTCCGCCATATCATGTCCTTGCATCGTGGGAGTTCGATAGGGTCGAGTTAATTACAATCTCTAAGTAAGCAAGTGTTTTGCGAAGAGTTTTTGCCAGAATGCGCTAAGATCGGACCGTCGCTTTGCTCAAGCGCGTTCGAGCGGTAAGGATGCGGGATGGGTGTTATCGGAACGCGGATCGATGAAACGGGCATGCTGATCCGTGATGGCGGCGGCTTCTATCTGCGGCGCGATCTCGGCGGCAGCTACCTGTTGGAATTGCAGCGCACACCGGTCGATCTGGTCGAAAAGCGGGTCCGGCTTATCGGTACGCTGGTCGGCATCGACCTGGTCAATGCCGATGGTGTCGCGCCTGTCTGACCTGTCGGCCAACCTGACACCGGTTCTGCGCTATTCACGATAGCCGTCTGTCGCCAAGCCGCATTTTGCCCGTTAAAGGCGGCGCCCCAATTGGAGACGATCATCATGAACAATGCCGAACTCGCCGAAACGCTTGTGACCAATCATGGCTTGACCAAGGCCGATGCCCGCAAGGCGGTCGACGATCTGATGGCCGCCATCGTGGCCGCTGCCGCCAAAGGCGACGAGGTGTCGCTTTCCGGCTTCGGCAAGTTCAAGATCAAGGATAGCCCGGCGCGTGAGGGTCGCAACCCGGCCACCGGCGAGACCATCCAGATCGCCGCTGCCCGCAAGCTGACCTTCGTGCCGGCTAAGGCGGTCAAGGACGCGCTGAACGGCTGATCGAACAGGCGACCGGGCAAATCCCTTGCACGGTCGCCTGTTTCCCTCCTTATTTTCCGCCCGGCTCAACGCCGAGCTGGTCGAGCATGAACGCCTGCCACTCGGCGTTCTGGCGGTAGCGCTCGAACCGCCCCGACTTGCCGCCATGCCCCGCTTCCATGTTGGTGCGGAAGAGTAGCGGGTTGCGGTCGGTCTTGCGCTCGCGCAGGCGCGCGACCCATTTGGCCGGCTCGTAATATTGCACCTGGCTGTCCCACAGGCCGGTGCCGACGAACATCGCGGGATAAGCCTTTGCAGCGACATTGTCGTAAGGCGAATAGCTCAGCATATAGTCGTAGAACGGCTTCTGGGCTGGATTGCCCCATTCATCATATTCGAAGGTAGTGAGGGGGATCGATGCGTCGAGCATTGTCGTCACCACATCGACAAACGGCACCTGCGCTATGATGACCTTGTAATCGGCCGGTGCCATGTTGGCGACCGCTCCAATCAACAGGCCACCGGCGCTGCCGCCCATCGCCGCCACCCGGTCCTTGGCGGCATATTTCTGCGCAACGAGGTAGCGGGTGACGTCGATAAAATCGGTGAAACTGTTCTTCTTGTTGAGCAGATGGCCGTCATCATACCAGCCGCGCCCCATTTCCTGTCCGCCGCGGATATGGGCGAGCGCATAGACGACGCCGCGATCGAGCAGGGCGATGCGGCCTGCATCCACCCCCGGATCCATCGAAATGCCGTAGCTGCCATAGGCATATTGGAACAGCGGGGCGGTACCGTCACGCGCGACGCCCTTTTTGTACACCAGCGAAACGGGAATGCGCGTACCGTCGCGCGCCGGCGCCCATAATCGTTCGGTGACATAGTTCGCCGGATCATAGCCAGGTACCGGGGCGACCTTTAGCACCCGTCGCGCGCCCGTTTTCGCGTCGACCTCGTAGGTCGTCGTCGGCGTCTTGAGCGAGCCATAGGTGTAGCGGACGGCCCGCGCACCGGGCTCCTCGTTGACCGATAAGGCCATCTGATAGGCGGGTTCGTCTGCTTTGACCGGAGTCGATCGACCCTGGCCGTCGAGCAGGCGGATCATCCGGTTGCCGCCCTCGCGCTGGTCGATCGCGACAAAGCCGTCGAACGGCCGAAAACCTTCAATGAACACCGTGTCGCTCGCGGGCGTCAGGTCGCGCCAGCCGGCAGCGCCTGCGGCCGCCTGCGCATCGGATACGGTGACCAGCTTGTAGTTCTTTGCCGCGCGATTGGTGCGGATCACCCAACGGCCGCCGGCGTGATCGGCATCGTAGCGGAACTCTCGCGCACGCGGCGCCAACACCGTGAAGCGCGTCGGATCGGCGACGGGGGCGCAGCGCTGTTCGTCGCTGACCGTGCTTTGCACGACGATGCAGGCATAACGATCGTCCATCGTCCGCATGATGCCCATCTGGAAGGTGTCGTCCTTCTCCTCGTAAAGCAGGCGGTCGGCGCTGGCCGGGGTGCCCAGCACATGGGCCATGACCCGGTAGCCGCGCAGCGTCACCGGGTCCTTGGCGATGTAGAGCAGGGTCCGGTTGTCGTCCGCCCAGACGATGTTCGGCTCGACATTGGCGACCGTGTCGCTCAACACCCGGCCGGTCGCCAGATCCTTGACCTTCAACACATATTGACGCCGCCCGACGGTATCCTCGGCCCAGGCGACCAGCGCGTTGTTCGGGCTGACCTGCCAGCCGGACAAGGAGAAGAAGCTGTGCCCCTTGGCCATGGCCGGCTGATCGAACATCAACTCGGCCGGAGCGTCGGGTGCCCGGCGCCGCTCGACCACCGGGTAATCGGCGCCGGCCAAGAAGCGCGTCTGATACCACCAACCATTGTCGCGATAAGGAACGCTGCTGTCGTCCTGCTTGATGTGCGACACGGTTTCCTCATGCAGCCGCGCCTGCAACGGCTTGAGCGGCGCCAGCCTTGCATCGGCATAGGCGTTCTCGGCGGTCAGATAGGCGAGCATTTCCGGATTCTTGCGGCTGTCATCACGCAGCCAGTAATAATCGTCCTCGCGCACGCCGTTCGCCGAGGTGATCTGATAGGGCTTCCTGGCTGCGCGCGGCGCCTCCTGAGCGGTGGCGGCGACGCCGATTATTGCCGCGCCCGCCACCATCAACCTCATCATCGCTGCGTCCCCTCGTGTTCCAGACACTAAGGCTAGGCGCGGCACCACCCGGCCGCCAGCGATAAAATAGCGGGCGGGCGCGGGCTCCTCAGGTGGGAAATTTAGGGCCCGACATCGGCGGCGTCCGACTTGACGCGTAGCGCCTTGCCCGCCTTGAACCCCAATGCGGAACCGATCCGGTCGTCCCAGCCATATGGATCGTTGCGCACGATCGGCTCACCCGCCTCATCGAACAAGACTGTGTGATAGAGCATGCGAACGGGTATCTGCCGGGGCAGCTTGACGAACGTTTCCTTGCCCATTGCCCGCGCCTTGTGCCACTCGTCCAGGACGCCTTCATCACGGGCCACCATCTCGGCAAACCCCAGCGCGTCCTCCACCCGAACGCAGCCATGGCTGCGCTGGCGCTGAACCATATTGAACATCGCCTTGGCAGGGGTGTCATGCAGATAGATGGCATGCTCGTTCTGCATGTCGAACTTCACCAGCCCCAACGAGTTTTTCGGGCCGGGTTGCTGCACGATCCAGCCATTTTCCCAAGCCATGTTGTTCGCGCGCAGATAGCCCGCACCCTTACCTGCCAACTCCTTTTTCTGGATCGAGCGGGGAACCGTCCAGGTCGGGTTGGCGACCAGGCGGAAGATGGGGGAGCCGAGTTGCGGCGTTTCGGTATCCGGTTCGCCGACCACCACCTTGCGGCTGTCGACGATCTTGCCATCCCGCCAATAGGTCAGGCGCGCGGCCGCCAGATTGACGTCGATCCGGGTAGCAGGTGGGTTGCGATCCAGCCAGCGGACCCGTTCCATGGCGATCGCGATGGCGCGAGCCCGGTCTAGGTCGGACATGTTGAGGATCGCCAGCGCCTCGTTTCCGATCAGGCCGTCCGGCTTCATGCCATAATCCGCCTGCATCGTGCGCACGGCGGCGACCATCGCCGGCGTATAGCGATCCCCTTGGGCAGCATCGGCACCCAGATAGTCCAGCACCACCAGTTCGCGCGCGATCGCCGGAATGCGCGGATCGACCGCGTTCGGCTCGATCGCCTCACCCGTCCCGGCAATGGCGGGCGCCGGGCTATCGGGCTGGCGGCTGAGTTTGCGATAGGCCGCCGACAGTCGCTTGTAATTGGCATCTGCGGGCGCCAGGCCGTTCAGCCAGCCGCTGATGTCGTTGTTCCGCAATGCGGCGGCAAGCCCGGCGCGAAGATCCGGATCGGGCCTGGGTACGGTATAGACCTCATACAATTTGCTTGGGTCGCTGGCGCCGTGGGCGAGCGCACCGGCGAAGTCCAGCGCCTGTTTGGCGAGGGCAGCATTGTCCGAACCGGACACGGCGAAAGGCAGGTGATCCAGGCCGTGGTCAGCGCGCGCGGCGATGGCATCGCGCAGTTGCTTGGTCGTCCGATCGCTCCACTGGGCGGGTTGCGCCGCCTCACGCACATTTGATCCTGTTGCTTGGTCCGACGCCTGCTGCGTGTTGCATCCCGCGAGCAGCAAGGCCAGCGCCACCGACGCCCCCAATTTCGAATGCACGTCTTTCTCCGCCAGTTGTTGCAGGATGAACGCGCGGTTCGGCCAAGAGGCTCCCGTTGTGGAGGTTTGGGGTGACGAATCTGTCGCGGGAGGGCGATACGATGGGCGGAAATGCCACCGCTACAGCGGGTATTCATCTTGGCGGTGTAAGGGGTGCGTGCACATGCGAGGGCGTGCATGTGCCGAGTGGTGATGAGGCCGTCCGTCCGATCGGGCGGCTGTTCTTTCAAAGGATCTCCATGCCGACGAAGATGATGATCCTGGTGCTGTTGGGTGCTGCCGCTGCGACGGCGGCTGATGCGGCGGAGGGTGGAGCGTGTGAGGGGGGGAGTGCACAGCGGGTCGTGGTGACGGTGCGAGGGTTGAAGGAAGCGTCGGGCGTGGTGCGGGTGCAATTGTATGACGGGCCCGGTTTCCTGAAGAAAGGCGCATGGTTAGGCCGGGTCGAGGCGAAAGCAAATCGATCGGAAATGACGATATGCATCGCCGCGCCGCGCCCCGGTCAGTATGCGATTGCCGTGCGACATGACGCGAACGGCAACGGCAAGTCCGACTGGAACGACGGCGGCGGCTTTTCGCGCGACCCCAGGCTGTCGCTGCTCAACCTGAAGCCGAGTTTCGACAAGGTGGTCATTCCGGTCCACGCCGGCACCACCAACGTCACGGTGACGATGAACTATCGTCAGGGATTGAGCATCGGACCGCTGGGTTGAGGCGGCCCGCATGAATCTCTGATCTTTCCCGCCGCCAACTTTGTGCTAACAGGCGCCGGCATGACAGGTTTCAAAGTTCCGAGCTTCCAGGATCGCGCCGCAGCGGCGCGTGAAGCAAAGCAGCGCGCGTTGGAGAAGATGCGCAACAAGCCCGTGGTCGACGCAGCGGTTGTGGCAGAGCGTGTCGCAGCGGCCGAGGCGAAAGAAGCGGCAGCAGCCGAGCGGCGCGCTGCCCGGCAGGCCGAGATCGAGCGGAAAAAGGCGGAAAAGGAAGAGCTTCGCGCCAAAGCCGCGGCCGAGGCAGCGGAAGCCGCCGAGCGCGCCGCCGCCGCCCGCCGGCCAGCACCACCGCCCGTCCTGCCGACGCCGGCCGAACTGAAGGCCGCGCGCGATGCGCGCTATGCAGCACGCAAGGCGCGCCAGCGGGGATGACCCCGCGCGAGTTGATCGGCGTCGCCGAAGTGCCCGGGGGACCGCCGCTGAGGCTGTTCCGCCGCGGCGGCGACTTCATGATCGTGCTCGACCGCAACGAACTGATGAGCACGCGCATGAGCGGGTCCGAGGTCGCGCTCGGCACGATGACGTGCGACCGGCTGGGCGACGATCCCGCGCCGCACCTGCTGATCGGCGGGTACGGCATGGGGTTCACGCTGCGCGCGGTGCTGGGGCTGCTGGGGCCGGACGCGCGGGTGACCGTGGCCGAACTGGTGCCGGGCATCATCGAATGGGCGCGCGGACCGATGGCGGCGATGACCGACGGGTGTCTGGACGATCCCCGCGTCACGCTGGCGATGGGCGATGTGGCCGAGGCGATCCGTGATGGGGTCGGCCGGTATGATGCGATCATGCTGGATGTGGATAACGGGCCGGATGGGCTGACCCGTCCGGCGAACGATGGCATCTACTCGCCCAAGGGACTGGCCGAGGCGAAGCGTGCACTGCGCCCCGGCGGGGTGCTGGCGATCTGGTCTGCGGGAGCGGATGCGGCGTTTACCCGGCGGCTGGGGCAGGCCGGGTTCGCCGTCGATGAGGTTCGGGTGAAGGCGCGTGATAACGGCAAGGGGCCGACGCATGTGATCTGGTTCGCGCGGCGGGGTTAGCGGCGCGGCTTCAATAGGTGTTGCGCTGCTGGGCTGCCCCTCACCCTCCCACCGCTTTGCGGTGGGCCCCTCCAGCATCAGGTCGCCCATGCCCCCGGCATGGGCTAAACAGCGCAGGGCGCTGTTTACCTGATGCTCCCCAAAGGGGAGAGGGGGTTTTGAATATCACCGCCCTGATTTGAAGCGGATCGCCTGGCCGCCGCCGGGGGCCAGGGACAGGACGACGGTGTCGCCCTTCTTCACGCGCTTCGTCTCGAAGGCGATCGCGTGGCGGGCTTCGGTGGCGTAGGTGGCGCCGGGGCCGTCCTTGTAGATCTGCGCCGTGTAGGTGCGGCCGGGCTCCAGGAAGTCGAGCGTCACGGTGACGGTGCGCGGGTTCTCGTCGGTGATGCTGCCCAGATACCAGTCGCGGCTGTTGCGATCACGGCGGGCAAAGGTGACGAAATCGCCCACTTCACCGTTCAGCACGCGGGTATCCTCCCAATCGGTGGGCACGTCGCGGATGAAGCGGAAGGCGTCCGGATATTTCGCGTAGTTCTCCGGCGTGTCGGCGGCCATCTGCACCGGCGAGTAGAGGACCACGTAAAGTGCGAGCTGCTTGGCGATGGTCGACTGGATCGGGCTGTTGTCCGAACCGGTCAGGCTTAGCACGCCGGGGGTGAAGTCCATCGGCCCCTCCAGCATCCGCGTGAAGGCGAGGTTCGCTTCGTGCTCGGGCGGGTTCTTGCCGGGCCAGGCGTTATATTCCATGCCGCGCGAGCCTTCGCGCGCCAGCCAGTTGGGATAGGTGCGGCGCAGGCCGGTGTCCTTGACGGGCTCGTGCGCGTCAATGCCGACGCGGTATTTGGCGGCGGCCTGCACGACGCGCAGGTGGTGGTTCACCATCCACTGTCCCTCATGCCATTCGCGGGCGATCGTGCCGTCCGGATTGGCGCGTTCGATCTGGCCGGCATCGGCGACATAGCCGGTCTTCACCACCCGCTCGCCATGATCGGCAGCGAACTTGAATGCCTGATCGAACTGGCTTTCATAGTGGCTGGCGGCGCCGCCGGTCTCGTGATGGCCGATCAGCGCGACCTTCTTGGATTTGGCGTATTTCGCGAGAAAGTCGGCATCGAAATCCGCGGTCGGGGTGGCGAACTGCATCGCGCTGCCATTGCCCGCCCAGTCGCCGTCCCAGCCGATATTCCAGCCCTCCACCAGCACACCCTGGATGTTGTTGGCACCGGCGAAATCGATATATTTCTTTACATTGGCGGTGGTGGCGCCGTGGCGGGGGCCGCGCGCCCAGGTCCAGTCGCCCTTGATCATGTTCCACCAGACGCCGACGAACTTGCCCGGCTTTACCCAGGAAACGTCACCCAGCTTGTTGGGCTCGTTCAGGTTGAGCATGAGGTGGCTCATATAAAGGCCGGGGGCATCGTCGGCGATCAGCAGGGTGCGCCAGGGTGTGTTCCAGCTACCCGTCTTCACCACCTTGGGGCCGCCCGAGCCGGGGGTGAGCACGGTGCGCAGCGTGTTGCCCTCCGTCTTCATCACCGCGGTGGAGGCGTAATCGACGAGCGCGGCCTCATGCAGCGCGACATGCGTGCCGCCGGCGAGCTTCAGCGTGATCGGGGTGGCAGCGGTGCCGACCGCAGACAGCGGCGTGCGCTGGTAGAGATATTCCTCGCGATTCCACTGGAAGGCGACCTTCCACCAGGCGGTGGCATCCTCGGCGAAGCTGAATTCGGTCAGCTCGTCGGCGATGTTGGCGCCGTGCATGTTGGGCTGATCGGGCACCTCGTAGCGGAAGCCGATGCCGTCGTCCTGCACGCGGAACACGACATCGACCACGCGGTGGAGCGGCGTGGTCTCCATCAGGCGGACGCGCATCTCCTTGTGATTGTCGCGGATGGTGCGCCACTCGCCCCATGGCTGCGTCCAGCTCGTGTCCACCGGCTTGGCATGGGTGACGGACTGGATGCGCAACTGACGCTCGATCTTGGGCGCGTCGGTGAACAGGAAGCCGAGGCGGGAGGGGGCGACGATCAGCTTGCCGCCGCGCGAAACGGACCAGAGCGCCCGGCCGTCATTATCGGTCGTCACCGAGACGGCGATGCGGCCATCGGGTGAGGTTTCGATCGCCTCGGGCTGGTCGGCGGGGCGGGCGAACTTGAAGGTTTCGTTGACCGCGGGGGCGGCGGTGTCCTGCGCGGAGGCGGCGGTGGAGGCAGCGGTGGCGAGGCCAAGGGCCAGCAGGGCGGCGATACGGGTCATGCGATCTTCTCCGCGATGAGGGCGGCATAGGGGCCGAAGCGCCAGCCGCTTGCATCGTTGACATGGGTGAGGGGACGCCAGGCATCGGCATCCTGCGGCGCCCAGCGGGTGGGGGTGTCGCCCATGTTGACGACGCAGAGCAGCGTCTGGCCGGCTTCGCGACGTTCAAAGGCGAGCAGCGTGTCGGTGACGGCGACGAGGTGCAGGTCGCCGGTGGCAAGCGCCGGATTGTCGCGGCGCAGGCGGATCAGCGCGCGGGTGAGGTTGAGCAGGGATGCGGGATCGCCCTCCTGCCGGTTGACCGCGAACTGGGCGTGATCCTCGCCGAGCGGGAGCCAGGGGTCGGCATCGGAAAAGCCGCCGTTCACGGCGTTGCTGCTCCACGGCATCGGGGTGCGGGCCCCGTCGCGCGACAGGGTGAGCGGCCAGTTGGCGATCGCCTCCGGATCCTGCAGCCGGTCGAAGGGGACATCGACCTGGGTGAGACCCAGTTCCTCGCCATTGTACAGGAAGACATTGCCGCGCAGCGCCAGCAGCAGCAGCATCTTCATGCGGGCAAAGCCGTCCCGGTGTTCCGGCGCGGCCCAGCGCGAGACGGCGCGGGGGGCGTCGTGGTTCTCGAACGCCCAGCTCGGCCAGCCGATGCCGTCGCCCGCCGGCCAGCGTTCCAGCGCCTCGGCGACGACAGCAGGCGTCAGGCGGTCGGCATAAAGGAAGTCGAAGCCATAGGCGGTGTGGAGGCGCTGCGATCCTTCGGTGAACAGCTTCATCTCGCGATCGGCATCGTCGCCGCCGACCTCCGCCACGGTGAAGCGGCCGTCATACTCATCGAGCAGCGCGCGGATGCGTTCCAGAAAGGCAGGAATGCCGTCGTGGCTCTGGTTGTGGATCTTGAGTTGATAGTCGAACGGGCGCGTGCGGACCTTCCCCGTGTCCGGGGCCGGCGGATTGTCGGTCAATTCGTGCGTGTGCATCATGAAGTTGATCGCATCGAGGCGGAAACCGTCGACGCCGCGATCCAGCCAGAAGCGCGCGGTGGCGAGCAACTCCTCCTGCACCGCGGGCAGATGGACGTGGAGCTGCGGCTGTTCCTTCAGGAAGTTGTGCAGATAATATTGGCGGCGGCGCGCATCCCAGGTCCAGGCGGGGCCGCCGAAGACGGATTGCCAGTTGGACGGGGGCGAACCATCCGGCTTGGCATCGGCCCAGACATACCAGTCGGCGCGGGGGTTGGTGCGGCTGGCGCGGCTTTCGACGAACCAGGGATGCTCGTCGGAGGTGTGGCTGTAGACCTGATCAATGACGACGCGCAGGCCCAGCGCGTGCGCGCGGGCGACCAGCGCATCGAAGTCGGCAAGGGTGCCGAAGATCGGATCGACATCGCGGTAATCGGCGACGTCATAGCCGAAATCCTTCATCGGCGAGGTGAAGAAGGGCGACAGCCAGATCGCATCGACGCCGAGGCTGGCGACGTGATCCAGCCGCGCGGTGATGCCGGCGAGATCGCCGATGCCGTCATTGTTGGAGTCGGCGAAGCTGCGCGGGTAGATCTGATAGATCACCGCGCCCTTCCACCAGGGTTTCGGATCGGACATCAGCGGGGCTCCGCGGCGCAGACGGCATAGCCGAAGGCGGGAAGGGTGATCAGGAGGCTGCCGGCGGCGGCGGCTTGCGCCGGGCAGGGGCCGGCGTGGGCGGTGAAGCGGGTGGAAGTGGTGTCGACCTCCACCCCTTGCGTGACAGGTTTGTCGCTGGTGTTGAAGGCGAGGAGGATCTCGCGGCCGGTATCCGGGTCGATGCGTGAGACGGCGAACAGGCCGGGCTTGTCATCGCGGGCGCGGATGATCTGGCGGCCGCGGGTGAGGGCGGGATGCGACAGGCGCAGCTTCGCCAGCGTCGCGATCTGGCGGTAGAGCGGATGGTCGGCGTCGAAGTTCGCGGTGGCGGTGGTCGTCGTAGTGCCGACCAGCTTGTTGTCGTTATAGACGGCGACCTTGCTGGCGAACATGTCCTCGCGCGCGTCCTGGTCGTTGCCGTCGCCGGCGAAGCCCTGCTCGTCGCCCGAATAGATGGTGGGCACGCCGCGCAAGGTGAGCAGCATGGCATGGCCGAGCTGGACCCGCTTCAGGATCTCGTCGTCCGACGCGTTCGGGTTCGCCTCGCGCACGTCGCGGGCGAAGCGGCCGTGATCGTGGTTGCCGAGGAAGGTGGGGAGGATCATCGCGGTGTCCTCGCCATGCGCGTACAGCACGTCGCCCTCGAACAGCGAGGCGAGTTCACTGGTGGGCTTGTTGCCGGCCACCGTGTCGATCACCGCGGCCATGAAGGCGAAGTCGAGGACGGCGGGATAATCGGCGATCTTCGTCCAGCGGGCGAGATAGCCGGGCTCCATGCCCGAGGTGACTTCGCCGAAGATGTGGAAGTTCGGGATGCCGTTGGCGCGGGCGCGGGCCTGCATGGCGGGGACGAAGCTGCGCCAGAATTCGGGGTTGACGTGCTTGGCGGTATCGACGCGGAAACCGTCGACGCCGAAGCGGTCGATCCAGCCGCCGAAGATGTCGATCATGCCCGCAATGACGCGCGGGTTCTCGGTCATCAGGTCATCGAGACCGGAGAAGTCGCCCGTCGTGCTGCTCTCGTCGGCGAAGGTCGTGTTGCCGCGATTGTGATAGTAGATGGGGTCGTTGAGCCAGACGGGGGTCTTCGCGTTCTTCTCCGCGGCCGGGACGTAGGGGGTGTAGGCGTAATTGGGGTCGGTGAGCTTTGCGAAGTTCTGCGGCGTCTGCACGGCGTCACCCGCAAAGCCCGGGTTGATCGGGGTGCCGTTCAGGCCGCCCTTGCGGCTGTAGGGATAGGTGCCACGGTCGCGATAGGGGCAAGGCGAGCCTTCGGCGCATTCGCGGTACTGGATCACGTCGGCGGTGTGGTTGACGATGATGTCCATATAGACCTTCATGCCCCGGCCGTGCGCGGCATCAACAAAGGCCTTCAGGTCCACCTCGGTGCCGAGATGCGGGTCGACGGTGGTGAAGTCGGTGATCCAGTAGCCGTGATAGCCGGCGCTCTCCCGGCCCTTGGCACCCTGGACGGGCTTGTTCTTGAAGATGGGGCCGAGCCAGATCGCGGTGGCGCCGAGCGACTGGATATAGCCGAGGCGCTGCGTCAGCCCCTTCAGGTCGCCGCCGTGGAAGAAGCCCTTGTGGGTGGGATCGAAGCCGGTCCGGAGCGGGCCGCCTTTCAGGCCGCCACGGTCGTTGCCGGGATCGCCATTCTCGAACCGGTCGGGAAGGACGAAATAGATCACCTCGTCCTGCGGCAGGCGCTGGCGATAGTCCTGGGCGACCGCCGGGGCGGCGGTGGCGAGCAAGGTGCTGGTGAGGAAGGCGAAAAGTTTCATCAGGCGGCCTTTGGGACGGGGGCGGCGCAGTGCGCGGCGATGAAGGCGTCGTGCGCGGGCATGCGGGCGGCGACGGCCGTGGCGTGCGTGCGGGCGAGCGCGAGGAAGTCGGCGAGGTCGGCGGATGGGATCGCGTCGGCGAGCGCGTGGTGGCCGAGGGGCTGTACGCCCTGGCCGATCAGGACCTGGAGCCAGCCGACCTCGGTGAACAGCTCATCGCCCTCGCGCACGATGCGGCCATTGGCGCGGAAAAGGGCGAGGCGCTCGGTCAGGCTGTCGGGCAGCGGTGCGGCGCGGCGGGCCTGCCAGAAGGGTTCCGAGCGGGCATTGGCGTGATAGTGGAGGATCAGCAGGTCGCGGATCGCCAACCATTCCGCTTCGGTGCGGCGGTTGAAGGAGGCGATATCCGCCGCCGCCATCGTCTCGCCCGGCCAATATTCGAGCAGGCGGGCGATGCCGGACTGGACGAGGTGGATGCTGGTCGACTCCAGCGGCTCCATGAAGCCTGCCGCCAACCCCAGCGCGACGCAGTTGCCGACCCAGGCGGCGCGGCGGCGGCCGGTGGTGAAGCGCAAGGGGCGCGGGTCGGCGAGGGGGGTGCCGTCGCATCCGGCTAGCAGACGGGCGGTGGCCTCATCGTCGGACAGATGGGTGCTGGCATAGACGATGCCGTTGCCAGTGCGGTGCTGAAGCGGGATGCGCCATTGCCAGCCGGCGCCGTGCGCGGTGGCGCGGGTATAGGGCGGCAGCGGATCCAGGCGTGCGGTGGGCACGACGATTGCGCGGTCGCAGGGGAGGTGATGGGACCAGTCCTCGAACGGGGTGCCGAGCGCCTCGCCCAGCAGCAGGCTGCGAAAGCCCGAGCAGTCGATGAACAGGTCGCCGGGGATGCGCGCGTCGCCCTCCAGGCGGACGGCGGCGATATGGCCGGTCTCTCCGTCCCGATCGACGGCGGTGATGCGGCCTTCGATACGGTCCACCCCGGCGGCCTCGGCGTGGCGGCGGAGAAAGGCGGCGTAGAGGCCGGCGTCGAAGTGGAACGCCCAGGCGATGCCGCTGGGCAGATCGGGGCGGCCCTGGTCGCGCGCGAAGCGGCCGGCGACGGCGGCCTGCGCACTGGCGCTGTGATCCCAGAGCGAGCCGGGGCGGCCGGCGCGCAGCCAATAATGATGGAAGGGAACGAGGCCGAGCGCGCGGCCGATCGTGCCAAAGGCGTGGATGTAGCGGCTGCCTTCGCCCGACCAGTCGGCAAATTCGATGCCGAGCTTGAACGTGCCCTGCGTGGCGCGCAGGAACGCGTCCTCGTCGATGCCCAGCATGTGGTTGAAGATGCGCAGCGCAGGGATGGTCGCTTCGCCCACGCCGACGGTACCGATCGCGTCGGATTCGACCAGCTGGATGCGGTGACCTGGCGGCAGGAAGCGGGCGAGGGCGGCCGCGGCCATCCAGCCGGCGGTGCCGCCGCCGACGATGACCACCGTCCGGGTGCTGGAGCCAGTCATGGATTCGACCTTGGCATGCGACGCCCCCTCCGGCGTGGAGGGGGCAGTCTGCGTCATCAGAAGCGGTAGGTGAAGCCGGCGAGGAAACGACGGCCGAAGCGCTGGAAGTCGATCACCTCGGCGGTGTTGGTGCCGTTGATCGTCTTGAACGGCTCGTCGGTCAGGTTCTGGCCCTGGATGAAGACCGACAGGCCGTTGAAGGTGCCGGACGAGAAATCATAGCCGACCTGGCCGTCGACGATCAGTTCGCCCGCGGCGCGGCGGCGGGTACGCTGCGCACCGAAGCCCGACAGTTCGCCGATGAAGGTCGAGCGATAGCGGACCGAGCCGCGGACGTTCAGACCCCATTTTTCGAAGAAGGCGGTACCGTTCGCAACCCAGCGCGAATAACCAGGGATGTCCTCCGCCGCGCCGCCGGGCGTGGGGGTAATCTCCGTCTTGGTATAGGAGCCGCCGCCGGTCAGGCCGAAGCCGTCGAGCGCGCCGACGATCTGGCCCAGCGGCAGCGTGCCGGCGAGTTCGACGCCGTAGATCTTGCCGCCCTCGCCGTTGATCGGAATGGTTGCGCGGCCAAGCGTCGGCGTGCCGGCAGGCGCGGCAGGAGGCAGCGGGAAGCCCGAATAGTCATAAGGGACTTCCAGATTGTAGACGAAGCTCTTCAGATCCTTGAAGAAGCCCTGAACCGCCAGATAGCCACGATTGCCGAAATACTTCTCGATGGTCACGTCGTAGGAGTTGGAACGGATCGGGCGGAGGAAGGGATTGCCGCCGCTGCCGGTCAGGATGCCTTCCTGAAGGCTGAAGCCATAGCCGAGGGCGACACGCATATCGTCCATGCGCGGACGCTGCATCTGGCGAGCGGCGGCGGCGCGGATGACCCAGTCGCTGGCGAGACGCAGGCTGAGGTTCGCGCTGGGCAGGATGTCGAGATAATCGTCGCCGCGCGTGATGGTGCTGAAGCCGGTGCCATTGTAGACGAGACCGGAGGATTTCTGCTCGGTCAGCATCGCCTGCACACCGATATTACCGGTCAGTTCCGCCGACCCGATCGGCTGGCGCAGGTCCGCCTGCAGATAGGCGGTCATGATGTCTTCCTTCACGCGGAAGGCGGAGGACACCACGTCGTTGCTGTTGTTGCGGGTCAGCGAATAGACGCCGCCATCCAGCACCGCACGCGGATCGTAGCTGAGCATCGGACCGAGGCCCAGATAGGACAGGTTGGTCGGATCGAGCCGATACTCGCTGGGCAAGGTCGCCTGTGCCGCACCATTGGCGAGCACCAGGAAGAACTGGTTCGGTGTCAGCGACTTATCATGCGTCGTATAGTTGAGGCCGAAACGGGCGGCCGAAATCGGGCTGCCAATCTCCCGCTCGATCTCCGCGCGGTACTGGCGGATCGAGTCGCGGACCGAGCGATCATTATAATAGCCGGCCTGACGGGTGGCACCGCCCCAGCCGAGCGGATCGGTGAGCTGGATCAGGTTGGGATCGGAATAATTCAGCGTCGGCGTGAAGGTGGTGCCGTTCGGCGTGGTCTGGAAACCGATGGTGTCGGTCGCGCCGTTGCCGGGGCCGAAGCCGGTGCCGGCATAGCTTTCCAGCACCAGTTCGCGGCGCTTGGTCAGTGAGTAGGACACGTCGACCTGCGCGTTCCAGCCGTCGTCGCCCTCATACTTCGCATTGTAGCCGAAGGAGTAGAGCTTGGCCTTGCGGTCGAACGCATCGTTGCGCACGACGGCCTCCACGCCGTTCCAGGTGCCGCTGGTGACGAGGCCGTTGGTGACGACCGGGTTGGTGAGCGTCGGCGCGGGCGAGCCGAAGCCGAGCGGCAGTTCGATGCCACGCTTGATCTGTTCGTCCGAGAAGTCCGAATAGAAGGCGTCGAGGGTGGTGGTGACGGTATCGGTCGGCTTCCACTGCACCGTGCCCGACAAACCAAGCCGCTTCAGGGTGGTGGACGTGACATAGGATTTGGAGCCGCCGATGACGTTGGTCGGCGTGCCGTTCACCGGTACTTGCGCATAGCCCCAGGCGTTGAACTCCTGGATCTGGTACGGCTCATCCAGATAGGAGGCGGAGAGCGCGACGCCCAGCGTATCGTCGGCGAACTGGTCGACATAGGTCGCCGTCGCGCGGTAGCCGAACTCCTTGGAACCGGCGTTCAGCTTGCCGATATCGGCATAGGTGCCGCGCGCGCCAACCGAGATCACCTGACGGCCATATTCGAGCGGGCGGATGGTACGCAGGTCGACCGTGCCCGACAGGCCCTGGCCGATCAGCCCGGCCTGTGCCGTCTTGTAGATCAGCACCTGGTTGACGACTTCGGCCGGATACTGGTCATATTCCACCGCGCGGTTATCGCCGGTGGAGGTCTGTTCGCGGCCGTTGAGCAGCGTGGTCGAGAAGTCGGGTGCGAAGCCGCGGATCGAGATGGCGTTGGAGCGGCCGTTGACGCGCTGCGAGGTGACGCCGGGCAGGCGGGCGATCGACTCCGCGATCGAGGCGTCGGGCAGCTTGCCGATATCCTCCGCCGAGATGGATTCAACGACGAGGTCGCGGGTCTTCTTCTCGACGACGGCATTTTCGAGCGCGCGGCGAAAGCCGGTGACGACGATGTCCGCGCCTTCTTCTTCGGCCGCCGGTTCGGTCGTGACGGGCGATTGCTGGGGCGTGGTGTCGCCGGTGACGGCGGCGTTGTCGGCCTGCTGGTCGCTCGCGCTGACGGGTTCGTTGGGGTTCGATCCGGTGCTGGTGCTGGCGGCGGGATCGGGCACCGTCGTGGATGCCTGGGCGAAGGCCGGGCTGGTGAGTGTCAGGGCCAATGTGCTGGCGCCGAGATGAAGCGCGAGACGGGCGGCGCGTGCCGACGCGGCGGTACGAACGATCATGTCTATCCTCCCCGGGGGAGCTCTTGGCGGTCTTGTGTCGCCATGAGCATGTGTGTGACATCGCAATGGATTTTGCCGCGGCGGAAGCCAAGAAATGCGCATACGTATTCTATGCGGCCGATCTGGTACTGTGGCGGGCGGGTCACGGTTGACGGCGTATCGCAGCGGTAGGATGAGACGGGGGTGACCGGCCGCAAGCCCACCTCCTTCGACATCGCGCAGCTCGCCGGCGTGTCGCAGCCGACCGTCAGCCGGGCATTGCGCGGCAGCAGCACGGTGAGCGCGGCGACGCGCGCGCGCATCCAGGCGATCGCCAAGCAGTTGAACTATACGGTGGACCGGGCGGCCTCCAACCTGCGCTCCGGGCGGACGCGGACGCTGGCCCTGTTGTTGTTCCGCGATCCCTCTCCGGGGCATACGCTGATCAACCCGTTCTTCCTCGGCATGCTGGGATCAATGATGGGGGCGTGCGCGCAGGCCGGGTACGACCTGCTGATCTCGTTCCAGGATTTTTCCAGCGACTGGCATGTCGATTACGAGGACAGCCACCGTGCCGACGGGCTGATCCTGCTCGGCTATGGTGATTATGCGCAGTACCGGGCGCGGCTGGACCAGTTGGTGGCGCAGGGCACACGCTTCGTGCGCTGGGGGTCGGTGGCGGCGGGCCAGCCCGGGCTGACCGTGGGGTGCGACAATGTCGCAGGGACCGCGGAGGCGACCCGCCACCTGATCGCGCAGCGGCGCCGGCGGATCGCGTTCCTGGGCGATGCCACTGATCATTATCCGGAATTTCATGATCGGTACCGCGGCTATGTGACGGCATTGGCGGAGGCGGGGCTGGTGGCCGATCCGGCGTTGCAGGTGCCGGCACTGTCGAGCGAGGAGGAGGGCGAGCGCGCGGCGCGCGAATTGCTGGCGCGGGGCGTGCCGTTCGATGCGATCGTGGCGGCGAGCGACCTGATCGCGCTGGCGGCGATGCGGGTGCTGCATGCGAGCGGACGGCGGGTGCCGGACGACGTGGCGCTGGTCGGGTTCGACGATATTCCGGCGGCCGGTTTCGCCAGTCCGCCCCTGACCACGGTGGCGCAGGATGCGGACAAGGCGGGACGGCTGCTGATCGATACGCTGCTCGCAGAGCTGGACGGGCTGCCACGACGCAGCGTGCTGTTGCCGACACAATTGATGGTGCGCGGGTCGACCGGCGCCTGAACAACGACAAGAACAAGGGAGAGAGGGTGATGGAGAAGCCGCGGCAAGGCTTTCGAGGCCTGTGGAATATATCGTTCGGCTTTTTCGGCATCCAGATCGGCTTTGCGCTGCAGAATGCCAATGTCAGCCGCATCTTTCAGTCGCTGGGGACGTCGGTGGACGATCTGGCGTTCCTGTGGATCGCCGCACCCCTGACCGGGCTGCTCGTCCAGCCGGTGATCGGGCATTACAGCGACCGGACATGGGGGCCGCTGGGGCGGCGCCGGCCGTACTTCCTGGCCGGTGCGGTGCTGGCGACGGCGGCGCTGGTCGCGATGCCCAATGCGCCGGTCCTGCTGGTCGCGGCGGTGCTGTTGTGGTTGCTCGATGCGTCGCTGAACGTGTCGATGGAGCCGTTTCGTGCCTTTGTCGGCGACATGCTGCCCAAATCGCAGCGGACGGCGGGCTATGCCTTCCAGACCGGGTTCATCGGGGCGGGGGCGGTGGTCGGCAGTCTGGCGCCGATCGTGCTGACCGATGTGTTCGGGGTGGCGAATACCGCGCCCGGCGGGGGCGTGCCGCCTTCCGTACAATATGGCTTCTATATCGGCGCGGCGGCTTTGTTTGCGGCGGTGCTGTGGACGGTGCTGACCACGCGCGAATATTCGCCCGCGGAAATGGCGGCGTTCGAGGATGGCCACGCCGAGACGGTGGTCGCCACGGGTACGGTGCGGCGGGGCAGCGGGCTGGCGCCGCTATGGATCGCGCTGGGCATCGCCATCGTGGTGGCGGTGGAGCGACTGGCGCTCGACAAGCCGCTCTACATTCTGGGGGGCGGGCTGATCGCCTATGGTCTGGCGCTGATCGTCAATGCGGCGCTGGTGCGGGGCGGACGGACCGACAATGCGCTGAGCCAGATACTGGGCGATCTGGCGGCGATGCCGGCGACGATGCGGCGGCTGGCGCTGGTGCAGTTCTTCACCTGGTCGGCGCTGTTCATCATGTGGATCTACACCACGCCGATCGTCACTGCGCGGGCATTCGGCGCCACGGATGCGTCGAGTGCGGCGTATAACGAGGGCGCCAACTGGGTCGGCGTGCTGTTTGCGGTGTATAACGGCGTGGCGGCGCTCTGGGCGTTCGTCATGCCGGCGCTGGCGGCGCGGATCGGGCGGCGCGACACGCATATCGTGGGGCTGCTGAGCGGTGCCGCGGGCTTTGCGTCGTTCCTGGTGGTGCGCGATCCAGTGATGCTGATCGGGTCGATGGTGCTGATCGGGATCGCCTGGTCGTCGATCCTGACCATGCCCTATGCGATCCTGTCGGCCGCGCTGCCGCAGGAAAAGCTGGGCATCTATATGGGGCTGTTCAACATCTTCATCGTGCTGCCGCAACTGATCGTGTCGTCGGTGATGGGCGAGGTGGTGCGACGCTTCTTCCCCGGCGATCCGGTATGGGCGATGGCGATCGCCGCGGGCGTCATCGTGGCAGCGGCGGCGGCGATGCTGCGCGTGCCGCGCCGAGCGTGATCGTCGCGCACAGGCCGCCCTCGGCGCGGTTGGCCAGCGTGATCTCGCCACCGGCATCGCGCACGATGGAGCGGGCGAGCGCAAGGCCAAGGCCGATGCCGCCCGTCTCGCGATTGCG
Organism: uncultured Sphingomonas sp.; assembly: GCF_946477935.1. Taxonomy (GTDB): domain Bacteria; phylum Pseudomonadota; class Alphaproteobacteria; order Sphingomonadales; family Sphingomonadaceae; genus Sphingomonas. The sequence continues at coordinate 2,043 of NZ_CAMLAC010000029.1, read as the reverse complement.
CGACGTCTCCAGCCGGGTGAAGGGATCGAACACGTCGCCCAGGCGATCGGGGGGGATGCCGGGGCCGCGGTCGATGACGTGGATCGCGATCCGCTGACCCTGCGCATCGATGCGCACATCCGCCGCGTCGCCATATTTGATCGCGTTCTCGATCAGGTTGCGCACCGCGCGGCGCATCAGCGAGGGGCGCAGGCGCAGTGGCAGGCGCGGGGTTTCGGCGAAGGTGACGTCCTGGCCAAGATCGCGGAAATCCTCCACTACGGCATCGACCAGCGCGGCGAGATCGACCTCGGTCGCAGGTTCGCTGGGGCGGCCCATGCGGGCGAGTGACAGGATATCGTCCAGCGTGCGTTTCATCTCCGAAATGGTGTCGACCATGCGCGCGCGGTCGACATCGTCCTCAACCGATTCGATGCGGACGCGCAGCGCGGCTAGCGGAGTGCGCAGGTCGTGGCCGATCGCGCCGAGCATCCGGTCCTTCTCGTCCAGCATCGCCGCCACGCGCAGCCTGAGCGCGTTGAACGCGGCGATCAGGGCGGACACGTCGAGCGGGCCCTGTTCGGGCACCGCCGGCCCCTCGACGCGTGGATCGAAGCCCTCGGCGGCGCGGGTGAGATCGCGCAAGGGGCGCGAGATGCGGCGGCCGATCCAGAGGACGGGGAGCAGGATGATCCCGTACAGGATGAGTGTCTGGAAGATCAGGCGCCAGACGAGATACATGGTGTCGTGCGGCCAGCCCGAGCGGGTGACGAGCCAGCCGCGGCCGGGCTGTTCGACCGCGATGACCAGTTCGGCCCGCCAGCGGCGCGGAGGCTGACCTCTACGATCCTCCCGCTCGGGGCGCGGGGGGCGGACACCGGTGACGATGCGCGGTGGTGCATGGCCCGCCTCCGCCAGTCCGGCGCGGATCGCAGCCTCTACGGCGGGTTCAGGCGTCATGGCCGGGGTGATCGGATTGAAGGCCATGCGACGGACCCGGCCGCGGTCGGCGACGGGGCCGCGGCCGTTGCCCGTACGCTCGATCGCGTCGTTCAGCCGGGCGATGGCGGGACCGGTAACCTGTTCGAGCAGCAGCGAGCGGCGTTCGCGCAGCAACAGGCCGAAATTGATCGCCTGTGCCACGAACAGTCCGATCGCGACGAGCAGTGCCATCTGCCCGGCGAGGCTGCGCGGCCAGACGCGGATCATGCCCTCATCCTCACAGGCGTGTGACCTCGGCGGCGAGCGTGTAGCCGCCGCCCCAGACGGTCTTGATGATGTCCGGTGCCTTGGGGTCATGCTCGATCTTGCGGCGCAGGCGGCTGACCTGATTGTCGATCGCGCGGTCGAAGGCGGCGGCTTCGCGGCCCTGCGTCAGGTCGAGCAACTGGTCGCGGGTCAGCACCTGGCGGGGGCGGGTGACGAGGGCGAGGAGCAGATTATATTCGCCGGTGGAGAGCGGGACCGAGACGCCCTCGCGGTCGACCAGCGTGCGCTCGCCCGATTTCAGCACCCAGCCGGCAAAGGCGTAGGAACCGCTTTCGGGCGCGTGCTGGCGCGTGCCGCCGGACTGGGTACGACGCAGGACCACCTTGACGCGGGCGGACAGTTCGCGCGGAGAGAAGGGCTTCACCACATAATCGTCGGCGCCCATTTCCAGGCCGACGATGCGGTCGGTCTCCTCCGACCGGGCGGTCAGCAGGATGACGGGCACGTCGCTGGTCGCGGCGATGTGGCGGCACAGGGAAAGCCCGTCCTCGCCCGGCATCATGATGTCGAGGATGACGAGATCGATCGCATAGGCGGCAAGGCGCGTGCGCGCGCTTTCCGCGTCGCCGGCCTGGGTGACGCGAAAGCCCTGCCTGGTCAGATAGACGGCGAGCGGTTCGCGGATGGAGCGTTCGTCATCGACGAGCAGCAGATGCGGCGTATCGGTCATGATATCAGGCTGTAGCATGGGCAGATTTCTGGAACAGGCCGGGCGTACAGGCAGGCCATGCGCCCGGCCGGTCCGGTCAGTCGTCCTGCGGCGCGGGGGTGGGGACAGTGCCGCGGGGGCCGCCA
>NZ_CAMLAC010000028.1 GCF_946477935.1 uncultured Sphingomonas sp. | reverse complement strand
GCGGCGCGATCACGCTGGCCGGTGTGCCTTCGCGCCGCCGTGCACGGAACAGCGTGAAGCGCAGCGACACCCAGACCCAGGCAAAGCGCAGCAGCGCCAGTCCGCCCACGATCGCGGCGACATAGACGCCCAGCCACCACGGACTGTCATGCCCGGTCGACACCACCGTGTCGCGCGCGGCGGCGAACACCTGGGGCATCTGCTCGCCCAGCAGCACGAAGATCACGCCGTTCAGCGTGAATTGCAGCATGTCCCACACCGCGCGGCGGCGGATGCGCGTTGCCGCCATCACGCTGGCCCAGCCGGTGGTGAAGGTCATCGACAGGCCGGCGGCGGCGGCGGCCAGCACGCCCGAGGCATGGACATGCTCGGCCGCGAGATAGGCTGCGAACGGTATGAGCAGGCTGACCAGGATGTTCGACCCCGTGTCGTCGCCAAAGCGCCGCGCGAACCAGCCCTTTGCCGCGGTGATGCCGAAGGTGCAGCCGACCCCGATCGCGAACCCGGCGAGTGCCATCCACGCGAAAGTCAGCGCCGCCTCGCCAAGCGAAAAGGTGCCGGTCAGTGCCGCGGCGATGGCGAAGCGCACGCAAACAAGGCCCGAGGCGTCGTTGAGCAGCGACTCCCCCTCCAGGATGTGCATCATCCGGCGCGGGATCGGCACCTTGGCGGCGATCGCCGACACCGCGATCGGATCGGTCGGCGACACCACCGCGGCCAGCGCGAACGCAACCGCATAGGGCATGGCCGGGATCATCCAGTGGATGAACCACCCCATGCCCAGCACGGTGAGGAAGACCAGGCCGAGGGCAAGGCCCAGCACGGCGCCGCGATCCTTGAACAGCTCGTCCTTCGGGATGCGCCATCCATCCAGGAACAGCAGCGGCGGCACGAACAGCAGGAAGAAGATTTCGGGATCGAGCGTGACCCGGACATGCGCGATGGAACCGATGGCCATGCCCAGTGCGATCTGGACGAGCGGCCGTGGCAATGCCGATGGCAGCATGCGGGAGATCATTCCGCTCACCACGACGGCGAGCAACAGCACAAGGCACAGGGTCACGATTTCCAAACCGGGCGTCTCCTTTTTGAACGGGGTCGGCCGATCATGGCCCAGCGGGACACAATGCTCCACCCCGAATGCTGATTTTTTAGGCAGACGGCGTGAAATCCACGGATCAGGCGCGGCGGGATCCGCAAGAGGCGCGCACCTTGCAACCCGGCGGGCAATCGCGCATAGCGACAGGCCATGATAATGCGTCGCAATTATGCCAAGCGGACCGTCCGGCGATGACCCGCCGGACGGTCCGCGCGTGGTATCTGGTCCACAAATGGACCAGCCTGATCTGCACGCTGTTCCTGCTGATGCTGTGCCTGACCGGCCTTCCGCTGATCTTCCATGAGGAAATCGATCGCTGGACCGGCCATGCGCCGCCGCTGGTCGGCCCCGCATCGTCGGGCGAGGGGGCGGGGCTGTTGCCGCTTGACGCGGTGATGGGACGTGCACTCGCCACCCGGCCGGGCGAGGTGCCGCTCTACATGGCATTCGACAATGCCTCACCGATGGTCACCGTCACCACCGGGCCGCGCCCGGATGCGGGCGTGGAGCAGATGACCCTGCGCTTCTTCGATCGCACCACGGGCGGCGTGGTGGGGCAGGAGGCGGGCGGCGGAGTGATGGACTTCCTGCTGCAACTTCATACCGACATGTTCCTGGGGTTGCCGGGCATGTTCTTTCTGGGTGCGATGGGCCTGTTGTTCGTCGTCGCGATCGTCTCGGGCGTGGTTCTCTACGCGCCGTTCATGCGCAAGCTGGATTTCGGCACGCTGCGCACCGCGCGCAGCCGTCGCATCAAGTGGCTGGATTACCACAATCTGCTCGGCATCGTCGCGCTCGCCTGGATGACCGTGGTCGGGGCGACCGGTGTCATCAACGCGCTGGCCAGCCCGATCATCGACCTGTGGCGCGTCGGTGCGCTGGCCGAGATGACGCAAGGCTATGCCGGGCGCGCGGCACTGCCGCCCTCGCGCTACGGATCGCTCGACCGGGCGATGGCGGCGGCACGCCGCGCCGCGCCGGGCAGCGCGCCGCAATTCATCGCCTTTCCCGGCACGCCCTATAGCAGCAGGCATCATTATGCGGTGTTCCTGCAGGGCACGACGCCGCTGACCGAGCGGCTGCTGATCCCTGCGCTGGTCGATGCCGAGACGGGGCGGCTGACCGACAGCCGTCCGCTGCCCTGGTATGTGAAGACGCTGCTGCTGTCGCAACCGTTGCACTTCGGCGATTATGGCGGTGTGCCGCTCAAGATCCTGTGGGCGGTGCTGACGGGCTTTACCATCGTCGTGCTCGGCTCGGGCGTCTATCTCTGGCTCGGCCGCCGCCGCGCGCCGCTGGAGGCGCGGGTGCGCGAGGTGGAGACGGGCGGCATCGTCGTTGCCCCCGTGGTGGCGGCATGATCCGCTCCACCTTTGCCGCCCCCGTCCTGCTCGCACTCGCCAGCATCGCCGGCCTGGTCGTCGCACTGACCGGCGATGGCGTGCGCGATGTCGTCTCCTGGGCCGCGCTCGCGCTGCCGATCGTCGCGGTCGGCTGGGCGATGCGCCGCCGCACCTGATCCGTATCGAAGGAAGTAGTTGATGAACGTCCGTATTCGCCATCTGGCCGCGTTGCTGGCTGGTGTCGCCGCATGCCACGCCGTGCCCGCCGCCGCGCAGGATCGCGAGGGCGAGGACGAGATACTGGTCACCGCGCAGGGGCAGAATGCGACGCAGGTGGTGGCCGCAGGGTCGGTCGGCGTGCTGGGCGACAAGCGCGGCGAGGACGTGCCGTTCAGTATCCGCAGCTATAACGAGGCGCTGATCCTCAACCAGCAGCCGCAGACGCTGGGGCAGGTGCTGGAGAATGATCCGACGATCCGGACGACCTATGGTTTCGGCAATGCCGCCGAACAGTTCGTCATTCGCGGTTTCACGCTCTATGGCGACGATGTCGGGCTGAACGGGCTGTACGGCATCACCCCGCGCCAGTTGATCGCGCCCGAACTGTATCAGGAGGTGCAGGTGCTGAACGGCGCCACCGCCTTCCTGAACGGCGCCGCACCCGGTGGTTCGGGCATCGGCGGCAGCGTGAACCTGATCGCCAAGCGCGCGGGTGACGCGCCGCTGACCCGGGTGACGGGCAACTACACCTCCGACAGCCATTTCGGCGGCAGCTTCGACGTGTCGCGCCGCTTCGGCCCGGACGGCGCCTGGGGCGTGCGGATCAACGGTGCGGGCCGCAGCGGCGATGTCGCGATCGAGGACGAGTTCCGCAGCAGCTACGTCATCGGCGGCGCGATCGACTATCGCGGCGCGGCGGTGCGCCTGTCCGCCGACCTCGGCTATCAGCGGGTCAAGGTGCGCGGCCTGCGCCCCAAGGTGACGATCGGCGCCGGTGCCGCGATCCCGAGGGTGCCGGGCGCCGATGCCAATTATGCGCAGCCCTGGACCTATTCGACGCTGCGCGACGTCTTCGGCACGGTGCGCGGCGAATGGGACGTAGCCGACAATGCGATGCTCTGGGCGCAGGCCGGTGCCCGCGACGGATCGGAGCGCGGGCTGTACAGCGGCATCACCGTCAACAATGCCACGACGGGCGCCGCCACCGGTACGGCGCTGTTCGTGCCGCTGACCGCGAACAACGAGGCCGCGCAGGGCGGCCTGCGCGTCAAGCTGGCCGGCGCCGGCATCAGTCACGAGATCAACATCGGCGGCAGCCATATCTGGCAGGTCAACCGAAACGCGTACGACTTCCTCTATGGCCCCGGCTTTGCGGGGTTTGCCACCAACCTGTACGACACGCCGGTCGCCACGATCCCGAGTTCGACGCTGGTCGGCGGTGACCTCGACGATCCGTTCCCGATCACGCGCACCCGGCTGGGCAGCGTCTTCGCGTCCGACACGCTGGGCTTCTTCGAGGATCGGCTGCTGGTGACCGCCGGACTGCGCCTCCAGACGATCGCGGTCAGGGGCTATGCGATCAGCGACGGCACGCTGGCCACCCGCTATGACGAGGACGCGGTCACCCCCGTGGTCGGCATCGTCTTCAAGCCGACCCCGACCCTGTCGCTCTACGCCAACCGTATCGAGGGGTTGCAGCAGGGGCCGACCGCACCGACGACGGATGCGACCATCATCAACCCCGGCGAGATCTTCGCGCCCTTCAAGTCGGTGCAATATGAGGTCGGCGCCAAGTTCGCGATCGGCGGGATCAACGCCGGGCTCGCCGCCTTCACCACCGATCTGCCCAGCGCCTATGCGATCCCCGACCCCCAGACGGCCGGGTTCAACCGCTTCGGCGTGTTCGGCAAGCAGCGCAACCGCGGGCTGGAGTTCACGCTGAGCGGCGAGCTGACCCGCGGACTGCGGCTGATCTCGGGCGTCTCGGTGCTGGATACCGAACTGCGCGACCAGGCGCTGGTCGCCAACGAGGGTAACCGGGCACAAGGCGTGCCCGAATGGCTCGCCAACGCCAATGTCGAATGGGACACGTCCTTCATCCCCGGCCTGACCCTCACCGGCCGCGTCGTCCATACGGGCGAGCAGCAGGTGAACGCGGCCAATACGCTCGCTATCGGCGACTGGACCCGCTTCGATCTGGGCGCGCGCTACGTCGCGGTGGTCGGCCGGATGCCGCTCACCTTCCGCTTCGCGGTCGATAATGTCGCCAATCGCCGCTACTGGGCATCGGCCTTCGATACATCGTCGCAGGCACTGTTGCAGGGCGCCCCGCGCACCTTCAAGCTTTCCGCCTCGATCGACCTGTAAGCCGGCGGTAGCCACGAGGGGGGCCATCGCCTAGACTTGGCGGCGATGGCCCAATCCGACCCGCTTCTCGCCGCCGACGCCGATCATGTCGTGATCGTCGGCGCCGGCTTCTCGGGCACCCTGCTCGCGATCAACCTGCTCCGTCACCAGGGGCCGCGCGTGACCCTGGTCGAGCGGCGGCCCGAGCAACTGGCGCGCGGCGTCGCCTATAGCGCCGCCCATCCGGATCACCTGCTCAACGTTCGTGCCGAGCGGATGAGCGCCTTGCCCGACGAGCCCGGTCATTTCGTCGAATGGCTGGCGCGCGAGGGCAGGGGCGATCGCCACAGCTTCGTCCCCCGGCGCACCTATGGCGCCTATCTCCGCGCGATGCTGGGTGCCGCCACCGCGCAGGCGGGCGACCGGTTGCGGCTGGTGACGGGCGAGGTCTGCGCGATCGATCGGACCGGCGCGGGCGTCACGCTCCGCCTTGCGGATGGTGCGACGATCGCCGCCGACGTCGCGGTGCTGGCGCTTGGCAACCTGCCGCCGCACACCCCGCCCGGCATCGATCCCGCCGTCCCCGGCTATTGCCCCGATCCGTGGAGCGCGGACATCGCGCAAGGGCTGGCGGACGATGACCGCGTCATTCTGGTCGGCACGGGCCTGACCGCGATCGACGCCGCGCTGCTGCTCGATGCGCGCGGGTTTCGCGGCGAGATACTGGCGCTGTCCCGCCGCGGGCTCGCGCCGCGGCGCCATGCCGAAGGCGCGCATGTCGCGGGCCTGCGCGACCGGCCGCAGGGGCGACCCTCCACGCTCGTCGCCACCGTTCGCACCCGTTCGCGGGAGATCGGCTGGCGCGGTGCGGTGGACGAGCTGCGCCCGGTCACGCAGATGTTGTGGGGCGCGACCGATGATGCCGACCGCCGCCGCTTCCTCCGGCACCTGCGTCCCTATTGGGATGTCCACCGCCATCGCCTTGCGCCGCAGGTCGCCGACCGGATCGACGCGCTGGTTGCGAGCGGACGCCTGCGTTTCGCCGCGGGCAAGTCGGTCGCGACCGAGGCGGCGGCGCACGGTCTGACGCTGCACTGGCGCCCGCGCGGGGAAGAACGGGTGCAGGCGACGACTGCCGCGCGTCTCGTCAACTGCACCGGCCCGCAGGGCGATCTGCTGCGATCGGACGAGCCGCTGATCCGCCATCTGCTGGGCGAGGGCGCGATCCGCCCCGACCCTTTGCGCCTGGGCCTAGAGGTCGATCGCCAGTCGCGCGCGATCGATGCCGGTGGAGCGGCGCAGGACAGGCTCTATTGCATCGGCCCGATGACGCGCGGCGGCTTGTGGGAGGCGGTTGCCGTGCCCGATCTGCGTCAACAGGTCTGGGATCTCGCCCGCCGTTTGTCCCATGCGCAATGGGTGGGGGGCGAGGGGCTTTAGGTTTTTACGCGAAGACGCGAAGAAGGAGGGGGTTCACGCGAAGACGCGAAGACGCGAAGAAAGAAGAAGTGGTTCACGCGGAGGCGCGGAGGCGCGGAGGAGATCGCGCACTTGGCCTATGTCCCGAGCCACCAGCGGCGGCTCAAGCAATGCCGAGCAAGCATGTGGGAGGTCTCGCTGACGCGAGACGGGAGCCACCAACGCAATCTCCGCGTCTCCGCGCCTCCGCGTGAACCCCCGTCTTCTTCGCGTCTTCGCGCCTTCGCGTGATCAAATAATCACCCCGTATGCCCCGGCGCCCGCGGAAAGTTCTGCGCCTTGTACCAGGCCAGATCATGCTCCGGCGCCGCCACCCCCGCCGGCAGGGAACGCCCGTTCACCGACATCCAGTAGGCAAGGCTCGCATCGCGCCACCAGCGCGCCTCGCGCTCCTGCACGGCCAGCAGCGCTGCGGTCTTTTCCCACCGTTCGGCATCAATTTGCGGGCGTAATGTGTCCCAAGTCCGGCGCATGCCCGCGACATAGGCGACACCGGCATCGTAATGGTGCACCATCTCCTCCCACAAGGTCCGGCCCGATGCCATGCGCCGGTCCCAGCCGACATGGTGGAACCACAACAGGTCGCGCTCCGGCACGGTGCCGACATCGGCGAAGCGCCTTGCCACCGGCGGCGCATATTGCGCGACCGCATTGCTGCCCGATTTCGTTCGGTCGAAGCCGATGCCATCCTTGTCGGCCCGGTGATAATAGGCCGGGTTCCATTCCGGCCGGGCAAGATCCGACACCCATGGCCCCGGCCCGTAGTGATGCCCCGTCGCCATCAGATGGGCCAGGCCCAGCGGCGTCATGTAATCGACCACCGCCTCGCGCGATCCCATCATCATCGCGACCACGGGATCGACCACCGCCGGATCGGGCGCGAAGGTCTGTGCCGCCCATTCGCGCGCAATCGGTGCGGCATCCGCCTCCGGGTTCCACGCCATGCGGCCAAAGACATACCAGTTCGCTTGGTTGAACGGTGATCCCGTCCAGTCCCGGTCGCGCCCGATATTGGCGACGCCGGCCATGCCGGTCAGCCTGTGCCCCTCGGCCGATCCGTCGACTACGTCGGCCACGGTCTCGCCGCGCTTCACCCCGGTGGGCGAGTCCAGCACCTCCTGGAACAGCGGCCCGAGATAGGCGAGGTGGCTCGCGAACCCCAGATACTCCTTGGTGATCTGGAACTCCATCATCAGCGGCGTCTTCGGCATCGCACCGAACAGCGGGTGGAACGGTTCGCGCGGCTGGAAATCGATCGCGCCGTTCTTCACCTGCACCAGCACATTGTCCGCGAACTTGCCGTCCAGCGGCTTGAACTCGGTATAGGCCTGCTTGGCACGGTCGTCGGGATCGGTGTCGGCATAGACGAAGGCACGCCACATCACGAGCCCCTTGTGCGGGGCGACGGCGGCGGCCAGCATGTTCGCGCCCTCGGCATGGCTGCGATGATAATCGCGCGGCCCCGGTTGCCCCTCGCTGTTCGCCTTGACCAGGAAGCCGCCGAAATCGGGAATGGCGCGGTAGATCTCGTCCGCCTTGGCCTTCCACCAGGCGGCGACCTGCGGGTCTAGCGGATCGGCGGTCTTCAGCCCGCCAATCTCGATCGGCGCGGAAAAGCGCGCGGACAGATAGACCTTGATTCCCCAGGGCCGGAAGATGTCCGCCAGTGCCGCCGCCTTGGCAATATAGGGTGCTGTCAGGCTGTCCGCCTTGGCGTTGACGTTGTTCAGGACGGTGCCGTTGATCCCGATCGACGCGTTGGCGCGGGCATAGTCGATGTAGCGCGGGTCCTTCAGGTCGGGCAGGTTCCACCAGTCCCACAAGGACTGGCCGGCATAGCCACGCTCCACCGAGCCATCCAGATTGTCCCAATGGTTCAGCATGCGCAGCTTCACCTTGGGGGCAGACGTCAGATCGACCTTCGCCAGTGTCCCGCCGGTGCCCAGATGGCGCAGCAGCGCGAACGTACCGTACAGCACGGCCCGGTCGCTGTTGCCGGTCACCAGCGTGACGGGCGCACCACCGATGGTAACCGAGCGCACCAGATAGCCTTCATCGCCCAGTGCTCGTGTTGAAAGGCGCAAGTCCGCCAAGGCGGGATCGGCGGCGACCGCGAGCATCACCGATCCGGCGCGGGGGGCGGGTGCCATCGCCACCGGTCCGGCGGCATAGCCGGACAGGGCCCGACGCAGCTCTTCTGCCGCCCGCGTCAGCGTCGGTGTGGCATTCGGCAGGGTGATCGACACGGGTTGTCTGACCACTTCGGCCTGAACCGCAGCCTGTGGCTGGTATCGCATCCACAGCGCATAGCCATCCTCGGCCATGGCGATCGAGGGTAGGGACGCGCTCGTCAAAACCGCGAAAATCAGGGCTTTCCATCGCATCATGGCCATCCTCACCTTGTCCCATCCTGCTGGGTTACGTCGCGGGCGATTGACAAGTGCCCGTCGGCTAAGCCATTGGTAACGCTATCAGCGACCGCATCAAGAAGAATGTGGCGTCTGACCAATTTCAGGAGAGGTCAGGATGCAATCTGCCACGCCGTTCCACCCTGTCGGGGCCGTGCATTGATGGCAAGCCGTCGCGATCTGTTGCGCTGGTCGGTGTCCGCCTCCGCACTCGCCTTCCTGCCCGCCGCCGCGCGCCCGGCCGCGCCGCTCTACAAGGATGCGCGCGTACCGATCGATCTGCGCGTCTGCGACCTGATGGGCCGGATGACGCTGGACGAGAAGGTGGCGCAACTCATCACGCTCTCCACCTCGAAACGCGACGTGATGAATGATGCGCGCGCTTTCGATCCCGGCAGGGCGGACGCCGCTTATCCCAACGGCATCGGCCAGATCGCACGCCCGTCCGACCGTGGGGGTGCGGCGACCGCGAACAACACCGGCACCGACGTCACCGGCCGCTGGCGCACGCCCGCGGACACGATCGCCTTCGTCAACGCCGCGCAAAGATGGGCGGTCGAGCGCAGCCGGCTGGGCATCCCCATCCTGTTCCACGAGGAAGCGCTGCACGGCTACATGGCGCCGGAGGCGACCAGTTTCCCGCAGGCGATCGCGCTGGCGGGCAGCTTCGACCGCGATCTGGTCGAGCGGGTCAACGCCGTCATCGCGCGCGAGGTGCGGGCGCACGGCACCGTCCTCGCGCTCTCGCCCGTCGTCGATATCGCCCGCGATCCGCGCTGGGGCCGGATCGAGGAGACGTTCGGCGAGGATGCCTATCTGTGCGGCGAAATGGGGGTCGCGGCCGTGCTGGGGCTGCAGGGGCCGGGCAAGACGCTGGCGCCGGGCAAGGTCTTTGCCACGCTCAAGCACATGACCGGTCATGGCCAGCCCGAAAGCGGCGAGAATGTCGCGCCTGCCCCGATTGCCGAGCGCGAGTTGCGCGAACGCTTCTTCCCGCCCTTTCGCAAGTTGGTGAAGCAGACCGGCATTGCCGCGGTCATGCCCTCGTACAACGAGATCGATGGCGTCCCCAGCCATGCGAACAAGTGGCTGCTGGGCGACGTGTTGCGCGGCGAATGGGGCTTCGACGGCGCGATCGTCAGCGACTATGCCGCGATCCCCGAACTGGCCAGCTTCCATCACATCGCCGCCGACATGGACGGTGCCGCGCGGCTGGCGCTGGCGGCCGGCGTCGACAGCGACCTGCCCGCTGGCCAGGCCTATCGCTCGCTCGCCGATCAGGTGCGCGCCGGCAAGGTCTCGCTTGCCGCCGTCGATGCCGCCTGCCGCCGCATGCTGACGCTGAAGTTTCGCGCCGGTTTGTTCGAGGGTGCGACCGTCGATCCGCGTGCCGCCGCACGCCTGACCGCGAATGACGAGGCACGGGCGCTCGCCCGCGAGGCGGCGGAAAAGTCGATCGCGCTGCTCGTCAATGACGGCACCCTGCCGCTGACGCCCGGCCAGCACAAACGCGTGGCGGTGATCGGCCCCAACGCCGCGGTCGCACGGCTGGGCGGCTATTCGTCCATCCCCAAGTCGCCGGTGTCGCTGCTCGACGGCGTCCGCCAGCGCCTCGCCGGTCGTGCCGAGGTCGTCCATGCCCAGGGCGTGTTCATCACGCAGAGCGAGGACCGTTCCGCCAACGAGGTGCTGCTCGCCGATCCGGTGAAGAACCGCCAGCTCATCGCCGAGGCGGTCGAGGTGGCGAAGACCGCCGATGTCATCCTGCTCGCCATCGGCGACACCGAACAGACCAGCCGCGAGGGCTATGCCAAGAACCATCTCGGTGACCGCACCGATCTTGACCTGCTCGGCGAGCAGAACGCCCTGTTCGCCGCGATGAAGGCGACGGGCAAGCCGGTCGTCGTCGTGGCGATCAACGGCCGTCCGCCCTCCTGGATCGCGGTGGCGGAGCAGGCGAACGCGCTGCTGGAATGCTGGTATATGGGGCAGGAGGGGGGCCATGCGATGGCCGCCGCATTGTTCGGCGACGTGAATCCGGGCGCCAGGCTGCCCGTCACCGTCGCGCGCCATGTCGGGCAACTGCCCGTCTTCTACGACGCCAAGCCCTCGGCCCGGCGCGGCTATCTGTTCGACACCACCGATCCGCTGTTCCCCTTCGGCTTCGGCCTCAGCTACACCACGTTCCAGCTTTCGCCGCCGCGCCTGTCCGCAGCCCGCATCGGCATTGCCGCCAGCGTCGATGTCGAGGTGGACGTGACCAACACCGGCACGCGGGCGGGGGATGAGGTCGTCCAGCTCTACGTCCATGATCTGGTCGCCAGCGTCACCCAGCCGATCAAGGCACTCAAGGGCTTCCAGCGCGTGTCGCTCAAGCCCGGCGAGCGGCGCACGGTGCGCTTCACCCTCGGCCCCGACGCCTTTTCGCTGTGGAACCTCGACATGGAGGAAGTGGTCGAACCCGGCCAATTTGCGATCATGACCGGGCCGAACAGCCGCGACCTCCAGACCGTCACCCTAGACATCGCCTGAAAGTCACTCATGCCGAAGATCGTATCCGCCCGCGTCATCGTCACCTGTCCGGGCCGCAACTTCGTGACGCTGAAGATCGAGTGCGACGACGGCACCACCGGCATCGGCGACGCCACGCTCAACGGGCGTGAATTGTCGGTCGCCAGCTATCTGTCCGAACACGTCATACCCTGCCTGATCGGCCGTGACGCGCACCGGATCGAGGATATCTGGCAGTATCTCTACAAGGGTGCCTATTGGCGGCGCGGCCCAGTGACGATGACCGCGATCGCCGCGGTCGACATGGCGCTGTGGGATATCAAGGGGAAGATTGCGGGGCTGCCCGTCTACCAGCTTCTCGGCGGCGCGGCGCGCGAGGGCTGCATGGTCTATGGCCACGCCAACGGCACCACGATCGACGACACCATCGCCACCGCGCGGCGCATGGTGGATGAGGGCTACAAGGCGGTTCGCCTGCAATGCGGGGTGCCCGGCCTCGCCTCTACCTACGGCGTCGCCAAGGCTGGCCAGCGTTACGAGCCGGCGGACGGCGACCTGCCGACCGAGGCGGTGTGGTCGACGAGCAAGTATCTGCGCATCGTGCCCGAACTGTTCGCCGCGGCGCGCGAGGCGCTGGGGTGGGACGTGCATCTGTTGCACGACATCCACCACCGTCTGACCCCGATCGAGGCGGGGCGGCTTGGCCGCGACCTGGAGCCCTATCGCCCCTTCTGGCTGGAGGATGCGACACCGACCGAGAACCAGGACGCGTTCCGCCTGATCCGCCAGCACACCACCGCGCCGCTGGCGGCGGGCGAGATCTTCAATTCGATCTGGGACTGCAAGGCGCTGATCGAAACCCAGTCGATCGATTACGTGCGGGCCACCGTCGTCCATGCCGGGGGGCTGACCCATCTGCGCCGCATCGCCGCGCTCGCCGATCTGTATCAGGTTCGGACCGGTTGCCATGGTGCGACCGACCTGTCGCCGGTGACGATGGCGGCGGCGCTGCACTTCGGCCTGTCGGTGCCCAATTTCGGCATCCAGGAACACATGCCACACACCGCCGAGACCGACACGGTCTTCCCGCACGCCTACAGCTTTGCGGACGGCATGATGCATCCCGGCAACGCGCCCGGCCTGGGAGTCGACATCGACGAGGATCTGGCCGCCCGGTACGATTACAAGCGCGCCTACCTCCCCGTGAACCGGTTGGAGGACGGCACGCTATGGAGCTGGTGACGCACGTCACGCCCTCTCCCTTTCGGGGAGAGGGAGGGGACCCGCGGCATAGCCGTGGGGAGGGTGAGGGGTTGCCAAGCAGTGCTTCGTCCGCGGCGACCCCCCCCCCCACTGCCTGACGGCAGCGGGCCCCTTCCCTCTCCCCAGAGGGGCGAGGGAGCCAAAATGACCGCCTTCACCGATCAGGCGGCCGAGGCTCCCGAAACCGTCGCCCACGCCGTACCCCGTCCACGCGGCCGTATCCGCTGGGCGATCTGCGCGCTGCTCTTCGCCGCTGTTGTGCTCAGCTATATCGACCGCCTCGTGCTGGGCGTGCTGAAGCCGCAACTGACCGCGCTCTACGGCTGGACCAACACCGGATACGGCGACATCACCGGCTATTTCCAGGTCTTCTACGGCATCGGCTTTCTGCTGTTCGGCTGGGCGATCGACCGTATCGGTCCGCGCCTGGGCTATCTGCTGGCGATGGGAAGCTGGACGCTCGGCCATTTCGCGCAGATCCTCGTCACCTCCACCACCGGTTTCGTCATCGCGCGCATCCCGCTCGCCTTCGGCGAGGCGGGCACCTATCCATCCGCACTTGCCGCCGCATCGCAGTGGTTTCCGCAAAAGGAACGCGCGCTCGCCATCGGCATCTTCAACGCCGGCGCCAATGTCGGGGCGATCATCACCCCGCTGCTCGTCTCGTTCATCGTCACCGGCCTGCTCTTCGACTGGCGCTGGGCCTTTATCATCACCGGCGCCTTCAATCTCGTCTGGCTGGCGATCTGGTGGCGGGTTTACCGCGCCCCCGCCGACCATCGGCGCATCACGCCCGAGGAACGCGCCTGGATCGAGGCGGAGCCCGCAGAGACCAGCGGCCGCGCCGGTTTCCTGGCCGTGCTGCGCCACCGCGCGGCCTGGGCCTATATGGCCGGCCGCTTCCTGATCGATCCGGTCTGGTGGACCTTCCTGTTCTGGCTGCCGGACTTCTTCCACACCCGCTACGGCTATGATCTCAAAAGCTTCGGCCCGCCGCTCGTCGCCATCTACATCCTCGCTGATTTCGGCGCGATCGCGGGCGGCTGGTATTCGTCGCACCTGCTGAAACGCGGCATGTTTGCCGGCACCGCGCGCAAGCGTGCGATGTTCGCCTGTGCGCTGTTTGCGGTGCCGGTGATGTTCGCGGCACAGGCATCCAACATCTGGATCGCGGTGACCCTGATCGGCCTGGCCTGTGCCGCGCATCAGGGCTTCTCCACCAACCTGTTCGCGCTGCCCGGCGACCAGTTCCCGCGTTTCGCGCAAGGGACGCTGATCGGCCTCGGCGGTTTTGCCGGGGCGGTGGGCGGCTTCATCGCCTCCAAGTCGCTCGGCCTGCTGCTCGACCGGGTGGGCAGCTACCAGCCCTTCTTCATCGCCTGCGGCCTGGCCTATCTGCTCGCATTACTGGTCTTCCACCTGCTCAATCCGCGCTATCACAGCGTCCGCATCACTACGGAGGCCAAGGCTTGAGACCTTCCGACGCCACATCGGCACAGCTACCTGCCGATATCGCCCGCCCCACTTATGACCGCACCGCCGTTCGCCGCGGTGTCGTCCATCTCGGCATCGGTGCCTTTCACCGTGCGCATCAGGCCGCGATCTTCGAGGCGGCGCTTGCCGCCGGCGACCTGCGCTGGGGCATCACGGCCGTATCGCTGCGCTCGGCCGGCGTCCGCGACCAGTTGGCGCCGCAGGACGGGCTGTACACGCTTCTCGTTCGCGACGGGGCCGGGGAGCGCGCGCAGATCATGGGCGCCGTCGGGCAGGTGCTGGTTGCGCCGGAAGACCCCACCGCCGTCGTCGCCGCGCTCGCTCATCCCGACACGCACCTCGTCACGCTGACCATTACCGAAAAGGGCTACAAGCTGGACCGGGCGAAGGGCACGCTGCTCGCGGAGGATGCCGATGTCGCGCATGACGTGGCCGGTCTCGCGGCGCCGCGCACGGCCCCCGGCTTCCTTGTCGCCGGCCTTGCCGCGCGTCGTGCAGCCGGCCTGCCGCCCTTCACCGTGTTGTCCTGCGACAATCTGCCGCATAACGGCGCTCTGCTTCGCGCTGCCGTGCTGGAGATGGCCCGCGCGCACGATGCCGACTTGGCCGAATGGATTGCCGAACAGGGCGCCTTTCCCGCGTCCATGGTCGATCGCATCGTGCCGGCCACCACGCCCGACGACATCGCCGCGCTCGCCACCCGCCTTGGGGTCGAGGATCAGGCGATGGTCAAGACCGAGCCGTTCCTGCAATGGGTGGTCGAGGATCGCTTCTGCGGCCCGCGTCCCGATTTTGCCGCACTCGGCGTGCAACTCACCGCCGATGTCGCGCCCTGGGAGGATGCCAAGCTGCGCCTGCTCAACGGCGCGCATTCCAGCATCGCCTATCTCGGCGGGCTGATGGGCGATGCCTTTGTCCACCAGTTCGTCGCGCGCGAAGAGGGCAGGGCGTTTGTCGAGCGGCTTTGGGATCAGGCCGCCGCGACGCTGAACCCGCCCCCTGGTCTCGACATTCCGGCATACCGTACCGCGCTGATGGCGCGCTTCGCCAACCCGGCGCTTCAGCACCGCACGCGGCAGATCGCGATGGACGGATCGCAGAAACTGCCGCAGCGCCTGCTCGCGCCCCTGGCCGCGGGGGGCGGGGATGCGCTGGCCCTCGGCGTCGCCGCCTGGATACGCTGGCAATCCGGGCAGACCGATACCGGAGAAACCTTCGCCGTCGACGATCCGCTTGCCGACCGCCTGGCCGTGGCGGCACGCAGCGACGATCCCGTGACTGCGACGCTGGCGCTGCTCGGTGTGGAGGTCGAGCCGGCGATCCGCGATGCGATCGCCGCGCATCTGACCAATCTCGAACGATCGGGCGCCGATGGTGCGATCCGAACATTGCTGAAAGGTACGTGATGATCCGCACCCTGCTGCTCGCCACCGCCGCGCTGGGCCTTGCGACACCTGCGCTCGCCGATCCGCCGCGGCTGGTGAAGAAGGGCGATGCGACGCAGCTTGTCGTGAACGGCAAGCCGATGCTGATGATCGCGGGCGAACTGTCCAACTCCGCCGCCTCCAGCGCCGATTATATGGCGCCGCACTGGGCACGGCTGCGCGCGATGCATCTCAACACCGTCCTCGCCCCCGTTTCCTGGGAGCTGATCGAGCCGGTCGAGGGGCGTTACGACTGGTCCTCGGTCGATTCGATGCTGAAGGCGGCGCGGGCCAACGACCTGAAACTCGTCATCCTGTGGTTCGGGGCGTGGAAGAACTCCATGTCCACCTATGTCCCCTCCTGGGTGAAGCGGGATCAGGCGCGTTTTCCCCGGGCCGAGCTGCCGAACGGGCAGGGGGTGGAGATCCTGTCCACCTTCGGCGCCGATACGCTGCGCGCAGACCAGCGCGCGCTGGCCGCCCTGATGGCGCATCTGAAGGCGGTGGACGACCGCGACAACACCGTGGTCATGCTTCAGGTCGAAAACGAGATCGGCATGTTGCCCGTCGCGCGCGATTACAGCGCGCCCGCCAATGCCGCGTTCGGGCAGCCGGTGCCGACCGATCTGGTCAATTATCTCGTCGCGCACCGCGACACGCTGGTCCCTGAAATGAAGGCAATGTGGGTCGAGCGCGGTGCAAAGACCGCAGGCAGTTGGGAGGAGCTGTTCGGCCCCGGTGACGCCGCTGCCGAGGTGTTCGCCGCATGGCATTACGCGCGCTTTGCCGATGGCCTCGCGGCGGCCGGCAAGGCGGCCTATCCGATGCCGATGTACGTCAATGTCGCGCTCAACCGCCCGGGGCGCATTCCCGGCGAATATCCCAGCGGCGGACCGTTGCCGCACCTGATTGACGTGTGGAAGGCGGGGGCCCCCAGCCTCGATTTCCTGGCGCCCGACATCTACTTCCCGAACTTCACCCAGATCGTCGACCGCTACAAGCGCCCGGACAATCCGCTGTTCATCCCGGAAGCGCACAATGCCGACAATCCGATCGTCCCCGCCAACGCCTTCTACGCGATCGGGGAGCATGATGCGCTCGGCTTTGGCCCATTCTCGATCGACTCGATCGATGAGGCGCCCGGCCCGCTGAAGGATGCCTATGCGGTGCTCGACCAGCTTCGTCCGATGATCCTCGACGCGCAGGGGACGGCGCGCATGGCGGGGTTCAAGCCGCGCCAGCGCTATGACGAGACGGTGGATTACGAACCGCAGGTGCGCGACATCGGCGGATACCGGTTCACCATCGCCTATGCCGATATCCAGCGACCGACCATGACGCCGGAAACCGCCGGCTATGGCGGCCTCATCATCCAGACGGGCGCGGACGACTATCTGATCGCCGGGCAGGGCATCACCGTCACCTTCAAGCCGATCGGCGACGGGCCTGCGCTTGCCGGGATCGACCGTGCGCAGGAAGGCATGTTCGACGCCGCCGGCAACTGGGCGCCGGGGCGGCTGCTGAACGGCGATCAGACGCATCAGGGGCGGCACATCCGCCTCCCCGCCGGACGATGGGGTATCCAGCGCGTTCGGCTGTACCGCTATCGCTGACAAATCCTGGTCAATAGTGGCCTTATGATCACATAGATAGGCTTGACCAATCCGTCATAACGTGGTCAGATGATGATAGCGCTATCAGATTTGAAGCGCGCCCGGCACCCAGCCGAACGAAGCGGGGCCGGTCCTTAGATCAAGGAGGGGAAGAATGATGACCATCGCCCGTCGTCCCGCCATCCGCGTCGCGCTGCTCGGCGCCGCTGCACTCAATGTCCTTGCCGTCGCCGCCCCACTGGCGGCGCAGACCGCACCCGATCCGTCGCTCGGGGTCACCGCCCAGCCGGCCCCGACGCAAGCGCCGCAGGATCCCGCGCCGGCGCAGACCGACTCGGTCACCGATCCGTCCGTCGGGCAGGGCGAGACCGAGGAGATCATCATCACCGGCATCCGCGGCTCGCTGCAGAGCGCGACCAATGCCAAGCGCAATGCCGTCGCCTTTGGCGACTCGATCTTTGCCGAGGATATCGGCAAGCTTCCCGCGACCAACCTCGCCGAAACGCTGAACCGCATCCCCGGCGTCCGCCTGAACCGCGACATCAGCGGCGAGGGTACGCAGGTCTCGATCCGCGGCCTTGGCCCCAGCTTCTCCAAGGTGCTGTTGAACGGCGCGCAGTTCGCGGTCGCCTCGGACGGCGGCACCAACGGCACCGGCGGCGGCAACCGCGAGGTCGATCTCGACTTCTTTCCGTCCGAGCTTTTCACCCGGCTGGACGTGAACAAGAGCCCGGTAGCCTCGATGCTGGAAGGCGGCATCGCCGGCACCGTCAACCTGCGCAACGCCCGCGCCTTCGACAATCCGGGCACGCACGTCACCGTCGTGGCCCAGGGCGCCTATACCGACAGCAACGACCGCATCGGCCCACGCGGCGCACTGGTCGCCAGCCACACCTTCGGCGACACCTTCGGCATCCTCCTCGGCGTGGCGGGCGTCCACCAGAAGCTGCGCATCGACGGCTACGACACCGTCGGCTTCACCGACGCCAACCTGCCCTGCGGCGCCGGCTGCAACGTCTCGCCCCCGGAAAGCAACGGCTTCGTCTTTGCGAACACCGCGCCCGCCAATCTCGGCCGCGGCTTTGTCACCGGCCAGCCGCTCGATCTCGCCGCCACCTCGGGACTCTCGCTGTCGCAACTCTCCAAGGCGATCATCCCGCGCCTCGGCCGCCCGGTACTGACCACCGGCACGCGCGAGCGCATCTCCGCAGTCGGCTCCGCAGAATGGCGCCCCTCCGATGCGCTGCACCTCGTCGTCGACGGCATCTACGCCAAGTCGCGCCGCGACTACCTGCGCTCCAACATGAACTGGCAGGTCCGCAACTCCGGCCCCGGCACCTCGCCCCAGTCGACCGGCGGCATGGTGCCCTTCAACATCCAGGTGGACCAGAACAACGTCGTCACCTCGGGCACCTTCGCCAACTCGTCCTTCTTCTCCGAAAACAGCATCTTCAACCAGGATACCGAGTTCTGGAACGTGAACCCCAGCATCAGCTGGCGTCCGAACGACCGGTTGAAGATCGACCTGTCGGGCAACTGGGGCAAGAGCAACTTCTTCCGCGAACAGCCGACCTTCGCCTTCCAGACCGCGCCCAATTCCGGCGTCGAGGTCACCTACGACAATACGACAAACAGCCCGCAGCCGATCATCTCGGCCAATCGCGACCTGGGCGATCCCAATCTCGGCTGGCAATGGTACCGGGTGAACGTCCAGAATGTCCGGCGCGAGACCGAGACCAAGGGCGCGCATCTCGACATCTATTACGGCGACGACACGCTCAACGTGAAGATCGGCGCCGCCTATGACGAGGCCGCGCGCAGCGTCCGCGCCTTCGACAACACCAACGCCTATCAGCTTTCCGTCTGCGGCAATCCGTGCACCGGCAATACCGGCACGGTGCCGACCAGCGCGATCCCGCAATATCTGAACCGCACCGGCATCGACAATTTCGGCCATCTGTCGCGCGGTCGTTTCGGCGTCACCAGCTTCATCGTCCCCGACATCGCCCGTCTGGCGCAGGCGACCAACTACGCCCAGTTCCGCGACACCGCGCCGGAGGCTCGCGGATCGGTGACGGGCGGCGCCACCGGCGACGTGTTCGAGAAGGTCTATGGCGGCTATTTCGAGCTGAACGGCGTGTCGGAGATCTTTGGCCGGGAACTGCGCGCCAATGCCGGCTTCCGCTATGTCTGGACCGACCAGCGCGTCGTTGGCCCCAGCCAGATCGGGTCGACGATCGTCGATATCACCGCGAACTCGTCCTACCAGGAGGTGCTGCCCTCGCTGAACCTCACCTACGACATCGCGCGCAACCTGAAACTACGCTTCGCCGCCTCCAAGGCGCTCACCCGCCCCGACGCGGGCTCGATCCTGCCCGGCATCACCTTCTCCGACCCCTCCGCCCAGATCGCCACCGCCGGCAACCCGCAACTTCAGCCCTACACCTCCGACAATCTGGACCTTGGCGGCGAGTTCTACACCGGCGGCGCCGGCTATATCGGCGTGGCCCTGTTCCGGAAGAACATCCAGGGCTTCACCGTCACCGTCCAACAGCCCACCCCCTTCGGCGACCTCAACATCCCGCTCGACTCCCTCCAGGCGACCCAGCGACAGGCGCTGATCGACCGCGCCGGCGGTACCAGCGCCTCGGCGGCGGCGATCGCGGCGGTGCCGATCACCGTCAACCGCCCGATCAACCTGCAAAGCCTGATCATCAAGGGCGTCGAGGTCACCTGGAACCAGCCGCTCGATTTCGCGATCAAGGGCCTCGGCTTCCAGGCGAACGGCACGCACATCACGCAGGACTCCGATCCGGTGCTGGTCAACGGTACCCCGCAGACGCTGGTCGCGTCGGGCGTGCCCAAGTGGCAGTATAACGTGCAGGGCTATTATGAGGATCACGGCCTGTCGCTCAGCCTGAACTATGTCTGGCAGGGCGGCGTGATCGCGGCCAACGCGCCGCAGAACAACCTGCCGCTGCCGCTGCGCGCGGACTCGCGCGGCCAGCTCGACCTGTCAGCGGGCTATCAACTGCCCTTCCTCGACAATGGCGTGCGCCTGACGCTGGACGTGCTCAACATCACCAACGAGCCGATCCGCACCACCTTCGGCTACGATAATGCCGCCTACAGCGTCTATTATCCGGGCCGTCAGGTGCTGGTGGGCCTGCGCGCCCGCTTCTGACGTCGCCCCATCTATCCAGCTTCCCCGAGCCTCGGGCCGGTCCTTTCCCCTTGGACCGGCCCGATTTTTTCGTCGGCACCGCCACCCGGCCGCGCTAGGACGACGCGATGCACTCGGCGATCCTCTATATCGGCGCAGCGCTGGCGGAGATCGCCGGCTGCTTCGCCTTCTGGGCCTGGGCGCGGATGGGCCGGTCGCTGCTCTGGCTGATCCCGGGCAGCGCCTCGCTGCTGATCTTTGCGTGGCTGCTGACGCTGGTCGATACGTCGCAGGCCGGACGTGCCTATGCGGCCTATGGCGGCATCTACATCACGTCCGCGCTGGTCTGGTTATGGCTGGCCGAGGGTGTCCGCCCGGACCGCTGGGATTTGGGCGGCGCGGCTTTGTGCCTGATTGGCGCTGCGGTGATCTTCTTCGGGCCGCATCGTGGCTGATACCGATGATCAATGTCTATAATCATCGGCAGCGGTGGAGCCCATCCGAGTTCAGTGGGATGCGTATGCTCGCATCAAGCGCGATCGTTCGTGGGCGCTTTGATCGTAAGCACCGCTGCTGAGCCGCGATCAGCTTCGATAACCCGCAAGCGTATCGACGTGCCATCTTTTCTCACGCCCAGAATCAGCAGATTTCTAATTACCACCCGATACCCTGCTCGCTTGGCATTCAGCGCGTACTGATCCCTGAACATCGTCGCGCTCAGCGAGCTACTGAGCTCATAGATGGCTGACTCTCCGCGAGAGCGCGGCTTCACGGTGATGTCCATGTTGGCTAGCATGGTCCCCGCCGGCGGTGTCACGCCTGCCAAGGCAGGCGCCTCGGCTTTTACCGATAAAACCGGGGCGGGTGGGGCCACATTGACCGTGCTATTGGCAGATGGTGTCATCATCAGCGTAGCGATTGCAATAAGTGTCATTGGAGTATTCTTGCCAGAACGCATCCGTCACGCAAGGAAGAGGCTGGCGCCAAGCTGAGAGTCCCATCCATCCGTGCCGTTCACTATGCTGACGCCCACAGTCGGCTGCCTCAAGCCAGTAGATTTTGTTCGGCTTTCTACCGCCCCGCCGCAAACGCCCCGCGATAGGCCGGCTTCACCGCCTTGATCACCGCAGGCGTCACCGGCAACGTCACCTCATACGCCCCCTCCGCATAGGATCCCGCGACATAGGGATCGGCGATCAGGCCGATCCGGTTGATCCGTCCGCCGCCCGACGATCCCAGCAGCACGGTCAGTTCCTTCAGCGTCGGGCATTTGCTGAACAGACCGTCCTTGTCCGCCACCGCGCCCACCCGCCGGCGCCGCTCGGCTTTCAGCTTCGTGCAGAAGGCGGGGCCGAGCGCCGCCTGCGCGGCGGGGAGCGAGGCGAAGACCTGCTTGGGCGCGATCCGCTGTCTCGCCGCCTTGTCCCACAGCATGCCCACCGACCCCGGCGTGCCATGCGCCCCGCCCGTATAGCTGTACACGTCGCCGGACAGGCTCAGGAAGCGCGGCGTGTCGGTCACCAGCTTCCAGATCTTCTGCGTGTCATATTGGCGAAAGGGGAAGCCGTCCTTGCGGGCGTCGACCCGCGCCTCCGCCGCATCACGCGCCGTTTGCGTGCGCAGTCGTGTCTTGTCCGCCTCCAGCCATGCCCGCAGCGCCGGGATCTGCCCGGCCTGTGCCGGATACCGGTATTCGAAACTGTAGTCGGCCGTCTTCTCGGCGGCATTCGCCATGCCGGCGCCTGCGAGTATGGCCGTGACCATCGCCAGCATGCCGATCTGTCGCATTCCCGTTCTCCCCTGCACGCCACGGTGGACAAGGCGACCATCATTATCCGGGGTTAGCTGTACGAACGCTGTCGCACCATCTCCGTGATACAATATCCCATTGCGTACGGCGGCGTGTAGCGTCACCATGTCGCCTGCATCTATTTCGAGGCCATCGATGATAAAGCCGTTGCTGTTCGCCGCCACCGCTCTGTTCGCCCTGTCCCCCACGCTCGCCCAGCAGGAGGCGGTTCCTGCTCCCAAGGATGGGCAGGCGGTGGCGCAAGGCGCGACCGGAGACATTCCGCAGAAGTTCACGCCCCCGCGCATCGGCTATGATTACGACAAGCGCGAGGTGATGGTGTCGATGCGTGACGGCACCCGCCTCTACACCGTCATCGTCGTGCCAAAGGGTGCCACCAACGCGCCGATCGTCCTGACCCGCACGCCCTATAACGCCGCCGGCCGGGCCAGCCGCATGAACAGCCCGCGTATGCTGAACGCGCTGCCGCTCTCCGACGAGATCTTCGTGAAGGACGGCTATATCCGCGTTTATCAGGACATTCGCGGCAAATACGGGTCGGAGGGCGATTACATCGTCAACCGCCCCCCGATCGGACCGCTCAATCCGACCAAGGTCGATCACACCACCGACGCCTATGATACGATCGACTGGCTGGTGAACAAGGCGAACCTGCCGGAATCGAACGGCCGCGTCGGCATGATCGGCTCGTCCTATGAAGGCTTCACCGTCGTCATGGCGCTGATGAACCCGCACCCTGCGCTGAAGGTCGCCGCTCCGGAAAGCCCGATGATCGACGGCTGGATGGGCGACGACTGGTTCCACCACGGCGCGTTCCGGCTCGCCAATATCGGCTGGATCGGATCGCAGACCGGCTACAAGGGCGCGGGCAAGGCGCCGCCCAGCGGCGGCTATGACGATTACGAGAATTTCCTGGCCGGCTCGGCGGGCGATTGGGCGAAGAAGTCGGGCTATGACCAGCTTCCCTTCTGGAAGCGGTTCGTCAACCACCCGTCCTATGACGCCTATTGGCAGGGGCAGGCGCTCGACAAGCTGATCGCCGCCAACCCTTCCAACGTCCCGACCCTGTGGGAACAGGGGCTTTGGGATCAGGAGGATATGTACGGCGCGATCATGTCTTGGGAGGCGCTGAAGGCGGCCGGCAAGACGGGCAACAACTTCCTCGTCATGGGGCCGTGGCGGCACAGCCAGATCAATCGCGAGGGGCGCTCGCTCGGGCCCTTCCAGTGGAATGGCGACACCGCGGCGCAGTTCCGCGAACAGATGGTATTGCCGCTGTTCAACCAGTATCTGAAGGACGGGCCTGCCGCCAATCTGCCGCAGGCGGCGATCTACAATACGGGCGACAATCACTGGGATCGTTTCGCCACCTGGCCGCTGGCATGCGAGCGGGGCTGCGCGGCGCCGCTGACCCCGCTCTATCTGGGCGGGGAGGGTAGCCTCGGCTTCGACAAGCCGGCGGCATCCTCCACCTCCTATGTCTCCGATCCGAACAAGCCGGTGCCGCATCTGCCGCGTCCGGTGAATTTCGACGATGGCCGCTGGGGCGACTGGCTGGTCAGCGATCAGCGCGGCGTGGACGGGCGGCCGGACGTGCTGACCTATACGACACCGGTGTTGACGCAGGCGGTGCGCGTGTCGGGTGCGCCGATCGCCGATCTGTTTGCGCGCACCACCGGCACCGATGGCGATTTCGTCGTCAAGGTCATCGACGTGCTGCCCGAAGAGAACGCCTCGCAGCCGTCGATGGGCGGCTATCAGCTCGCCATTTCGCAGGACATCTTCCGCGGCCGCTACCGCGACAGCTTCGAGCGGCCCTCGGCGATCCCGGCCAACAAGGTGCAGGAATATCGCTTCCGCCTGCCGACGGTAAACCACGTCTTCCGCCCCGGCCACCGCATCATGGTGCAGGTGCAATCGTCGCAATTCCCGCTCTACGATCGCAATCCGCAAAGCTTCGTGCCCAATATCTTCCTGGCAAAGAAGGAAGATTACCGCGCGGCGACGGTAACGATCGAACAGGGCGGGGCGAAACCCAGCCGGGTGTGGTTGCCGGTCGTGCCCGTTGACCAGTCCGCCGCCATGGCGCGCTGAAGCCGCTTGCGGCGGGCGGGCATTTGGTTACGTTGAACGGCCAAGCAGGCGGAGACGCGACATGGCATTGGCGTTGACGACCAGGGACCCGTTCTCGATCATCACGCTTCCCGGCGGTGATGGCGCAGGTCCGCCTGCCTGGGACCGGCTGCTCGCCTGGCCCGCGCGGGGCGATGCCGAACTGCCCTTCACCGCCACCAGCGCGGCCCAGCGCAACCTGTGGGCGGCCCGGCTGGACGAGGCGGTGGCGCAGGCGGACCGGGCGGTGCTGCTCGTCGCGCAAGGGGCGAGTTGCGCCGCCGCCGCCTGGTGGGCGCGCCTTTCGCCCAGCCAATATGTCGACCGGGTGGCGGGCGCCTTCCTGTTCATGCCCGATGGCGGGCAGGGGCGCGACACGCTGTTCGCCTCGCCCGCGGCGGCTCTGCCTTTCCCCTCGGTGGTGGTGACCGAGCGGGAGGGGGAGGACACCATGGCCTCCTTTGCCCGCTCCTGCGGCAGCCGCCTGCTCGCCGTTTCCCACGCTGCCGGACCGCGCCAGCCCACCATGTGGCGCCAGGCGCAGCGGATGATCGAGCGGGTCGCGGCGGGCATCGTCGAATACGACATGCGCGTCATCCACGCCTTCGCGCCGCCGGAGCGCTGATCCGTTCAGCCGGCGTATCACCGCACCTGCTAGATCGCCGGCGTGAGAAGACGAAAGCTGGTGGCAGCGGCGCTGCTGATGATCGGGGTGGGTGCGGCGGCGAATGCGCAACAGGTGCCGGAGGCCGCGCTGGCGCAGGACGCGGCCGAATATGCCACCGTGCACGCCCTGCCCCTCGACGTCGCCGTGCAGCGCCTTGCCGCGCAGGAGGAGAGCGTCGCCGCCACCGACGCCATCCGCGCCCGTTTCGCCGACCGCCTGGCCGGGATCGCGATCGAGCATGAACCCGTCTGGCGCATCGTCGTCCTGCTGACCGGCACCGATCCGGTCGCCGACGAAACCGTGCGGGCCGGTGGCCTCTCCGTCCCCATCCACTATCGGACCGGCGCCACCGCGACGCGCGCGCAGCTCGTCGCCGCGATCGCCCTCTACCAGACGCAGATCCGCGCCATGCTGTCGCGTCCGCCCGCCATGGGCGTCGACCCGCGCACCGGCGAGCTGGTGGTGATGGTGGGGGAGGGGGATGCCGGCTTCTACGCGCCCGGCGAACTCCGCGCGCGGCTGGCGGCGCTCACCGGCGTGCCCGTCCGCATTGCCCGCCTCGATGATGTCGCCGCCAACCTGTCGCCAGAGGGCGGCGCCCGCCTTGTCGGCGTCGATCCCGCCGACGGCCGCCGCTACGCCTGCACCACCGGGTTCGTCGTCACCGATGGGCCGCGCAGCGGCGTGGTGACGGCCGCGCATTGTCCCGATGCGCTGTCCTATGTCGAGCCCGACCGTAGCGAAACGCCGCTGGATTTCGCCGGCCAATGGGGATGGGGCTATCAGGACGTACAGGTCCATGTCAGCGCCCAGCCGCTCGGCCCCCGCTTCTTCTCGGACACCGCCAAGACGCTCACCCGCACCGTCACCTCCGTCCGCGCCCGCGACGCCACCCGCGCCGGCGACATCGTCTGCCATCGCGGCGAACGCACCGGCTATAGCTGCGCCGAAGTGGAACTCGTCGATTTCGCCCCCGCCGGCGACCTCTGCGGCGGCGGCTGCACCCCCACCTGGGTGGCCGTTCGCGGCCCCACCTGCCGCAGCGGCGACAGCGGCGGCCCGGTCTTCCTGGGCACCACCGCCTTCGGCATCGTCAAGGGCGGCAGCTATCGCGGCGACGGCACCTGCACCCTCTATTACTACATGGCGCTCGACTATCTGCCCGCCGGCTGGTCGCTGCTGCGCGCGACCCCCGAAGGTTCCCGCACCCTTGCGGATAGCATGGCCGTAGCCATTCCGGCCGAATTGCCCCGGCCCCTGCCACCGGGCACACCATAGGACGTCAACCCGTCGCGGTGGAAGGCGAAGGGTTCGGGCGACGATCCGCCCCCCGGCTGCACCCGTTCGGGCGCGCGGGAGAGAGGAGGGACGTCGCCTGCGGAGGAGATGGCGGCGATGGCGGCAGCCATTTCCCGCATCACCGTGGCGACAGGGGCCAGGCCGTCCTCGTCCTGCACGGTCACTGCG
>NZ_CAMLAC010000027.1 GCF_946477935.1 uncultured Sphingomonas sp. | reverse complement strand
CCAGCAGTCCGACCATCGGCAGCGCCAGCCACACCACCGCCAGGAACCGCCCCTCCACGAACGCCTTGCCGATCATCGCGACAACCTCGACCGGCCCATGCCCCGCCGCCGCCGCACTCGCCAGTGCAGCGACCGTCACCACCAACAGCGGATTGATCCCCACCACGAACCCGATGACGATGATGACGATCCCCGATAATACCAGCACGCCTCGTCGCCCCTTCACGTCATCGCCGTGCTTTCGTATACGTTCCCCCATGAGGCAGCAACGGTCATGACAACTTGGTCTTTCTGGATCGATCGCGGTGGCACGTTCACTGATATCGTTGCACAGGCGCCTGACGGTACGCTGAGCACGACCAAGTTGTTGAGCGAAAACCCGGAACGCTACGCCGATGCGGCGATCGCAGGCATTCGGCAGATGCTGGGCCTGTCGAACGACGACCCCACTCCGCCGGCCCGCATCGCCGAGGTTAAGATGGGCACCACGGTCGCCACCAATGCGCTGCTGGAGCGTAAGGGCGCGCGGACACTGTTGGTCGTGGATCGCGGCTTTGCGGACCTGCTGGCGATCGGAAACCAGGCACGCCCGCACTTGTTCGATCTTGCGATCGACGTCGCCGCTCCGCTGTACGACGGCGTTATCGAAGTTGACGGGCGCATCGATCGCGATGGGGGAAGGGTATCTTCCCTCGACGAAGCGCAGGTATCGGCACTGCTTGCGGCCAAACGTGCCGAGGGTTACGAGTCGGTCGCCATTGCACTTACCCATGCCTGGGCGCATCCGGCCGTTGAAGCGCGCGTTGCCGAACTGGCGCGTGCAGCGGGGTTCACACAGGTCTCCGCCAGCCACGGCGTGAGCCCCCTTGTCGGGCTCGTCGCCCGCGGTCGCACCACCACCGTAGACGCCTATCTGTCACCCGTTCTGCGTCGCTATGTCGACCGGGTGGCGGACGCGCTGGGTGGGGTGGGGTTGTCGTTTATGCAGTCGAGTGGCGGACTGGCGGATGCTCGGGCGTTTGAGGGGAAGGATGCTATACTGTCCGGTCCGGCAGGCGGCGTAGTGGCTGCGGCAAGGACTGCGGAAGCGGCCGGGTTCGACCGTGTGATCGGCTTCGACATGGGCGGAACATCGACCGATGTCGCGCTGTACGCGGGCAAGTTCGAGCGGGTGCTGGATGCCGAAGTCGCGGGCGTCGAGATGCGTGTGCCGATGATGGCGATCGAGACGGTCGCGGCCGGTGGCGGATCGATCCTGCACTTCGATGGCGCGCGCTTTCGCGTCGGCCCGGACAGCGCGGGCGCCAATCCGGGACCGGCCTGTTACCGTCGCGGCGGACCGCTGACCGTGACCGACGCCAACGTGCTGGTCGGCAAGATCCAGCCCGCGCATTTTCCAGCGGTCTTCGGCCCGGAGGGCGACCAGCCGCTCGACATCGAGGCGACGCGACGCGGGTTCGCAGCACTGGGTGGCGGCGACGATCCGCGTGCAGTGGCGGAAGGTTTTCTGGAGGTGGCGGTCGCGCACATGGCCGCGGCCATCAAGCGCGTGGCACTGGAACGCGGGCAGGACGTAACGGGCTTCGCCTTGCAATGCTTCGGCGGCGCAGGGGGGCAGCATGCATGCCGCGTGGCCGAGGTGCTGGGGATGGGCCGTGTGCTGATCCATCCGCTGGCCGGCGTGCTGTCGGCTTACGGCATGGGGCTGGCCGACCGGGTCGCCATTCGCCAGCGCTCGGTGGAACGGCCGCTGGGCGAAGCACTGGATGGGCTGGCGACCACATTGGGGGATGCGGCGGCAGCGGAACTGGGCGGGAACCCGCAGCGCGTCACCACCGTGAACCTGCGCTATGCCGGGACGGACACCGCGCTCGGCGTGCCGCTGGGCGGTGCCGCTGCCATGCGCACCAGCTTCGAGGATGCCCATCGTGCGCGCTTCGGCTTCACCAGTCCCGACCGTGACATCATGGTCGAAAGCGTGGTGGTGGAGGCGATCCTGCCGGGCAACCCCGTCGTCCCGCCGCCCCTTCCCGCACGCGACGGTGCGCCACCGGCTCCCATCGCCACGGTTGCCGTGTGGACCGGCGGCGCCGAGCATGCGACGCCCATCCATGACCGCGAGCACCTGCGCCCCGGTGATACCATCGCCGGGCCAGCGCTGATCCGCGAAGCCATCGCGACGACGATGGTCGAGCCGGGCTGGACGCTGGAAGTCGGTGCGGGCGGCGAGCTGCTGCTGGCCCATACCGGCGCCCCCGCACGGGCCCAGCCGGATCCGGCGGTTGCCGATCCGGTGCAATTGGAACTGTTCGCAACCCAGTTCATGGGCATCGCCGAGCGGATGGGCGTGGTGCTGCGCAACACCGCGAGCAGCGTGAACATGAAGGAGCGCCTCGACTTCTCCTGCGCGCTGTTCGATGCCGCCGGCAATCTGATCGCCAACGCTCCCCATGTCCCCGTCCATCTGGGCGCGATGGGCGAAAGCGTGCGAGCGGTGATCGCCAAACGCGGCGCGACGCTGAAACCCGGTGACGTCGTCGCGCTGAACGACCCGTTCAACGGCGGCACCCACCTGCCCGACGTGACGGTGATCGCGCCGGTGTTCGATGATGACGGTCGGGAAATCCGCTTCTTCGTCGCCAATCGCGGCCATCATGCCGATATAGGCGGCCTGACGCCGGGATCGACGCCGCCGGACTCCCATACGCTGGAAGAGGAAGGCGTGGTGATCAGCGACTTCCTGCTGGTCGATGGCGGCCAGCTGCGGGAGGATGCGTTTCGCCAACTGCTGGCCGATGCGCGCTATCCTGCCCGCAGCCCCGATACCAATGTCGCCGACATCAAGGCGCAACTTGCCGCCAATGCGACGGGCATCGCCGAACTGAACGCGCTGGTATCGACGCGGGGCTGGCCGGTGGTTCGTGCCTATATGGGGCATGTCATGGCGAATGCGGAGGAAAGCATCCGCCGTGTTCTGTCCCGCCTTTCGGACGGCACATTCGACTATAGCATGGACGACGGCACCCCCCTGAAGGTCCGAGTAACGATCGACCGTGAGCGCCGTGCGGCGACGGTCGACTTCACCGGTACGGGACCGGCCAGCCGTGGCAACTTCAACGCGCCGCCCGCCGTCACCCGTGCGGTCGTGCTGTATGCCTTTCGCTGCCTGGTCGGCGAGGATCTGCCACTGAACGAAGGGTGCCTGGCACCCCTCACGATCATCATTCCCGACGGATCATTCCTGTCGCCCCCGCCGGGCAGCGCGGTCGTGGCAGGAAATACCGAGGTCAGCCAGGCCGTCTGCAATGCGCTGCTCGGCGCGCTGGATGCCTGTGCCTCGGCGCAGGGGACGATGAACAACTTCCTGTTCGGGAACGACGCGCACCAATATTACGAGACGATCTGCGGTGGCGCAGGTGCTGGGCCGGGCTTCGATGGCGCGTCGGCGGTGCACACGCACATGACGAATACGCGCATCACCGATCCCGAGATATTGGAGTTGCGCTACCCCGTCCGCCTCGATCGCTTCGCCATCCGCCGTGGATCGGGGGGCGCGGGGAAACATGCCGGTGGCGACGGAGCCATTCGCGCGATCACCGCACTGGAGCCGCTGACAGTCACCATCGTCGCCTCGCGCCGCACGGTCGCTCCGTTTGGCCTTGCGGGCGGCGCCGACGGCAAGGCGGGCACGCAGCGGGTGGAGCGGGGCGATGGCAGCGTCATGCTTCTGAAGGGGACCGACAAGGTCGAATTGATGGCCGGTGACCGGATCGTGATCGAAACGCCCGGTGGCGGAGGCTACGGCACAGTCGGGTAGAACAGGACCGATACCGCCATCTGGATCAGGTGCAGCGCCGGGCCTCGGCATACGGATATCGCAACCGACTGATGTGATCACGCCGATCACATCAGCCCCGGGAGGCGGCGATCATACCCGGTCTCAGCCGCCGTTCATGACCGTTTGCACCCGCAGGCGCGGGAACACCGCCTCGATCGGCTTGCTGTCGGGCAGCACATAGACATAGCCGCCCTTGCCGCGGAACAGCGGGCGCAGCACGCGGCCGTAAAAGGCCTTGGGGACGTTGATGCACCCGAAGGTGATCCGATTATCGTCCGGCGTCGGCGACAACATGCGCTCCCGCCGCTTTTCCCGAGGCCCGGCGTCTTTGGGGATCGGATGGATCGCAACCGATGTCGCATAGTCCACCCAGAGCACGCGCTCCCCGGCGACGGGCATACCGAACTTTGCCAGGAACCGCCCGGCCGGTGTCGTCTTCTCCGCCGGTCCCAGATCGGCCAGCTTCTTGTTGCCGATGCCCGGACTGGCCTCGTCCCCTGGAGCGATACCGATCAGCACCGGCACCGCGCCCAGCGGCTTGCCCTTGCCGTCGAACAGGAAGAGCGCGGCATTTTCCTTGTCCACCACGGCCCAGGGCAGCGCCCGATTGTCCTTTGACGTGGAAACCCACTGCGTGACCTGGGCAGCGGCAGGCGACAGGGTAATGGCCGGGGCGGCGTCGCTACCGACGGCTTGAGCGGCTTGCGGCGCTTCGGCCCGCGATGTGCGTGCTTCCGCCACGAGCGGAACGGTAAGCGCGAGCCCGGCCAGCGCCCGCAGAACATGGATCATCAGTTGGGCATACTCGAAAAAAGATCGGCCTTCCCTTGCGGGTCGGCCGATCCGGAAACAGCAATACGCTTTATGACGTGCCGCTCGGCACGATCAATGGCGCGGACGCCTGGCGGGGCGCTGTTCCTGCGCCGTCAGACGCTGATCCACGCCGTCCACCCGGCCGGTGAGCTGGTCGATACGCTGGCCGTTATTCTGCGCCTGGCCTGATGCGGCCTGCGCCTCCGCCAGCGCGGCCTTGGCCGTGCCGTCCGTTTCCTGCAGTCGCGCCTCCAGCGTATCGACACGCTGGCTTACCGGCGCGATCTGTTCGCGAACGTAGGATTTCGTGGCGCAGCCGCTGAGGCCGACGGCGCCAGCCAGTGTCACCACGGCCAGCAGGGATTTTGACGCAAAAGCAGACATACATCTTCCACTCGTTAACTAACTGCAACAATCAAGCTGAGTGCGATCGGTTCCACAATCCGGATTCTGTTCGACCGTGCTCGGCGCGTGCCCAGTGGAATTTGCGCAACGACAAGGCGCACCGGCAGAGCGCTTCGTCGCATATTGCGCAGAGGATGACGTCGCTATTTCCCGGACCTGCGCGATGCGGAGGGTGCGAACGGGTCCTCCGGAATATCATCGGCACGCGTTTTGCGAGGCTTGGTCGCCTTCGCTTCAACCCGCTGTGCCGCCACGCATTTGCGCAATTCGGCGACGGCCGCGCCGCTGCCAGCGAGGTTCAACCGCTCGACCGGCACGTCACCGCGCGCGATGTGCAGATCGTTTGACCTGGCGAAATATGCCGGAAACTTCGCCTCGAAGCTGGTGACGAAACCCTGCTTGCCGTCCGATCGCAGGCCAACGGCCGCATGCTTGGCGTAGCCGCCGTTGGACAGGCGGAAATCCAGCTTCAACCGGTCCCTCGCCTTGATCGACCAATTGGCATTCAGGACCGACAGGTGATTGGCGCCGTCCACATCCAGCCCGAGAAGCAGGGTCGTGTCGCCGGCGCGATCATATGTCCGGGTCAGGAAGCAGCCTTGGCCATCCTTGCTGGCCGCGACCGTCCAATCCCCGACATCGCGGGCGGCATAGTCGATCGCCCCCGCCGCGGTACCAACCCCGCAGGCAAGGACGAAGCATGTGGATCGCAAAACGGCGCGGCCGGCAGCGCGTATGCGCCCATGGCGGTATCGAGACGGTAGCATGAACCTCATTTCTCCACCGCGACCCTAGCCCGCCACGCTCCGCTTGACCATGGCCGCAACAGCACTCACGCAGACGGTCCGCGTGCCCGGTAGGTCAGGTTGGCGAACCGTGCCGAGCCCGAGCCTGCCGCATAGATGCCGGGGCGCAGGCTGAGAAAACCGTCCGCGACATTGTGGTTGTAACCGGCCACCTCGAAGGATCGCTCCTTCGTCCACTGGCGACCATCGCGGCTGTGGAAGAAGGTCACCACATTCTCGTCATTCACCAGCTTGAGGTGCAGGCGACGCGCATCGATCGGCGCGCCCGGCGGCCAGCGCTCCTCCTGCCCGATGCGATAGGCGTGAAGCCGCTCAGGCCCCAACCCCAACCCGCAGAACAGCTTCTCGTTATAGAACAGCACCAGACCGGCGGCCGTATCGCCCTCGACCTCCGCCTCCACCGTCACCTCATAGGATCGGTCCCCGGCGACGAAGACCAGGGGCGAGGCGTCGGCGGGACCGCTGCCCTGCCCCTTCAGCGTCAGCACGCCACCGGCCAGTTTGACACGGTCGAGATAATCATTGCCGCGCGGCGCCTGAAAAGCGAGCTTCGTGCCGAACATATCGGGCGAAAAGCCTGACAGCGCCAGACCATGCGCGCCGCCGCTGCCACCCCGGGGCTTGGGCATCGGGCGGGACAGGTCCCCACCCAGCGCGCGTGGCCAGCCGTCTGCGGTCCATTCGATCGGCTCCAGCAGCATCTGCCGGCCTAGCGTGCGAAACCCGTTCTCATACCCGTGATAGACGAGCCACCATTTGCCGTCCGGCCCCTCGATCGCGGTCGCATGACCGCGCGACCACCATGGTTCGTCACGCCGGGCGGTGCGGACGATCGGGTTGTGCGGACAATTCTCCCAGGGACCATCGATCGAGCGCGAGCGGCCGACGACCACCATGTGACTGGTCGGCGGCCCGGCGGTGCCGCCCTGCCCGGAGAAGAGGTAGAACCAGCCGTCCTTGCGCAGCACCTTCGGGCCTTCCAGCGCAAATCCCTCGATGATCCAGTCCTGCGGGATCGGCCAGCCGCCATAGACGTGTTCGATCTTGCCCGCCGCCGATAGCCCATCGTCGCTGATCCGCACCCGGTTGCCGCCGTTGAAGAACAGGTAGCGCTTGCCATCCTCGCCTACCGCGTGGCCGGGATCGATCATGTTGTCGATCCGCATGTCGATCGGTTCGCTCCACGGCCCCTTCATGCTGTCGGCATGGATGACATAGGTCCGGAGCGGGCGATCGCCGTCGACAAGCACGGGTATGTAGATGAAGTAGCGACCGTTATGCTTGGCGATGTCGAGCGCCCAGACATTGCCGATATTGGTCTTGAGCGCGGCGGTAACCGGCGTCCAGTTCACCAGGTCGCGCGAATGCCAGATGGGCACGCCGGGATAATATTGGAACGACGAGAAGGTGGCATAATAGTCCCCCCCGTCCTTCAACACGTTCGGATCGGGGCGGTCGCCGGCCAGCACCGGGTTGAGAAACCGGCCATCGCCCAGATCGGCGCGTCGCTGCCCCTCCACGCCCGCAGGTCTGGGCGCGGCGGACGCGGACGCAGCGGGAAATGCAGCGGAGGCGAGTGCCAGCGTCAGGGCTTGTCGGCGAGTGGTATCCATCGGCTGTCGTGTCTCTTTTGCTGTTCTTGTACGTCGTTCAGGCTGAATGCTTCGGCCCGGCACCGCCTGCGAAGCGATGGGTTCGGGCATGTTCGACCAGCTCACGATTGGACGGCAAGCCCTGGATCGCGAACTGTGCCTGACGTCGAACCTCCGCAAAGGCCCGGCGGGCATCGTCATGAAAGCGGAACATGCCGGCCTGTGCCGACAGGTCGGTCTTCCAACCCATGCCGTACAGCACATATTGCCAGCTGGCCTGTGGGAAGATGTCGACACGCGGATCGATGTCGAACTCGGTCGGCGGCCGGAAACGCCAGCGATCGAGCCGTTCGGCAAGGGTGTCGGGGATCGACGCCGCCGCGACATTGTCGCGCCAGAACGGCGAGTCCCGCCGCTCCGACAGGCAATAATGCAGCTTGATGAAATCGCGCACCCGTTCGTACCGGTGCAGCATGTTCGCATTGAACTGCCGCGCCGAGGTCGCGTGATCGCCGCCCCACGGGAAGAGGTTGGCGACAAGCCCGGCCGCGACTTCGACCAGCGCGATCCCGGTCGCCTCCAGCGGCTCGAAAAAGCCGCTCGATAGTCCGATCGCCACGCAGTTGCGCACCCAGTTCGTTTCCCGGTAGCCGGCGTCGAACCGCAGGCGACGGATCTCGGCATCCGGCCCCGCCGCACCGAGATAGGCGCGCAGCGCCGCCTCGGCCGCGTCGTCGTCCATATGCGCAGAGGAATAGACATGGCCGACGCCGCGGCGCCGCGACAGGCCGATGTCCCATATCCAGCCCGCCGTCTGCGCCGTCGACAGCGTGTAGGACGCGATCGGATCATCTGCCCGCGCATAGGGTATCTGGGTGGCGAGCGCCCGGTCGCAGAACAGCGTGTCGCGGCAGGACCGGAACGGCACGCCCAGCGCCCGGCCGATCAATTCTGCGCGAAATCCGGTACAGTCGATATACAGGTCGGCGCTCAGGACGCCGTGCCGTTCGGTCCGCACGCCACCGATCGCACCGTCCGCATCCAGCAGCACCTCGGTGATCGTGTCCGACAGATGCTCGACGCCGCTGCCCACCCCATGGTCGCGCAGCAATCCCGCCAGGGCGAGCGCATCGAAGTGAAAGGCATAGTTCAGCGGCCCGACATAATCGGGATGGCTCGGCAGCTTGGGCGCACGCGCGGCATCGGCGGCCAGCTTCTGCGGATTGGATGCAGCATCCCAGCCCGTCTCGCCAGCCAGCCCGAGCAGCCAGTAGGGCAGCAACTCCAGGCCGTGCTCCGCATTGGGAAGCTGGAAGGGGTGGGCATAATGGTCAGGCCCCGGCGCCCCCGGTGCGGCGCGCCAGTGACGAAACAGGGCGCCTTGCTTGAAGGTCGCATCGCAGCGACGGATGAGATCGGCTTCATCGATACCGATCGTGGCCAGCGTGCGCCGGATCGTGGGAAAGGTCCCCTCCCCCACGCCCAGCACGCCGATCTCCTGCGACTCGACCAGTTGGATCGATGCGGCGCCGGGCAGGTCCGCGCCCAGCCGCCTGGCCAGATAGCAGGCGGTCAGCCACCCGGCGGTGCCGCCGCCCGCGATCAGAATCCGCTTCCTCATACACCCCTCATTCCGCACTCACCTGCCGGCCACGGCGCCGACAGGTGATGCAGCATCGTCAGAACGAGAGATAGATGCCGGTATTGATGCGCCGGTCGCTCTGGAACCAGCTTCGGCCGTAGATCTTGCCGTCCGGATACCCGCCCATCAGTGTGCGCTGCGTGGCGTTGAGCAGGTTCGTGCCCTGCACACCGAAGGAGAAGGATTCCGTCACCTTGAAGCGTACACCGGCGTCCAGCGTGCCGTAGGCAGCACCGTAGACCGGCAACGCGATCTGGATCGAGTTGGTCGCTGCGGTACCCGGTACACCGTAGAAACCATAGGTCGGGTTCGTACCATTGCTGTTCGTGGACTGCAGATACCGCGAGCGCCACGAATAGCTGACCCGAGCCGAGATCGGATTGCGTTCGTAGAGCAGCGTGGCGTTGAAGTTGTGCTTCGACAGGCCGACCAGCGGCGCGTCCCGCTTCACCACGCCATTGATGTCGCGGTACACGTCACCGGGGTTCTTGCTGTCGATAAAGGTGTAGTTCCCCTCGAACCCGAAGCCGGCCAGCGCACCCGGCAGCATGTCGAGGAAGAAGCGACCGCCCACCTCAACACCCTTGATCGTCGCGGCCTCGTCCGAGTTGATATAATCGGTGGCGGCGGCGGTCACGGTTTCGGTGCCGGTGACGACGTTGTTGTCGACGCCGTTGCTGAGCGCGACGGTGACCTGCCGCTGGGTGAGCGAGAAGACCGTGACATCGGTCAGCCGCTTGTAGAACGGCGCCAGATGGAACGACGTGCCGGCACTCGCATAATATTCGAACGACAGATCGAAATTGTTCGACATGGTCGGCTTCAGCAACGGGTTGCCGGTCTCCGCCGTGAAGTTGGTGAAGACGCCCGGCAGGTTCGTTCCCGAACCCGGAACGTTGGCCGGGTTGGCCGTCGTCGCCACGCCGACCGACCCCGAGGAGCGCAGCGCGTTGAATGTCGGCAGGTCCATGGTGATGTTGTAGCCGAAGCGCACCTTGGCCTTGTCCATCGGGGCATATTCCAGATTCACCGACGGCAGCACGCGGGTGAACTCCGCCTCACCTCCGCGCGGCACGGCCGTGCTGGCGATGCCCTGGATCTGGCCGTTGCGAACGAAGGACGAGCTGTTCTGACGAATGAAGCCGCTGCCCTCGTTCTTGATGTTGACCACGCGCACGCCGACATTGCCCGAAATGCCTGGCCCCCAGGTGGTACCGAACCGCACCAGCGCGTAGCCGGCCAGCGTCTCCGTACGGTTGTCGACCCGGTCGTCGGGCAGCACGAAGCCGATCGGCCGGATACCTGCGGCGCCGCCATATCCGGTCTGGGGGAGAGGTCCGGCCGCAGTGCAGTTGTTGAACAGTGCAGACCCTGGCGCACCGCAGAAGCCGGCGGGCGGCGAGCGGGTCAGCTCGGCCCGGTCGAGCCGGGAAACCAGATCGCGCGAGGCGAACATCAGGTTGCCGGGGAGCGGGATATTGCCGCGGAAGAAGTCCTTGAAGGCATGGTATTCGATGTCGCCCGGCGCGGCGTTGGCATAGGTCAGCTGCGGATCGCCGTTCCAGCTGCGGCCCAGCGCCGACCAGTTATACCCGTTCGAGAAATCGCGCTCGGTGCGCTCCGCATAACGGCCGCCCACCTTGACCGCGCGCAGGAAGCTGTCGTCGAACGTGTATTCCGCATCGAGATTGGCGGAGTCGAGCCGGCCCTTATTGTCCTCGTTGTGCGGCATCGATGCCGACCAGAAATAGTTCGCCGGATTGGCGAACGAGGCCTGGGTTGCCGGCGATACGGTGATCTTCGGCAGATCCCCGGTCAGGTCCATCCCGAAGCTCTGACCAAAGGCGATCTCGCGGAACACGTCGAGCCGGTCATAGATCTGCCGGGAGTCGACCCGCTGCAGCGCGCCGCGCAGCGAAAGGTGGCTGTCCTCCGGCGCCCAGACGAAGGACAGCGAATAATCGCGCGTCCGTGTGGTGCTGTCGACGAAACCCTTGTTGCCGCCGCTGTTGACGGGGTTGGGGCTGGGCAGGAAGGTAGCCTGATCGCGATTGAACAGCGCGTCGGTCTTGAGCAACCCGCCAACCGAGTCGAATGTGCTGCTTGCCGGATCGACCGCCAGGTTCTGCGAACTGACCTGCGCGCCGTAGTCGCTCGACTGGCTCTTGTAGCGCGACTGGAAGAAGGTGCCGGTAAAGGTCAGCGAGTCCGATGGCGCCCATTGCACGGCGCCATAGATGCCGTAGCGGCGATAGCGGAACGCCTCGTCGCCATAGGTGAAGCCGCCCGGAATGTAATAATCCTGGCCGCTGATCCGCGTCTTGAAATAGGGTTCGGTACGGATGAACTGCGACAGCGAGCTGAACTGCGCATAGGCCACGTCGGCGAGAACGCCGATACGGCCGATGCCGGTATCGAACGAATCCGTCACCAGCAGCGATGCGGTGGGATCGGCCTTTTGCGCCAGATCGCCCATGCCCAGCTCGGCAGTGCCTGCAACGTGGAACTTTCCGTTGAAGTCGAACGGCATCTTGGTGCGCAGATCGATCTGCCCGCCCGTGCCGCCCTCGATCAGGTCGGCCGTGGACGCCTTGTAGACGTCGACCGCCGCCATCAGTTCGGGCGTGACGTCGCTCCACAGAATGGCGCGGCCGTTGTTAGCGCTAAAAATCTCGCGGCCATTCAGGCGCGATGCAACGCCGGTCAGACCACGGACCTGGACGCCGGACCCCTGGACGGAGAAGTGGTCCGGATCCCCCAGAGCGGCAAACCGCACGATCGAAACACCCGAAACGCGCTGCAGCACTTCGGTGATCGAATTGTCAGGCAGCTTGCCGGCATCATCGGCGACGACCGAGTCGATGATCGTCTCACTACGCCGCTTGCGTTCATCCGCCGCTTCCAGCGCGGCACGACGCCCGGTGACGACGATGTCGCTACCCGTCTGATCCGCCGCAGGATCTCCCTGCTCTTGTCCCTCGACCGCCGCCTGTGTCGTATCCGACGAAGTGGTCTGCAACTCGGCCTGGGCAAACGCCGCCGCCGGTGTGAACGCGACAAGAAGCGCCGCAAGCGACACGCCGGCATGCAGGCTCAAGCCACGTCCTCTGCGCGCGCGAACATACCCGTTAATCCCCTTCATTCTACATCCTCCCCACGAGGGTCAAAGTCCGTTGTTCTACCCTGGCGCATTATCTGCGAATGCTACCGCTAACAGGTATAGGCACGCTTCGGCCCTACTATCAACTCCCATGTCGAATTTTAGCGAGCTAACTCCGATGCTTGCTCAGCATCTTTCCAAGGTTATGGCGGGTATTTCCCCGAAGTTTCGTCCGTCTTCCTCGAAAGCCGCCCTGTCATCGCTCATTCACTGAGGGGCTTAGAACGCTGATAAGTCAGGTTTTCCGGTGGACTTCAGCTTTTAGGCTCAACGAGTCCCACGTCCTCCATCAAGGATGAAAGGCGCTGGAATTCGGTTCGTTGAATGCCCCCGCCGGGCATCGCCGGTAAGCCGATTTAGCTATCCTGATACGCATGTGTGGGCATTTGCCCGTTTACACGCCCTCGTCTGCGCGGGGATCGGAGCGATGCCGTCGCTTAGTGCCGATCGTGACGATCGCTCACGCCCGCCACGCCTATGACGCCGACCTACGGCTGTGCGTGCAGCGCCGCCGCGATCATCGCGGCAAGTGCTTCCTCGGCACGTTCTCGCGTGCCGGCGTCCTTGGCGACCAGATCATGCCGGACCCATTCGGGCGCCCTGCGCAGGACGGTCGTGATGGTGTGAAGCACGGGATCGGTCATGCCGCGACTTTGACGATTAAGGTCGGTGTGACAAGCCCTTACGACCGTACCGGCCATGATCGGCGACGGCGTGGACAGATGTGCGTCACCTTTTGGCCGGCGCATCGACGCCCGCCGGAAAGCCCAGAATAGCGATGGCACCCGCCGTATCGTCGATGTTCTGGGAGGATCGCCCGGTCTCGTCGGCAAGCGTCTCCACAAGCGACGATACGCGGCCCTTGTCCGGCGAGGATGGCTCTGCCTGCCCGGAGGCGCGCAGATCCGGGCGGCAGATCATGCTCCCCAAGGCCGGCTTGGGACTGGCGGGATCGCATCGATCGCGTCCGCCGATCGGAGCCGTATCAGGTAGACGTTTGCGCGCTGCCGACAGGGTTGGTGTGATCTGAGGTATTTCGGCGGTTCGCGCAGGACGATCGTTCCTGGCCGAGTCGATCTGCGCCACACCTGTCTTGCGCGCCGATATCGACCCATCGACACCGGGTTGCTGCACCGTCGTCGCCCCGGCGATCGCCGGCGTCGATCCAGCAACCACCATGATGGCCAGAAGGAGCGCTGCCTTATCGGCCGGGCCCGGTCTGGCTGATCGCCATGCTCTGCCCGCCGGTCTGGGTGATGCCGAGATCGGGCAGGCCACTGCCTGTCTGCGTCCAGCGCAGGGTGTTGTCGTTGCCGATCTGTCGCGCGTCCATGGCGTTTCCATCGCCTGTCTGCTCCAGTTCCGCCCGGTTGCCGCCACCGGACTGTTCCAGTCGCATGATGTTGTTCGATCCGTCTTGCGACAGGGTCGCCACGTTGATCATGCCGTGTACACCGAACTGCTGGACCGAAGCCGCGTTCCCGCTACCTCTTTGATAGATGGCGACGGACGCTTCCGCGCCATCATCCCGCCGGTTATCGGACGACGGCGCGCCTTGGATCACGGTCGCCATGTTACGATCGCCGTCCTGATCGATCAGAACGACACCGCCTGCCTCCGCCTCACGGGTCACGGCGAAAGGAGCGTCGCCGATCTGGTCGATCCCCACGCTGCGTTCGGGCGGAAGCGGCGCGGCTGCCCCCGCCCCTATCCCCGCCTGCATGGCGATCAGCAACAGGATCGATGCAACATCCAGCATCAGCGCGCCTCCCGCTATTGACGGACGATTGCCGTGTTGTTGAACCCGTTCTGCGTGACGGTCGCGACATTGTCGTTGGTGAGCTGGTAGATGCCGGCCTCGTTGAACTGGCCGCGCTGCGTCACGTCGATGCGGTTGTTGTCGCCGGACTGATCGAATGTGACCGCTTCGAAGTTGCCGCGCTGTGTCACCACCGCCGCATTGCCGTTGCCGGGCTGGCGCCCGTCGATCAGGTTGTCGCGTCCGGTCTGTGTCAGGATCGCCGTGTTGCCGTTCCCCGGTTGCTCCAGCGTGATGACCAGATTTTGCGACGCGGCATCCTCGGTGGCGACGGGATCGAGCGGTGTCGCGCCGCCCGCAGGTATGCCGCCCTGCGCCGTCTGCGCAAAGTTATCGGTTCCGCCCTGGCGCAAGGTCACCCGCTGACCACCCTGGCCACCCTGCCAGCTACTCAGGCGGTTGCCCGTACCTGTCTGCTCCAGACTGGCATATTGCATGCCGGTACCGTGCTGAAAGGCGAGCGCGCTGTTGCCGTCCCCGATCTGCTGGATGGTCGCGACCGATCCCGCCGGGCCGGTCGCCGCACCCTCCGGCCAGGCGCGCTGATGCAGGACCAGCGCATTGTTGTCGCCCTGCTGCACCACCCCGGCGGCAGAGCCCGCCGCCCCCCGCCCCTGGTTCACGAACACATAGCCGCTGGTGCCGGTCTGATGGACGTCCACTGCCGCCGCGGTCTTCTGCTGTACCAGTATCTCGCCATTGCGCGTCCCCTGATACACATTGGCGCTGGCACCGGCCGAGCCGTCGAACTGCTGGATCGCCAGGCGGCTGATGCGGCCCTCCTGCACCACCGTTGCGCTGCTGGCGTCCTGCTGAAGCACGGAGAGACCTTGCGACAGGCCGCCCTGCTGTACCGCGACCGTACCGGCGCCCCGTTGCTCCAGATCGATCGAGCCGCCGGCCACCGACTGCTTCACATCCGCCACCGCGCCCTTCGACGCCGCCGTCTGGAGCAGCGTCACTGAACCGCCGCCGCCATTCTGATCGATATAGGCGATCCCGTCGGTGCCGCGCTGGTCGATTGCCGCACGGCTGGTGATCCGCTGGGTGACGAAGGCGGAGTTGCCGCTGCCGCTCTGGTTGATGGAGGACTGATTATACTGGCCGATCTGGTCCACCACCGCGACCTGCGTATCGCCGGTCTGCATGACCTCGCTGAAGTTGTTCTGCCCGTCCTGCGCGACGGTCGCGGTGAATACCGGGCCGAACTGCACGATCCGCGACACGTTGCCGGCCAGTCCGCCACCGCTCTGGACGACATCGGCGATGGCATCGACGCCGCCTTGGTCGATGCTGCTGTCGTGACCACCGCCATATTGCCCGGTGGTCGCCCTGACGCCGCCGCCATGGATGATGCTGGCGCGCGAACCGGCCGCACCCGCGACGGTCTGCTGGTCGATCGTCGCGCGGGCGCCGAAGCTGCCCTGCTGGATATAGGCGGTATCGGCCTGACCGTTCACCGTCGCCCCGTCGCTCTTTTGCCTGACGATGGCCTCGTGGCCGCGACCGACCTGGATGATCGTCACATCGGCTGCCGCAGCCGTTGCCGTTTGATCGACCATCGCCATACTGCCCGAGCTTCCCGCCCCCGTCTGGTCGATCGTCGCGCTGGATTGGGCCAGTACCGGCGCGGCAAGCAGCGCAAGCATGGAAGTCGATACAGTCATCAGGGTCTTCATGCGCGGTCTCCCTTGAAGGACGGTTACGAAGTCAAAGCGTGCTGCGAGCGGCAGGCTCAGGCGGGGGCGGATCGGCGGATGCCCTGCGCCGCACCTGCATCGGCGGCAGCCGCGCGGCGCTGTCGACCGCTGCCTGCACCTGCTGCGGCGAGTAGCTGCCGTCGCGTTCGCGGTGATAGCGCTCGAGCTGTGCCGCGCCCGCTTCTGGCGAGGCGAAGGCCCACAGCTTCAGGTCGATGCCTTCCATGATCAGGCCGAGCACCGCCTTTTCGATCGCCTGCTGCAAAGCGAGCTGGTCCGGCTCGTTGCTGGTGACGCCCAGTTCCGCCTCTAGCAGTTCCTTGAAGGCCACGAACTTGAAGGTGCTGGCGCTGATCGCACGCGACGCGATGGTCTTGGAGGAGGAGACGCTGGCCAGCACCTCGCCGGTCCGCACCGATACCGCGCGCAGATACACCGTCACCGTGTCCTGCCGATATTCGGTACGGGCACCGATGCCCAGGAAGGCCGCACCCGCGCCCCCGGTCACCGTGTTGGTGTCATAACCGATGATCCCGCCTTCCAGCAGCACGCCGGCGAACAGCAGCGACGGCAGCGCCTCGGCATTGATCGTGCTCTCACCCAGATACCGTTCCCGCATCTCGCGGATGATCTGGCGCTCGCTCAGCAGGTTCTTC
The DNA here is from genome assembly GCF_946477935.1 of uncultured Sphingomonas sp. Taxonomy (GTDB): domain Bacteria; phylum Pseudomonadota; class Alphaproteobacteria; order Sphingomonadales; family Sphingomonadaceae; genus Sphingomonas. The sequence goes on along the minus strand of NZ_CAMLAC010000027.1, from coordinate 9,898 downwards.
AGTTGCTCGCGCTCGACCACGGTGAACCAGCGCCGGTTGCCGGCATCGTGCAGCGCCTTGACGAGGATCGACCCCCCGCCCTGGCTGACGGCACGCGACAGCGTCTGCCCGACCTCGCTGGGTTTGAACTGCCCGGTCTGATCGGTGAAGCCGTACACCGCGATGGCGACCGGCCGCGATGGCGGCGCGATCTCGTTCAGCATCCGCTGCGTGGTCGTCCTGACCGGGATGATCGCCTGCTGCGACGCGGATGGCAGGGAACGGTCCACCGTGTTCAGCACCGTGCAGCCACCCAGAAGCGGCGCCATGACAAGCAGGGTCCGGAGACACATCGGTCAGTTTGCCGTGATGAAGGTGGGGATCACGATGGTGGTGATCCCGCCGGTCGCGTCATCCGTGATCGTCAGCGTCACTTCATCCAGGCTGCGGAAAAACTCCACGGTCTGGCCGCCGAACTTGATCGTTCCCTGATCCTGCGGGTTCTCGCCGAAGATGGCCTCGACGATCTGCGACGAAAGCGCGGACAACAGGCGGGATTGCAGTTGCTGCGCGAAAGTGTTGGCTTGGGCCGCATTGGCCCGTGAGGCCGGGTCGGTATATTTGTTCTGCGCCGTTGCAAGCCCGAGCAGATGATCCCCGTTGAATGGATTGCCCCCGAAGCTGGGATTGACTGGCTGATATACCAGATCCTGACCAGCGCACGGCATCGTTACCGACAGCAGGCACACCGCCGACAAAGCCGTCTTCGCCCCCATGCCGCCCCCGCATCAGTTCACGATATTTACAACCTATCGCTAGGGCTTCGGCATCGGGACAAACACTGGGTATGGGGATTAGTGATCGAAGATAGCTGAATTACCCCTTTCAAACAGGACATTACCTATTGAGGCATTGCATGGACGCCTGCCTGCAATGCAATGCCACCCTCAGGTCGCCTGGTCGGGTACCGGGTCCGCCAAGCTCGGATCCGGCATGTCGAGCGTGGCACGGGCGCCGCACAGGCCGTTCTCGATCGTCACGGTACCGCGCAATTGGCGCGCCAGGCTGACGATCATCCGCATCCCCAGGCTTTTGCGCGATGCGGCCTTGACGTCGAAGCCGTCCGGAAGGCCCGCCCCCTCGTCCGTCACCGTCATCACGATACGCCCCTCCTGCGCCGCCAGCCGCACCACGATAGGGCCACCATCCTCGCCGTAAGCATATTTGATCGCATTGGTGACGAGCTCTGTCAGCATCAGGCCGATCGGAATGGCGGTATCGGCGCTGATCTCCAGATGCTGGATGTCGCAGGTAATGTCATGCGCAGGCGATTGTTCGGACAGTTGCTCCAGGATGCCGCATGCCAGGTCGTCCAGCGCGACGATGCCCACTTTCTCGCCGCGCCACAGCCGGTCATGCGCCTGTGCGATGGCGGTGATCCGCGCCTGCGCATCGCCCAACAGCCGGGCAACCCGCGGGTCCTCGTCTTCGTGCATCTGCAGGTTCAGCATCGCCGATACCAAGGACAGGCTGTTCTTCACCCGGTGGCTCGCCTCGCGCGTTAGCAACTGCTGATGCTCCACCGCCTCCGCCAGCCGACGCTCCGCCTCCTGCCGCTCGATCGCCACCCCGATCAGGTTGGCGAACCCCTGCATGAACGCAAGGTCCGCCTCCTCGAACGTCCCTTCGTCCGCACTGTCGACCTCCAGCACCCCGAAACGACGGCCCGACGCCTCGACCAGCACGTTGATCGCCCGTCGGATCTTGTGCGCCGCCATGAACTCCGGCGTACGGAACCGTTCCTCATTTTCCAGATGATTAGAGATGACGCCCTGTCCGGTCTGCAGCGCGAAGCCCGCAGGCGATCCCAGATCGGTGCGCATCTCGGTCGATCCGACCACGCCCGGCGCCCACCCTACCCCGGTGCGCACCAGCAGCGTATCGCGGTCGGCGCGATATTCCAGGAACTTGCAATATTTCGAGCGCATGCCCTGTGCGCACAACTCGGTGGCGCGTTGCAGCATCGGATCCAGGTCGCGCGCACGCAGTGCCTCGATCCCGAAATCGGCGAGCACGGATTGTTGACGCAGGCGGTAATGCAGTTCCCCGGTGCCCGTGGCGGTATCCCCGCCGGGCGATTGCTCGATCACGGCCATGCGTGCAGTTTTGCTCCCCTTTTGCTGTCGTCAAAGAATAGGCATCGTTGGTTGGAATTTAAACCGTTGTGAATCGTACAATGTCGTCCCCGCTGGACGCGGGCCGCAACACGATCCATCATGCTGAGAAACCATGATAAGGGAGATGATGCGATGCACTGGCGGTATGCGGTCGTGACGTTCGGAGACACCCGCTCGTGATGCGGCGCCTGTTCGCGCTGGCGCCGCTCGCGCTCCTGATGGGGCAAACCCCCGCCGATCCGCACCGGCCCGCGCCGGTCATGGACAGCGTAGCGCCGCCAATCCCCGCCACGGTGAAGCGCGGCGGCATACTCATCTTCTCCAAGACCAATGGCTGGCGGCATATCGAGCATCTGCCCCACTCCAGCCAGGTCATCGCCGGCATGGCGCAGGCCTGCGCGCCCAGCTTCTCCACCGAGAACGCCGCCGTCTTCAACCCGCGCGACCTTTCGCGATTTTCGGTCGTCATCCTCAACAGCAGCACCGGCGATCTGTTCACGCCCGCGCAGCGTCAAGCCTTTGCCGATTGGGTAAAGGCCGGCGGCGGCGTGGTCGCACTGCACGCGGCCGGGGACAATTCCAGCGAAGGCTGGCCGCTCTATCAGCGTGAGATGATCGGCGCGAAATTCATCGGTCATCCCGGTGGTGAGGATCATATTCAGCCCGCAGCGATCCGTATCGAGCGCCCCGAGCATCCGGTGATGGCCGGCGTCACCCTGCCCTGGAACCCGCGCGACGAATGGTATTCCTTCGCCAGCCCGGCGCGGGCGGCCGGTACCACGGTGTTGGCGACGCTGGACGAGACCAGTTATCGCCCGTCCGATGCGCTGGCGATGGGCGCCGACCACCCGATCGTCTGGACGCGCATGCTGGGCCGCGGCCGCATCGTCTATTCGGCGCTCGGCCACACGCCGGAGGCTTATGACGATGCCAATTACCGCCGCCTGATCGGCAATGCGATCCGCTGGACCGCCCCTGCGGCCAAGATGCGCTGCCCCGCCTGATGCGAGACGGGCGGCCACTCCCTTCGGAATGACCGCCCGTCCCGTGCCCTGACGGGTATGGTCAGCGCGTCAGCTTCTTGTAGGCGAGGCGCGTCGGACGGTCGGCGGCATCGCCGAGACGACGACGCTTGTCTTCCTCGTAGGACTCATAGTTGCCCTCGAACCATTCGACATGGCTGTCGCCCTCGAACGCCAGGATGTGCGTGCACAGGCGATCGAGGAAGAAGCGATCGTGGCTGATGACCACGGCGCAGCCCGCGAACGTCTCCAGCGCCTCTTCCAGCGCGCGCAGCGTTTCCACGTCGAGATCGTTGGTCGGCTCGTCGAGCAGCAGGACGTTGCCGCCCTCCTTCAGCATCTTGGCCATGTGGACGCGGTTGCGCTCACCGCCCGACAACTGTCCGACCTTCTTCTGCTGGTCTGGTCCCCGGAAGTTGAACGCGCCGACATAAGCGCGCGTGCCCAGCTCCTGCTTGCCGAAGCGGAAGACCTCCAGCTCGTCGGAGATTTCCTGCCAGACATTCTTGTCGGGATCGAGGTGATCGCGGCTCTGGTCGACATAGCCGAGCTTCACCGTCGATCCGATCTCGATCGTGCCGCCATCGGGCTGTTCCTGCCCGGTGATCAGCTTGAACAGCGTCGACTTGCCCGCGCCGTTCGGCCCGATCACGCCAACGATGCCGCCTGGCGGCAGCATGAAGTCCAGCCCCTCGAACAACAGCTTGTCGCCGTACGACTTGGTCAGCCCCTTGGCCTCGATCACCTTGCCGCCCAGGCGTTCGGGCAACTGGATCAGGATCTGCGCCTTGCCGGCGACGCGGTTCTCCTGCTTGGCCATCAGTTCGTCGAACGCGCGGATACGCGCCTTGGACTTGGTCTGACGCGCCTTGGGGGTCTGGCGCATCCACGCCAGTTCGTCCGCGATCGCGCGCTGCTTGCCCGCTTCCTCGCGCTCCTCCTGCTCCAGCCGCTTGGCCTTCTTCTCCAGGTAACCGGAGTAGTTCGACTCGTAGGTATAATAGCGCCCACGATCGAGTTCGAGCACCCAGTTGACCACATTGTCCAGGAAGTAGCGGTCGTGGGTGACGAGGATGACGTTGCCGGTATATTCCTTCAGGTAGTTTTCCAGCCACGACACGCTTTCGGCGTCCAGGTGGTTGGTCGGCTCGTCGAGCAGCAGGATGTCGGGCTTTTCCAGCAGCAGCTTGCACAGCGCCACACGGCGCTTCTCACCACCCGACAGCCGCGTCACGTCGGCATCGCCCGGCGGGCAGCGCAGCGCTTCCATCGCCTGTTCGAGCTGGCTGTCGAGCGACCAGCCGTCGATCGCGTCGATCTTCGCCTGAAGCTCGCCCATCTCCTCCATCAGCGCGTCGAAATCGGTATCGTCCTGCGGATCGCCCATCTCGGCCGAGATGGCGTTGAACCGGTCGATCAGGTCCGCCACCGGGCGCACGCCGTCCTTGACGTTGCCCATCACGTCCTTGGACGGGTCAAGCTGCGGCTCCTGCGCCAGATAGCCGACGCGGACGCCCTCCGCCGCCCAGGCTTCGCCCTGGAAGTCGGGGTCCATGCCCGCCATCACCTTCATCAGCGTCGACTTGCCGGCACCGTTCGGGCCGATGATCGCGATCTTGGCGCCGGGAATGAACTGCAGGTGGATGTTGTTGAGAACGGGCTTGTTCGCGCCCGGGAAGGTCTTGGTCAGACCCTTCATGACGTAGGTGTACTGGACGGCCATCTGGCGCGCGTGCTCCGTTCTTTGGAAGGGGGATCGGGAAATCGGATCGCCATGTAATGATTGGGCGCCCCGTTGGCAAACCGGCTGCGACTACGTAACCCTTCCTGCCATGACGACGCGCTTCATCGCCGCGGCCCTGGCCGCTTCCGCCCTTTCCTCTCCCCTTCTTGCACAACAGGTTGCGCCGCCCCCGGTCGATCCGCGCGTGGCCGCGCTGCGCGATGCCGCACTGCGCGACGACACTGCATGGGACATCGTGGAGGGGCTGACGACCGAGGTCGGTCAGCGCATGGCCGGTACCGAGGCGGAGGCGCGCGCGCGCGCCTGGTCGGTCGCGAAGCTGAAGGCGATGGGCTTCCAGAATGTGCGGATCGAGCCCTACCGGATGCCGGTATGGGAACGCGGTGCCGAAACTGCCGAGATCCTCGCGCCCTTTCCGCAGAAGCTGACCCTTGCCGCGCTCGGCAATTCAGGGGCCACCCCGGCGGGCGGGATCACCGCCGAGGTCGTGGTGTTCCCGACCTATGGCGACCTGCTCGCCGCACCGGCCGGCAGCCTGACCGGCCGCATCGCCTATGTCGGCAATGCGATGCAGCCGACACAGGACGGATCGAGCTATGGCGCGTTCGGCCCGGCGCGCTTCACCGGTCCCGCCGTCGCCGCGCAGAAGGGCGCGGTGGCGATCGTCATCCGCTCGATCGGCACCGATCATCACCGCTTCCCCCATACCGGCACCACCACCTTTCCAGAGGGCGTGAAGCCGATCCCCGCCGCCGCCCTGTCCGTGCCCGACGCCGAGCAGCTCGAGCGTATCGCCGCCCGGGGCAAGCCGGTTCGCCTGAAGCTGGTGCTCACCCCGCGCCGCACCGGCATCCGCGAATCGGGCAACGTCATCGCCGAAGTGCCCGGCACCGATCCGAATGCCGGCATCGTACTGGTCGGCGGCCATCTCGATAGCTGGGATCTCGGCACCGGCGCGATCGACGACGCCAGCGGCATCGCGATCACGGCGGCCGCGGCCAAGCGGATCATGGATGCCGGTCGGCCGCGCCGCACCATCCGTGTCGTCTGGTTCGGTGCGGAGGAAGTGGGCGGTTTCGGCGGTGCGGAATATGCGAAGGCGCATGCCGGGGATCGTCATGCCACGGCATCGGAAAGCGATTTCGGTGCCGACCGCATCTGGCGGTTCGAGGTGAACCTGCCGGACAGCGCACGCGCGGTCGGTGACCGGTTGCAGACCGCGCTCGCGCCCCTCGGCATCGTGCGCGGCCCCGGCGTGGCGGGCGACGGCACCGATATCGGCCCGACGCTGGGGCTGGGGGTGGCGGGCATCGACCTCAACCAGTCCGGCCTCGACTATTTCGATACGCACCACACGCCCGACGATACGATCGACCGCATCGACCCGCAGGCGCTGCGCCAGAACGTCGCTGCATGGACGGCGATGTTGGCGGTCGTGGCCAATGCGCCGGAGGAAATCGGTAGCGTCAAACCGACACGTTAATCAGTTGAAATGACCCGGTGTGATACCCTCAGTTCGTCGCGAACCTTGCTGAGAGGTGAATTTTGCGGATTGACCGGGGGGAAGCGTGCGGTATTTGAGCCGCTTCGCGACGGCAATCGGGTCGGCCGCGATGATTGCTTATGCTTGGGAGCATTCGAATGAAGAAGATCGCCTTTGTTCTCGCTGCCGCCGGCCTGATGTCCGTGGCCGCCTGCAACAAGTCGCCGGAAGCTGCTGCTGTTGAGAACAACGCAGACATGCTGGCCGACAACATGGAAATGCAGGCCGACAACATCGACGCGCTGGCCGACAACACCGCCAACGCTTCGGAAGCCGCCGTTCTCGAGAACGCCGCCGACAACATGAACGCGACCGCGGACAACGTCCGTGACGCGGCCGAGGCGAAGGCCGACAACATGCAGTAATGCCGCATCGGGCCGATTGGCCCGACGCGATTCTGCTGTTACGGGAAAGGCGCTCCGATCCATCGGGGCGCCTTTTTCATGTCCACGCATCGTTTCCCCGGTTGCGGGATCGCCCCGCCCCGCGCTACGGACGGCGTCGGGGCCTGTAGCTCAATGGTTAGAGCTGGCCGCTCATAACGGCTAGGTTGCGGGTTCGAGTCCTGCCGGGCCCACCACCCCCATTCCCTCATCCGTGGCGATCCGCTAATCTGGATCAATGAAAATCGGGGGAGGCGCTGATCCTGCTGGGGATCATCCACATGCCAGATACGCAAGGTTGGCTGCCGATCGGGCGCCGCTGGCATGGTTGCTGTGCCTGGGCATTCTGACTCGCTTGATCATGATCTACGATAGTCGCGGCACCCTCGTCGTGGTGGAGGCGGGTGAAGCGACACGCGTCGCCATCAGCCTTTCCACAGGCGGCGGCTTTGCCGACGCGTTTCCCGACATGGGGCCGACCGCGCACCTGATGCCGGTGATGCCATTGATCGTCGGCGGCATATTCCGCCTGTTTGGTGCCGGCTCGCCGGCCGCATTGATCGTACTTCTCGTCGGCGCGCTGGCGCAGTTCGTGGCAGTGCTGTTGCTGATCGATCGGCTCTACACCCGGTTGGGCCTGCCGATCGGTGCCCGACGGCTTGGACTTGCCGTCTTCTGCCTGGCACCGATCTTCGCCAAGGAGGAGTTCATCGACTTCCGCTTCTGGGAAGGCGCGCTTGCGGTGATACTGAACTGTGGCGGCCTGCTTGAAATCAGCCGCGTGCGGAACGGCGAAATACTCTCGCCCAGGCGAACGATCGCGGCAGGCGTGCTGGCGGCGGTCACCTTCTTTGTCAGCCCGCCGGCAGGGATCGGTATCGTCGCGGCCTGGATCGTAACCGCCATACCGCACTTGCGATGGCGCCAGGCGGTGCTGCTCGGTGGCTCGGCGGCACTCGCCCTTGCCCTGATGGTCACGCCCTGGGCGATGCGGAACGCCCGCGTCATGGGAACGGCGGTCTTGCTGCGGGACAATTTCGGCCTGGAACTGGCGCTGGGGATCGATCCGGCGGTGGGCAGCGGCCGGCCTGCAAGCGTCGCCTATGAACGCAACTATGCGACCCTTCATCCCTATCGCAGCGCCGCAGCGCGCGCACGGCTGCGCGCGGGTGGCGGGGAGATCGCCTATTCCCGGATGCTCGGGCGCCGGGCGTGGATCTGGATCGCGGAGCATCCGATGGCCTTTACGCGGCTGGCACTGCGCCATTATGCCGCGTTCTTCTTTCCCGAAGTCTGGCAATCCGGTGACAACCACCGGGCGGATGCGCGACCGCTCATCCTGTCGCTGATCAATCTGCTCGGTTTTGCCGCATTGCTGCTCGATGCGCTATCGCGTCGTTTCCGTCTGACGCCGGTCGCCGTATTCGTGCTGGCAACGGCCCTACCCTACGCTCTGGTCCAGCCGATCCCGCGCTATTCCTATCTGGTTTACGGGCTGATGTGTTTCGCCACGATGGGGCTCGTGCACCAGGGCGTGCAGATGGCGTCCGCCCGAATTGCACTCCGACACCGCCGGCGAACAGCCGCCAGCGATTATTCGCTTGGAACAGGTCCGAAATCGGCTGCCCCGCCCTTTCGCCACCGTTCCAACCGGTAACGGGTGGCCGGATGCAGGTTGCCGGGCAGCGCATCCGGCAGAAAAGCGCCGATCGCTTCGATCTCCAGTGACAGGCGTGGTTCGATCACCACATCTTCCACCAGGAATACGGCTTGGCGGTCGCGCTTGTGGTCCGGGTTATGCCGCAGGTCGTACAGGTGCTGCGCGGCGCCATGGCGGATCATTCCCACCTCCTCGCGCAACTCACGAAGCAGCGCGGGAAGATCGTCTTCCCCCGCGTCGATGGCGCCGCCGGGCAGATACCAGCCGCGCTTGTAGCTGTGCTTCACGAGGATCACCCGCCCCTCGGGCGTCAGGCAGATGCCGCGGCTGCCGCGCGTCTCGGGCGTCGTCATTCGCCACCAGGCGCGACGCAGCGTCTGGAAGGCATTGAGTGCGATGCGGGGGCCTGCCGCCCGCCAGCCCGTCCGCTCGATCAGGATCATGGACCGGCGGGTAACGAAACGAAGCCCCGACGCCAAGCGATTAGGCGCCGGGGCTCGCCATCAGGCCGCCATCGCATCCACCGGCGCATCGGCCGGCAGGCGGATCAGATAATCGAACGCCGAAAGCGACGCCTTCGACCCCTCACCCACCGCGATCACGATCTGCTTGTACGGCACCGTGGTCACGTCGCCCGCACCGAAGATGCCGGGCCGCGACGTCTCGCCGCGATGGTCGACCTCGATCTCGCCATGCGTGGTCAGCGCAACCGTGTCGCGCAGCCATTCGGTGTTGGGCACCAGGCCGATCTGGACGAAGATGCCCTCCAGTTCGATCTGGTGGACGCTGTCGTGATTGCGATCCTTGTAGGTCAGCCCGGTCACCCGCTTGCCGTCACCGGTCACTTCGGTGGTCAGCGCGGAGGTGATGACCTTCACATTGGGCAGGCTCGCCAGCTTGCGCTGCAGCACGGCATCGGCGCGCAGGTCGCTGGCATATTCGATCAGCGTCACATGCGCCACGACGCCCGCCAGATCGATCGCCGCCTCGACGCCTGAATTGCCGCCGCCGATCACCGCCACGCGCTTGCCCTTGAACAGCGGACCGTCGCAGTGCGGGCAATAGGTCACGCCCTTGTTGCGATATGCGTCCTCGCCGGGCACGTTCATCTGCCGCCAACGCGCCCCCGTCGCCAAGATCACCGTACGCGCCTTCAACGCGGCCCCGCTCTGCAGCCGCACCTCGTGCAACCCACCTTCCTCCGCCGCCGGGATCAGCGTCTCGGCACGCTGCAGGTTCATCACGTCGACGCCATATTCGGCCACATGCCGCTCCAGATCGCCCGCCAGACGCGGCCCCTCCGTATGCGGAACCGAGATGAAGTTCTCGATCGACATCGTGTCGAGCACCTGCCCGCCCACACGCTCCGCCGCGATCCCGGTACGAATAC
>NZ_CAMLAC010000026.1 GCF_946477935.1 uncultured Sphingomonas sp. | reverse complement strand
CGTCGAGAAGACATGGACGACCCCGCCCTCCCGGATGATGACGGGATCGTGGACGGGGGCGATATCACCCGCCAGCCGGTCGTTCAGCGGCGTCGCCTGCGGTGCGGCGGCCCCGAGCATGAGCGCGGCGGCGGCCAGTTTCAGCCCCATTTTCAACCGGCGCATGGCCTGTCCTCTTAAAAAAATCGGCCCCTCCCCGCATCGCAGGGAGGGGTATCGCTGGCTCAGCGCAGGTCGAGCATCACGACCGACTTGGCCGGCAGGGTCACGGTCAGCATATTGCCGCTCACCTGCGCGCCGTTAAAGGCCGCGGGCACCAGATTGTTCGGCTGCTCGAAGGTGTTGAGCGCGTTGATCGTCGGCGCGGTCAGCACCTGCCCGCTGACGCCCGAGGCGTTCAGACCGGCGAGCGTCGTCGTGACCGTGATCGCCTTGTTCGGATCGGCATTGGCAAGGCCGACATGAACCACGCCCGCCTTGTCCCGCACCGCCGATGCGCTGACCGCAGGCATCGTCCACTGCTGGTTATTGTACCAGGGGGACTTCACTTCGATCGGCAGCACGGTGCCGTCCATGTACGGCTTGTACATCTTGAACACGTGATAGGTGGGCGTCAGCACCATCTTCGGCCCGTCGGTCAGGATCATCGCCTGAAGGACGTTCACCATCTGTGCGATCGCGGTCATCTTCACCCGGTCGGCATGGGCGGCGAAGATGTTCAGGTGGATCGCCGCCACCAGCGCGTCGCGAAGCGAGTTCTGCTGGCGCAGGAAGCCCGGATGCGTGCCCGGATCCTGCCCGTACCAGGTGCCCCATTCGTCCACCGCCAGGAACACGCGCTTCTTGGGATCATATTTGTCCATGATCGCGGTGTGCTTGGTGATGAGCTCGTTCATCTTCCACGCGCCCGCCAGCGTCTCCGCCCAGGCGGTCTCGTCGAAATCGATCGCCGACGCCTTGGGCGGCCAGCCGCCGGGCGTGGTGTAGTAATGCAGCGACAGCGCATCGAGCTGACCCGCCGCCTCGCGCATCATCACCTCGGTCCAATTGTAATCATCGACGTTCGCGCCCGCCGCGATCTTCATGATCCGCGTGCCCGCCGGTGCCTTGATGAAGGTGGCGTAACGACGCGTCAGATCGGCGGCATATTCGGGGCGCATGTTGCCGCCACAACCCCACAACTCGTTGCCGACGCCGAAATAGGGTACCTTCCACGGTTCCTTATGGCCGTTCTTCGCGCGCTCGTCCGCCAGCGATCCGGCCGGCGAGGTCATATATTCGACCCACTCCGCCATTTCCTGCGGCGTGCCGTTGCCGACATTGCCCGCGACATAGGCTTCCGCGCCGATCTGCTCGGCCATGTCGAAGAACTCGTGCGTGCCGACGGTGTTCGGCTCGGTCACGCCGCCCCAGTGCGTGTTGATCTTCACCGGGCGCTTGTTCTTCGGGCCCACGCCTTCACGCCAGTGATATTCGTCGGCAAAGCAGCCGCCCGGCCAGCGGATCACCGGCACGCCCAGATCCTTCAGCGCGCCGACCACGTCGTTGCGGAAGCCGCGCGTGTTGGGAATGCGCTTGTCGTTGCCGACCCACAGGCCGCCATAGATGCCGTTGCCCAGATGCTCGGCGAACTGGGTGAAGATGCGGCGGTCATAGGTCGCGCCGGGCGTGTCGCCCTTTACCGTTGCGGTTGCGGTATCGTTTGCGGGCGCAGTGCCTTGCGCCTGCACCAGCGCGGCGCTGCTCAGCAGCAGGGCCGCCGTCAGGCTCTTCCACGGTTTCATCATGTCGCTCTCCCTTTGCTGGCGACCGGCCGGTCTGGCCCGCCGGTTCGCCCGTTCAATCCTCGAATGCGTCGACCACGACGCGGTGGCCGCGCAGGAATGCATCGGCGACGAGGCGCATCGGCGCCACATCAACATCGCTCTGCCCCGTCTGCACCAGCTCGGCGAAACGGGCGTAGAGGCCGGCATATTCCTGGTCCTCGCGCGCCTGCACACCGTCTGGCAGGGTCAGCACCGCGCCACCCTTCGACAAGGTGCAGGTGCCGGCATCGGTTTCCACAACGATGTCCCAGGTCTGCGGCCCGGTCTGGCGCCAGTCCAGATCCATCGCGATCGGGGTGCCACCGGTGTCACGGAACGACAGGTCGGCGGCGATCGGCGCGGCGCGGTTGGCGGGCAGCGACAGCGTTCCTTGTGCCAGGAAGAACGGGCGCGGCAGGATATGCGTGGCGATCGACAGCGCGTTGATGCCGGGATCGAACACGCCCAGTCCACCCGGCTCCCAGATCCAGGCCTGACCCGGATGCCAGACGCGAACATCCTCGCGCCAGGTGATCTGTGCCGATCGGATCGCCTTGTCCGCCAGCCACGCCCTGGCGGGCGCGACGCCTGCGGCGTAGCGCGAATGCCAGCTTGCGAACAGCGAGACGCCGGTGGCGGCCGCCTCGCTTTCCAGCGCGACGACTTCGGCGAGCGTCGCGCCGGGCGGCTTTTCTAGAAAGACGTGCAGGCCCTTTTGCAGCGCCTGCGCCGCCAGATCGTAGCGCACCTGTGGCGGGGTGCAGAGCGCCACCGCGTCGATTGCGGGACCGTTCGCCAGCAGGTCGTCCAGGCTGCGGAAGTTCGGCACCTCCGCCAGCCCCTCGCCCCGCGGCGAAACGGTCGCGGCCAGCGTGAAATCGTCGTTGCCGGCGATCGAGGGCAGGTGCTGATCGCGCGCGATCTTGCCCAGCCCGACGATCGCGATCCGGATCGGGGTGTTCGTCATGCCGTTCAGAGCGCCTTGACCGTGGTCACTGCATCCGCCGCACCATCGGCGCGCGCCAGCGGGTTGCGCAACGGCAGCGTGAAGGGGGCCGCCTCGATCTCGAACACGTCGCCTTCCTGCGTCTGCACGCCCTCGGTGAAGGACAGGGTCGCGGTGCCGAAGAAGTGGACATGGATGTCGCCCGGCCGGCGGAACAGCGCATATTTGAAGTGGTGATGCTCAAGGTTCGCCAGCGTGTGCGACATGTTCGCCTCACCCGACAGGAAGGGCTTTTCCCACAGCGTCTCGCCGCCCCGCACGATGCGGCTGCTGCCCTCGACATGATCGGGGATGTCGCCGACATACAGCTCGGGGCCGAGCGAGGCCTGGCGCAGCTTGGAATGGGCGAGCCACAGATAATTGTGCCGCTCGGTCACATGGTCGGAGAACTCGTTCGCCAGGCACAGGCCGAGGCGGAACGGCGTGCCGTCCGGCCCGATCAGGTAGATGCCGGCCAGCTCGGGTTCCTCGCCGCCGTCCTGCGCGAAGGCGGGCATGGTCAGCGCGTCGCCGGGGGCGACCAGTTGCGAGCCGTCGCCCTTGTAGAACCATTCCGGCTGCTGGCCGACCTGGCCGTCGGCGGGCTTGCCGCCCTCGACGCCTTCCAGGAACATGCGCATCGAATCGGTCTGCTTCTCGACCGCCGCCGCCTCGCGGTGCATCTTGTCCCGGCCCTCCGCCGAGCCGAGATGGGTGAGACCGGTGCCTGCCATCACCAGATGCGCCGGATCGGCATGGTCGATCGGCGAGATGATGCGCCCGGCCGCCAGTTCCGCGGCGAGGTCGACGGTGTCGCCGGTGCCGCAGGCGCGTACCGCGTCGGCCAGGCTCTGCCCCGCTTCGATCGCGCGGGCGGCGAGCGCATGGACGCTTTCGACGCCGGTCACGATGGTGGCTTGGTCGCCCTCGGCGACGATCACCGAGCGGGTCCCGTCGGGCGCACGGTGCTGCAACAGGCGGATGGCCATGGTCTTCCCCTCACTGATATCGCGCGCCGCCGTTGCGGTCGCGATGAATGGTCATGAATGCGTGGCGGATCGCCCCCACCCCGGTGGATGCGGGCGATCCGCGCCGAACGTTACGCCGGCTGGCCGTCGATCAGGCGCGGCGCACCTTCGGCACCGTCGCGCAGTTCGGCCGGCAACAGCGCCGAGATCAGGTTCTGGTAGGACACCGGACGCAGGAAGCGATCGATCGCCATGCTGCCGACCGAGGTCGTGCGGCCGTCCGACGTCGCGGGGAACGGGCCGCCATGCACCATCGCATGTGCCACCTCGACCCCCGTGGGCCAGCCATTGGCCAGGATACGGCCGGCCTTGCGCTCCAGGATCGGGATCAGGCGCGCGGCCAGATCGGTATCGCCCTCGTCCATCTGGATCGTCGCGGTCAACTGACCCTCGGCCGCGCTCAGCACCTGCGCCAGCTCGTCCGCATTCCGGCAGCGGACCAGGAGCGACGACGCACCAAACACCTCATGGCCGAGCGAATCGTCCGCCAGGAACTCGGCAGCCGTGGTGGCGAAGAACGCCGCCTGACCCTGCGCAACACCCTCGCCCACCCGACCGCGAGCGATCGTCTCGACATGGTTGTGACCGGCCAGCGCCTCGACACCCTGATCATAGGCCTGGTGGATGCCCTTGGTCAGCATGGTCTGCGCCGCCGCACCCGGCAACGCCTCGCGCGCCGCACCCACGAACGCGTCCAGCCCCTCGCCCTCGATCGCGAGCAGCAGGCCGGGATTGGTGCAGAACTGGCCCGCCCCCATGGTGAGCGATGCGACGAATGCGGTACCCAGCGCCGCGCCGCGCGCCTTCAGCGCCTCGGGCATCAGCACGACCGGGTTGATGCTCGACATCTCGGCATAGACCGGGATCGGCACTTCGCGGCCTTGCGCGATCTGGACCAGCGCCAGACCACCGCCGCGCGAGCCGGTGAAGCCGACCGCCTGGATACGGGGATCGCGGACCAGCGCGCTGCCCAGTTCGTTGCCGGGGCCGACGAGGTGGCTGAACACGCCTTCGGGCAGACCGCAGGCCGCGACGGCACGGCGGATCGCACCGGCGACCAGCTCACCGGTCTGCGGATGGGCGGGATGCCCCTTCACCACCACCGGGCAACCGGCGGCGAGCGCAGAGGCGGTGTCGCCACCCGCTGTCGAGAAGGCGAGCGGGAAGTTGGACGCACCGAAGACGGCGACGGGGCCGAGCGGGATCATGCGCAGGCGCAGATCGGGGCGCGGCAGCGGCTGGCGATCGGGCATGGCGGGATCGATGCGCAGGCCCAGATAGGCGCCGCGACGCACGACGCCGGCGAACAGCTTCAACTGGCCGACAGTACGACCGCGCTCACCCTCCAGACGCGCGCGCGGCAGGCCGCTTTCGCGCATCGCCGCCTCGATCAGCGGGTCGCCGATGGCGATGATCTCTTCGCCGATCTTTTCCAGGAAAGCGGCGCGCGCCTCGCGGTCGATCGCACGATAGGTGTCGAATGCGGCCTCTGCGGCGGCGCAGGCGGCATCGACATCGGCGGGGCCATGAACGGCGAAAGGCTCGCCCACCGGCTCTCCGGTGGCGGAGTCGATCGAGCGGAAAGCGGTCGCCTCGGTACGGTCCAGCGTGGCGGCGGCGGTGTCTGTCATGTCCTGCTCCTTGATTACTCTGACATAAAAGATCGACAGCGGTCTGGCAATCTTTATCGTTCCCCCCTTAGCCTGCAATTGATAGGCAAAGCCACGACGGGAGGATGACAGCATGGGTGACGCGGAACGCAGCATAGCGGACAGCGGGGTGCCGGACGCGACCAAGCGGGTGCCGCGCGGGACCGGGCGCCGTCTGCACGGGGCCATCGCGCACAAGTTGGGCGTGGCGATCTTGTCCGGGGAATATGCCCCCGGCGATACCCTGTCGGGCGAGGTGGCCTTTTCCGAGGCGCTGGACGTATCGCGCAGCGCGTACCGGGAGGCGGTGCAGGTGCTGAGCGCGAAGGGGCTGGTGGAAAGCCGGCCCAAGACGGGCACCCGCGTATTGCCGCGCAATCGCTGGAATTTGCTAGACCCCGACGTGCTGGCCTGGGCGTTTTCGGGCGAACCCGACGTCCAGTTCGTCCGCTCGCTGTTCGAGCTGCGCGCGATCGTCGAGCCTGCCGCAGCGCGGCTTGCGGCGGAGCGGCGCGACAAGACCGAGTTGAAGGCAATGAAGGAGGCGCTGGTCGCGATGCGGCGCCATACGCTGGCCACCGAAGCGGGCCGCGCCGCCGACCGCGACTTTCACGACACGATCCTGCGCGCGACGCGCAACGACGCGCTGGTCGTGCTGACCGCCAGCATCGGCGCGGCGGTCAACTGGACGACGCAGTTCAAGCAGCGCGCCCGCGCCCTGCCCCGCAACCCGGTGCCCGATCATGTCCGCGTCTATGACGCGATCGCGGCAGGCGATCCGGTGGCGGCGAGCGACGCGATGCGGGTGCTGGTCGATCTCGCACTGGAGGATACGCGCAGCGCGATGGAGGAATGAGCGCCCTCCCCCTCCTGCCATGAAGAAAGGGCCGCCCGGTTTCCCGGACGGCCCTTTTCTTTATGCAGCGCGAAGGACGGTTCAGCCGACCGGTTTCTGGTCCGGCAGCGCGTTGGTCGCCCGCGACCCCCACACCGCATAGAACAGGATATACAGCTCGCACACCGCGGTCAGCAGGAACGAGGTCTGCAGGCCATAGGTGTCGGCCAGCCAGCCCTGCACCACCACCAGCGCACCGCCGGCGATCGCCATGATGAGCAGGCCCGAGCCTTCCTCGGTCAGCACACCCAGGCCCTTGATGCCAAGCGTGAAGATCGTCGGGAACATGATCGAATGGAACAGCCCGACCAGGATCAGCGACCACATCGCCACCGGCCCGCTGGCGAACACGGTGATGATCATCACGATGAAGGCGAGGACCGAGAACACCGCCAGCACGCGTTCGGCCGACACCTTCTGCATCACGAACGACCCGACGAAACGGCCGACCATCATGCCGCCCCACAGGAAGGTGAGGTAGCGGCCCGCCTGCTCATGCGTCAGGCCCGCGACCGTCGGCGAGCTGACAAAGTTCACGAACAGGTTGGCGACGCCGATCTCCGCGATCAGGTAGATGAAGATGGCGGGGATGCCGAACACCAGGTTGCGGTGCTTCCACAGCGAATGCTGCTTGCGCTCGGCCTTGGCGACGCGGTTGGTGGCCGAACCCATTGCGGGCAGCGGGAAGCGTGCGATGACGATGGCGAGCACGACCAGCACGATCGCGACCAGCACATAGGGCAGGATCACCGATTGCGCGTCGGCAAGCCGCTCCGCCTCGGTCAGCACCACCCCGGCCTCGGCCGTACCGCCCCTGGAGCGACCCAGGATCAGATAGGCACCGAACAGCGGCGCCAGCATCGTGCCCAGCGAGTTGAACGCCTGCACCAGATTGAGGCGCGACGACGCGGTCTCAGCCTTGCCGACCACCGCGACGTACGGATTGGCGGCGACCTGAAGCAGCGTGATGCCACTGGCGATCACGAACAGCATGAACAGCGTCACGCCGTAGGACGGGATGCTGGCCGCCAGCGTCATGCCCAGCGCACCCGCCGCCATGATCAGCAGGCCGGTGACGAGCGACTTCTGGTACCCGATCCGCTCGATCAGCTTGGCCGAGGGGATGGACGCGAAGAAATAGGCGATGAACCACACGCTCTCGATCAGCGTCGTCTGCGTGTAGTTCAGGTCGAACACGCTTTTCAGATGCGGCAGCAGCGTGTTGTTGATGACCGTGATGAAGCCCCACATGAAAAAGAGGCTGGCAAGCAGGGTCAGCGCCGACCGGTAATTGGTATCATCCCCGCCACCGGGGGCCGCGGCTGCGGCGTTTACGTTGATTGGCGAAGCCATCCCACCCTTCTCCTGATCGGCACACCGAATTGCCGGCTTTACGCGACGCAACGGCTTGCCCTTCTCTGTATTGTCCGACTATATTGCTCGCCAAGACGCGTCAATGGCGTCAAGCAGGCGAAGGGATGAGGAATGCGGACGGCATCAGTCAAGGGTATGACGTTGGTAGCGGTATCGATTTTGGCTCTTTCAGGGACGGCCGCCTATGCCGGTGAGGCCAAGCGCATGCCCGCAGGCACGTTGCAGGATGGCACCGCGGTCGAGGCGATCACCCTGACCAACGCGCAGGGGCTGTCCGCGCGTATCCTGACCTATGGTGCGACGCTGCAATCGGTGATGCAGCCTGACCGTGCCGGCAAGTCCGCGGACGTGCTGCTCGGCTATGACGACCTCGCCTCCTACGAACAGCATCCCAATTTCTTCGGCGTCACCGTCGGCCGCTATGCCAACCGCATCGCCGGCGGCAAGTTCACGCTGGACGGCAAGGCGTACCAACTGCCGCTGAACGACAAGACCAATTCGCTGCACGGCGGCGGCAAGGGCTTCGACAAGCAGAACTGGCGCATCGTGTCGACGAAGAACGGCCCCACCGCCAGCGTCGTGCTGGCGCATACCAGCCCGGACGGCGAATCGGGCTATCCCGGCAAGCTGGACACCACCGTCACCTATTCGCTGGACGAACAGGGCGCGCTGACGATCGCGTTCGAGGCGAAGACCGACAAGCCGACGGTCGTCAACATGACGAACCATGCGATCTTCAACCTGAACGGCGAAGGCTCGCCCATGGGCGCGACCTTCCACAAGCTGACCATCCCGGCGGCCGCCTATACGCCGGTCGATGCCAAGCTGATCCCCACCGGCCAGCTTGCGCCCGTGCAGGGCACCGTGTTCGACTTCCGTCGCCCCCGCGTCGTCGCCGACGGCATTCGCGACGGGCGCGACCAGCAGATCCGCTATGGCCAGGGCTACGACCATAATTTCGCGCTCGACAAGGGGCTGACCGCCACGCCGCAGCTTGCCGCGCGGCTGGAGGATCCCGCCTCGGGCCGTGTGCTGGAGGTCTTGACCACCGAGCCCGGCGTGCAATTCTATTCGGGCAACTTCCTTGACGGCACCTATGTCGGCAAGTCGGGCCACCTGTACCGCATGGGCGACGGCATCGCACTGGAACCGCAGAAGTTTCCGGATGCGCCGAACAAGCCCGACTTCGTTTCACCGCGTGTCGATCCGGGCAAGCCGTATCGCCACACGATGATCTATCGCTTTTCCACCGCTCGCTGATCCGGAACCATCATGACCGAACCGTCCACAACGCCCAAGCTGCGCAGCCGCGCCTGGTTCGACAATCCCGCCAATATCGACATGACCGCGCTCTACCTTGAGCGGTACCTGAACTTCGGCCTGAGCCTCGAGGAGTTGCAGTCGGGCAAGCCGATCATCGGCATCGCCCAGACCGGCTCCGACCTGTCGCCCTGCAACCGCCATCACCTGGTACTGGCCGAGCGCGTGCGCGAGGGCATCCGCGAGGCGGGCGGCATCGTGCTGGAATTCCCGGTCCATCCGATCCAGGAAACCGGCAAGCGCCCGACCGCCGGGCTGGACCGCAACCTGGCCTATCTGGGGCTGGTCGAGGTGCTGTACGGCTATCCGCTGGACGGCGTGGTGCTGACCATCGGTTGCGACAAGACGACCCCGGCCGCGCTGATGGCCGCCGCCACCGTCAACATCCCGGCGATCGCGCTGTCGGTCGGCCCGATGCTGAACGGCTGGCACAAGGGTGAGCGCACCGGATCGGGCACGATCGTGTGGAAGGCGCGCCAGATGCTCGCCGCCGGCGAGATCGACGACAAGGAGTTCATCCGCCTCGTCGCCTCGTCCGCGCCCTCGACCGGCTATTGCAACACGATGGGCACCGCGACCACGATGAACTCGCTGGCCGAGGCGCTGGGCATGTCGCTGCCGGGTTCGGCCGCGATCCCCGCGCCGTATCGCGACCGCCAGGAAGTGTCGTATATCACCGGCAAGCGTATCGTGGAGATGGTGGCCGAGGACCTGAAGCCTTCCGACATCCTGACCCGCGAAGCATTCCACAATGCGATCCGCGTCAATTCCGCGATTGGCGGATCGACCAACGCACCGATCCACCTCGCCGCGCTCGCCCGCCATATCGGCGTCGACCTGCCGCTGAAGGATTGGGAGACGGAGGGGCACAAGGTGCCGCTGCTCGTCAACCTGCAGCCGGCGGGCGAGTATCTGGGCGAGGATTATTACCGCGCCGGTGGCGTGCCCGCGGTGGTCAACCAGTTGATGGGCCAGGGGCTGATCCATGAGGACGCGCTGACCGTCAACGGCCGCACCATGGGCGACAATTGCCGCGGCGCGGAGATCGAGGACGAAAAGGTCATCCGCCCCTATGACCAGCCGTTGAAGGAAGAAGCCGGCTTCATCGTGCTGTCGGGCAACCTGTTCGACGCCGCGATCATGAAGACCAGCGTCATCGGCCCCGAGTTCCGTGAACGCTACCTGTCCAACCCCGACGACCCTGACGCGTTCGAGGGGCCGGCGGTCGTGTTCGACGGGCCGGAGGATTATCACCACCGCATCGACGATCCGTCGCTGGCCATCACGCCGGAAACGCTGATGTTCATGCGCGGCGCCGGGCCGATCGGCTATCCGGGCGCGGCCGAGGTCGTGAACATGCGTCCGCCCGCCTATCTGATCACCGAGGGTGTCCATGCCCTGCCCTGCATCGGCGACGGTCGTCAGTCGGGTACGTCGGGATCGCCCTCGATCCTGAACGCCAGCCCGGAAGCGGCGGCGATGGGCGGCCTGGCGCTGCTGCGCACCGGCGACCGGGTGCGCATCGATCTGAACAAGGGCACGGCCGATGTGCTGCTCTCCGACGAGGAACTGACGCAGCGTCGCGATGCGCTGGTCGCCGCCGGTGGGTATCAGTACCCCGCTTCGCAGACCCCGTGGCAGGAAATGCAGCGTGCGGTGGTCGGTCAGATGAACACCGGCGCAATCCTGGAGGGTGCCGAGAAGTACCAGCGCATCGCGCAGACCCAGGGTCTGCCGCGCGACAACCACTAAGCGCAAACGACGAGCGATCGTCGACGGGCCAAGGGGGCCTGTCGGCGATCGCAGTCTTTGCCGATGAAAATACTTTAACAGGCGGAAGCGGGTAGATCGAATTAAACCATATCTTTGCAAGTTGCACTGATATCGGTTTTATGTCTCGCGTAACCCTGTCCCCATCGTGCTGAGCGCATTCCGCCCGCGCGAGCCGCGCACCAAGGTGTTCGTGCCCTGCCGTCTGAACCTGAGCGGCGCATGGGGGGATGCCTGCATCCACAACGTGTCGTCGCGGGGTTTGCTGATCGCCGCCGACCAAAAGCCCCAGACCGGTGATTATATCGAGGTCCGCCGCGGCACACTGGTCATCATCGGCCGCGTCATGTGGCGCAAGGATCGCTTCTTCGGCGTGCGCACGCAGGACCGGGTCAGCGCAGAGGCGCTGACGCGTGAGGCGCGGCTGACCGCCCGCCCGGGCGGCGGCACGAACAGCGATCAGGAACGCCGTACCCGCGCACGACTGATCGCGGAGGGTCGCGCGGCACGCCGGGCCGAAACCTCCCGGCATCGCTCATCGGCGCTGCAATATGCCGTCTTCGCCGCTGCCGGCTGCGCCACCGCGATCGTCATCGCGCTGGAGGTCCATGATGCGCTGGCCAGCCCGTTCACGATCATCGACGCGGCGTTGGCCCGCACTGTGAACTGACCGCCCGGCCCCTTTGACGATAAAAGGGCCGGGGTTCGTTCATCCGCAGGGGCGCCGCACCAGCGTTTCGGTGCCACTATAGGTCACCTCGGCATCGAAGCCGTTATCGTCGGTGACCGGCCGAGGGGGCGAGACCCACTTCATCCGGATGGTGCCGGTCGCCTCGTCATAGCGGATCGGCACGCGCACCTGCTTGGGCATGCGCAAGCGTGATAGCGCTACCGGCAAGCAGCGCCGTAATCATCATGGCCTTCATCGTCATCGATCCGCTGTTGTCCCCGAACCTCAGCGATACCGGCCCATCGTCACCTTCAGCACCTGCGGCCGGTCGACCAGGTTGATGCCGTAGTCGGTCTGGTCGCCGTTCCAGATGCGGTGCATCACCCATTTGCCGTCCTGGAAGGTGCCTTCCTCCACGCGCAGCGTCATGCCGTTGGGCGGCGCGCCGGGGGCGGACCCGAAGCTGATCCGGGCATGGTCGCCGACGACCAGAAATTCGTCGTCGGACAGTTGCGCGACCGCGACCCCGCCGACCGGCTCCTTGCCCCAGGGCGTCGGATCGGCCTTCAGCCAGGTCCAGTCGGCCTGCCCGAACTGCCACAGGCCCCAGTTCACCGTGATCGCCCACTGGCCCATCACCGTCTTCTGCGCGGCGCCGTCATCCGGCTTGGCGGTGCCCCAGGTCGGGCGGCTGGCCGCGATCCGCGCCCAGTCGCGCGCGATCGGCCCCAGCATCGCATAGGGCAGCGCAAACGCGTCCAGCGTCGCATCGTCCAGTTGCTTGGCGCCCAGCGGATAGTTGGATGCCCCCGTGTCATCGATGCCGAACGGCGCGAAGCCGATGCCGCCGCGTCCGATCGTCGCATAGAAATACCGCCCGAAATCGCGCGAATTGCCGATTTCCGGCACCATCAGCGCATTGTCGGGCCGCGCATATTTATCCAGATATTGGATCACGTTGGTGCTGGAGCGATCATAGATGTCGGGTGCCGCGAAATCGATCGCGGGCGCCGCCGCCTTCCAGATGTCCAGCACGTCCTGCTGCGGCCCGCCGCTGGCCACCCCCATCGGATCGGGCACGTTGGACGGCCCGGCCAGCGAAGCGTTGACGTACATGGGCAGCGGCTTCACCGCCTTGCCGGCGGCCGCGATCTCGTTGACGAAGGCCGCAGTGTACCAGGTGTTGAACGCCCGGTCCGCCTGATCCCCGAACGCCTGCGCCCAGGTACCGCGCTTGCCGGTCTTCTTCGCCAGTGCCGCAGGGATGGCCTGCGCGAACAAACGGTTGGCCACCGCACCATAATCGCGCGGATTGCGATAGCTGCCGACTTCGTTTTGCGGCTGCACCATGATGACGGTGTTCTGGGGATCGTGATCGCGCAGATACTCGATCACCTTCACAAAGGCGCGCTTGTCCGCCTCCAGCGTGGCGCGGCCGTGCGGCGAATGGACATAATGATCCTCGCCCGTCTTCGTCTTGGCGCGCGGAAAGCGGCGATTGTCCAGCTTCATCCAATCGGGCGCATAGCTGGGCGAGGTGTTCTTCCACGTCCCGAACCACAACAACACGACGCGCTTGTCATGCGCGCGCGCCTGATCGAGCAGCGTCTGCAGGAAGGAGAAGTCGAACCGGCCCTCCTGCGCCTCAACCTGTTGCCAGGCGATCGGAATCTCCAGCGTGTTGGCATGGATGCGGTCCAGCATCGGCCAGACCTGGGGAAGCGATGCGGCATAGTTGCTGGAATTGTGCACCTGCGCGCCCAGCATCAGGAAAGGCGCGCCATCGACCAGCAGCGCGTGGCGGCCGTCCTTGCTCACCAGCCGCGGGATCGGCGTGGTGGCGGCCGGTGCCGGCGCGGTTTGCGCTGCGACTCCCGTGGTTGCCAACAATGCGGCCGCGATCGCCGTCATCCATCGTCCGTTTGCCGGCATCCCCTTGTCCCTCCTATAGATTTCCCGCCCACTTGACGGCACTTGTCCCGCGACCGATACCGCTAACAGAGACGGAGGGGAACAGGTGTTGCACCAAATTGACGCGTTGATCGCATCGCTGCCGGCCGACTGGCGCGAAGGGCGCTTTCTGGGCCGCATCGATCGTGGCGAGGGCCCCTGCCCCGTCCTGGTCGAGCGTGGCGAACTGATCGACATGAGCCGCGTGGCCCCCACGGTCGCCGCGCTGATCGCTGCCGGCACCATCGACGGCGCGCAGGGCGAATCGCTGGGCGACCTGGCCGAACAGGACGCGCTGACCCTGCTCAGCCCGATCGACCTGCAATGCGTAAAGGCCGCCGGTGTCACCTTTGCGGTGTCGGCGCTGGAACGCGTGATCGAGGAACAGGCGCGCGGCGACTATGCCGCCGCGGCGGCGGTGCGCGAGCGGCTGGAAGCGGCGCTGGGCGGCAGCATCCGCTCGGTCGTCCCCGGCTCGCCCGAGGCCGCCAGTCTGAAGCAGGCCCTGATCGAAGGCGGCATGTGGTCGCAATATCTGGAGGTCGCGATCGGCCCCGATGCCGAGATCTTCACCAAGAGCCCGGTGCTCTCCACGGTCGGCGCCCGGGCGGAAATCGGCGTCCGCTCCGATTCCACCTGGAACAACCCGGAGCCGGAGGTGGTGCTGGTCGCCGACGCCCATGCCAGGGCGATCGGCGCCACGCTGGGCAACGACGTCAACCTGCGCGATTTCGAGGGCCGCTCGGCGCTGCTGCTCGGCAAGGCCAAGGACAATAACGCGTCCTGCTCGCTCGGCCCGCTCATCCGCCTGTTCGACGACGGCTTCACCATGGACGATGTGCGCTCCAGCCAGGTCTCGCTCAAGATCGAGGGTATCGACGGCTATGTGCTGAACGGCGCCAGCTCGATGTCCGAGATCAGCCGCGATCCCGAAGACCTGCTGGCGCAGGCGGTCAGCGAGCATCATTATCCGGACGGCTTCGTCCTGTTCCTCGGCACGCTCTTTGCGCCGACCCAGGATCGCGACGAACCCGGCCGCGGCTTCACCCACAAGACGGGCGACGTGGTGACGATCAGCAACCCGCGCCTCGGTACGCTGACCAACACCGTCACCACCTCCAAGGCTGCTCCCGCCTGGTCCTTCGGGATCGGCGACCTGATGCGCAATCTCAGCGCGCGCGGCCTGCTCTCGGTATGAACGACATGAACAATCGCGCACTCTATCCCAGCCTGAAGGGCAAGCGGGTCATCGTCACCGGCGGCGGCTCCGGCATCGGCGAAGGACTGGTCGAGGCGTTCGTCGCGCAAGGCGCGCGCGTCGGCTTCGTCGACATCGCCGAGGACGCCAGCAGCGCGCTGGTCACCCGGCTGAGCGACGGGGCCGCCCATGCGCCCGTCTTCCGCCGCTGCGACCTGACCGATCTGGACGATCTGGCCCGCGTCTTCGCCGAGCTGGAGGCCGAACTCGGCGGCGTCGACATCCTCGTCAACAATGCCGGCAATGACGATCGCCACGGCATCGACGACGTGACGCCCGCCTATTGGGACGAGCGGCTGAACGTGAACCTGCGCCACCAGTTCTTTGCGGCCAAGGCGGTGTTGCCGGCGATGAAGCGTGCCGGTGGCGGATCGATCCTGAACTTCGGCTCGATAAGCTGGCACCTCGCGCTGAACGACCTCGTCCTGTACCAGACATGCAAGGCCGCGATCGAGGGGCTGACGCGCAGCCTGGCGCGCGACCTGGGGCGCCAGAACATCCGCGTGAACACCATCGTCCCCGGCAACGTCCAGACGCCGCGACAGGAAAAATGGTACACGCCCGAGGGCGAGGCCGAGATCGTCGCCGCCCAGTGCCTGGACGGCCGCATCCAGCCTTCCGACGTCGCGGCGCTGGTGCTGTTCCTTGCATCGGACGACGCAAAAATGTGTACTGGCCACGATTACTTTATCGATGCGGGGTGGCGATGAACGCGGAACATCTTCTGACCGTTGGGGCGACGCTGGCGGAGGGGCCGATCTGGGTCGACGACGCCTTGTGGTTCGTCGATATCAAGCAGCAGCGCATCTATCGCTACGATCCGGCCACGGACACGCGCGACGACTGGGCCGCGCCGGAAATGGTCGGCTGGGTCGTGCCGGCGGCGCGTGGCGGCTTCGTCGCCGGGCTGCAATCCGGTCCGCATCATTTCGATCCCGCGACCGGCGCGTTCGAGCGTCTGGCCGAGATCGAGCCGCATCTGCCCGCCAACCGGCTGAATGACGCGGCGGTGGACGGCCAGGGTCGCATCTGGTTCGGCACGATGGACAATGACGAAAGCGCCGACAGCGGCCAGCTTTACCGGTTCGAGAACGGCCAGGTCTCGGAAGCGGAGGCGGACAAGGTGTGCATCACCAACGGTCCGGCCATCGCGCCGGACGATACCGTCCTTTATCATGTCGATACGCTGGGCAAGACAATCGTCGCGCATCCGATCGCGGCCGACGGCACGCTGGAGCCTGCCCGCCCCTTTCTCACCTTTGGCGACGAGCATGGCCATCCCGATGGCGCGATCTGCGACGCGGAAGGCGGCGTCTGGGTCGGCTTCTTCGGCGGATCGGCCGCGCGTCGCTTCGCCCCCGATGGCACGATGACGCACGAGGTGCGCTTCCCCGTGTCGAACATCACCAAGATCGCGCTGGGTGGTCCGGACGGGCGCACCGCCTATGCCACCACCGCGCGCCAGGGCCTGTCGCCCGAGCAACTGGCGGAGCAGCCGCAGGCCGGTGACATCTTCACCTTCCGCGTCGACACGCCCGGCAAGCCGGTCCTGCGCGCAAAGGTCTGACGATCGGGCCGCCCTCACCCTTCCCTCTCCCGCCGGGAGAGGGAGGGAGCGGCAAAGCCGCGGAAGGGTGAGGGCGGCCCGGACTTATTATGACACGCCCGTCCATCCGCCCGGCAGACGGCGGCACGACGGGGATCAAGGGAAGGATCGACACGTGGAAGGCAGGCACAATACCAGCCTGATCGCGCTCATCGTCGCCGTCGCGACGATCGGCGGGTTCATGTTCGGCTATGATTCGGGTGTCATCAACGGCACGCAAAAGGGCATCGAGGCGGCGTTCGACCTCGGCCGCCTCGGCATCGGCATCAATGTCGGCGCGATCCTGGTCGGATCGTCGATCGGCGCGTTTACCGCGGGGCGGCTCGCCGACCTAATCGGGCGGCGCAACACGATGATGCTGGCCGCGGTCCTGTTCCTCGTTTCCGCGGTGATGGCGGGCGCGGCGGGATCGTCCGCGATCTTCATCATCGCCCGCATCATCGGCGGCCTGGGCGTCGGCGCGGCATCGGTCACCTCGCCCGTCTATATCTCCGAGGTCACGCCCGCGAGCATCCGCGGCCGGCTGTCGAGCGTGCAGCAGGTGATGATCATCTCCGGCCTGACCGGCGCCTTTGTCGCCAATTTCGCGCTGGCGCGCTGGGCCGGTGGCTCCACCGCCGAGTTCTGGCTGGGCTTTCCTGCCTGGCGCTGGATGTTCTGGCTGCAAGTCGTGCCCGCCGCCATCTATCTGATCGCGCTGCTCTTCATCCCGGAAAGCCCCCGCTATCTGGTGGTGCGTGGCCGTGACGTCGAGGCCGAGACCGTTCTTACCCGCCTGTTCGGCGCGGAAACCGCCCGCCGCAAGGTCGCCGATATCCGCGCCAGCCTCGCCGGTGACCAGCACAAGCCGCGCCTCTCCGACCTTCTGGACCGCAAGACCGGCAAGGTCCGCCCGATCCTGTGGGTGGGCATCGGTCTGGCCGTGTTCCAGCAACTCGTCGGCATCAACGTCGTCTTCTATTACGGCGCCACCTTGTGGGAAGCGGTCGGCTTTACCGAGGACAATGCACTCCAGATCAACATCCTGTCGGGTGCGCTGTCGATCGGCGCCTGCCTGCTGACGATCGCGCTCATCGACAAGATCGGGCGCAAGCCGCTGCTGCTCGTCGGATCGGCGGGGATGACCGTGACGCTGGCGACCGTCGCCTGGGCCTTCTCCACCGCGGTCACCGATGCCTCGGGCGCGGTCAGCCTGCCGGGCAATTCGGGCATCATCGCGCTGGTCGCCGCCAACCTCTACGTCGTGTTCTTCAACGTCAGTTGGGGTCCGGTGATGTGGGTGATGCTGGGCGAGATGTTCCCGAACCAGATCCGCGGCTCCGCGCTCGCGGTATCGGGCTTCGCACAGTGGATCGCCAATGCCGCGATCTCGGTCAGCTTCCCGTCGCTGGTGGTCTCGCCGGGTCTGGCGATCACCTATATGGGCTATACCGCCGCGGCGTTCATCTCGTTCTTCTTCGTCCGCGCCATGGTCCACGAAACCCGTGGCCGCGAACTGGAGGACATGGTCGGCTGATACGAAAAACCCCTCCCCGTTGCCGGGGAGGGGTTTTCTGATGCGGGTTCGGCCGCTGCTGGTGGTCCGATCAGATCGGCGACCACTCCACCGCATCTTCCTCGCCATCGTCATTCACCGGCGCATCCGCCGGCGGGCCCATCGCTTCCAGCAGCTTGTCCAGCACCCAGTCCACGCCGACGCCGCTCGCGCCCGACAGCGGGATGACGTCTGCGCCACTCGCCTCGGCCAGCTCGGCCGACAGTGCCTCGATCAGTTCGTCGTCCAGCGTGTCGATCTTGTTCAACGCCACGATCTGCGGCTTGTCGACCAGTCCCGCGCCATAGGCTTCCAGTTCATCGCGCACGATGCGGTAGCTCTCCGCCACATCCTCGTCATTCGCGTCGACCAGATGCAGCAGCACGCGGCACCGCTCGATATGCCCCAGGAAACGGTCGCCGATGCCGGCGCCGTCCGCCGCCCCTTCGATCAGGCCGGGAATGTCCGCGACCACGAACTCCCGCTCCTTGTGCCGCACCACGCCAAGCTGCGGCCGGGTGGTGGTAAAGGCATAGGCACCAACCTTGGCCTGCGCATTGGTGACGGCATTGATGAAGGTCGACTTGCCGGCATTGGGCAGCCCGACCAGCCCGGCATCCGCCAGCAGCTTCAGGCGCAGCCACACCCACGCCTCCTCATTGGGCCAGCCGGTGCCGTGCTGGCGCGGGGCGCGGTTGGTGGAGGTCTTGTAGCTGGCATTGCCGCGCCCGCCATCGCCGCCGCGCAGGAATATCTCGCGCTGGCCGACCTTGGTGAAGTCGATCAGCACCTCTTCCTTGTCCTCGGACAGCACCTGGGTGCCCACCGGCACCTTGATCACCAGATCCTCGCCGCCGGCACCCGTGCGGTTCGATCCGGACCCACCCTGCCCGCGGGCTGCGCGGAAATGCTGCGTGTAGCGGAAGTCGATCAGCGTATTGAGCCCGGCCACCGCCTCGAACACGATGTCGCCGCCCTTGCCGCCATGTCCCCCGTCCGGCCCACCATATTCGATGAACTTCTCCCGACGGAAACTGACGGCCCCGGGCCCACCGGCGCCGGAGCGGACGTAAATCTTGGCTTGATCAAGAAAATGCATGCGCCGCCCCTTAGCCGAAGCGGCCCCTCTTGGGGAGCGTCAATCCTGTGGCGCGCGCGGCCCCGCCTGCGCGTCATGCGCCGCCAGCAGGTGACGCAGCGCCAGCCCGCGCGCTGCCTCCTCGTCCAGCCCCAGCGCCGCCGCCAGTTGCCGCCCGATCAACGCCTGCCCCAGC
Source organism: uncultured Sphingomonas sp. (assembly GCF_946477935.1). Classification (GTDB taxonomy): domain Bacteria; phylum Pseudomonadota; class Alphaproteobacteria; order Sphingomonadales; family Sphingomonadaceae; genus Sphingomonas. The sequence continues at coordinate 7,248 of NZ_CAMLAC010000026.1, read as the reverse complement.
GCAGTCAGCACCAGCGACAGCGTCGTCTCCGCCAGGAACACCCGGTCCGCCGGGTCCGCCGGGTTGGACGACAATTGCTCCACCAGTTCGCGGATCGCGGTCAGCATCGGATCGAACACCCCTCGCTCGCCCGTCAGGATCACCCAACTGGCCAGCGCCCCGCCCCCCTCGCGCCCGAACGCATCGAACGCCAGCGCGACGATCGCCGCCGGATCCCCCATGCCGGACCGCGCCGCCTGCACCGCGCGCCCGATCTGCCGCGTGATATCGGTCGCCATCCGCTCGGCCAGCGCGCGCTGCAGATCGGCGGCACTGCCGAAATGGTGCAGCAGATTGGCATGGGTACGTCCCATTCGCGCCGCCACCGCCTTCAGCGTCATCGCCTGTGGCCCGGATTCGATCAGCAGCGTGCGTGCAGCGTCGAGCGCCTGCGCGCGCGACTCCGCCGGGGGCAAACGACGTCGGGTTGACGCTTCCACACACGCTCCTTACCTACACCAATGTAAGCTATGCAACTTGCGCTACAGTCGGAGGTTTTTGTGGCCAAAGCAATCACGCCCGCCGATTTGACGATCACGCCGCGCGATGTCCGGTTCGGCCGCGACGTCAGGCTGCGGCGCTACTGGTTGAACGACGATCCCGTCGCCACCGCCTTCTACAACGCATTGTCCGTCACCTTTCCTCGCGGCGAGGCGTTCTTCTGCGACAGCGTCAAGGCATTCCGCGAGGGCACGCCCCCCAAGCTGGACGCAGAGATCCGCGCCTTCGTGAAGCAGGAGGTGATCCACAGCCGTGAGCATGTCGCCTTCAACCGCCACGTTACCGAACAAGGCTATGACACCAGCCGGCTGGAGCGCGACGTGGTGGCGCAACTGGCGCTGACCGACGGCAGGCCGCCGATCGCCCGCCTGGCCGCGACCATCGCGCTGGAGCATTTTACCGCGATCCTGGCGCACGCGCTGATCGCTGATCCGCGCCATCTGGCAGGCGGCGACCGGGAGGCGGCGCGGCTATGGCTGTGGCATGCCGCCGAGGAGATCGAGCACAAGGGCGTCGCCTATGACACATGGCTGCATGCTACGCGGCATTGGCCGCGTTTCACCCGCTGGCGGATCAAGGCGCTGGTGATGCTGATCACCACCGGGCGATTCGTGAACGGCCGCCGCCGCGGCATGCTGGACCTGCTCCGCCAGGATGGGCTGACCGGCCCGCGCATCTGGTGGCGGCTGTTCCATTATGCGCTGATCCGACCCGGCATGGCGCGCAAGGTGGCCGGCGCATGGCTCAGCTACTTCCTGCCCGGCTTCCATCCCTGGAAGCATGACGACCGCGCCCTGATCGGACTGGCGGAAAGCGACTATGCCGATGCGGTCATGCCGGAGCCGCGCGCAGCCTAGGCCGCGAGCGCCACCGGCGCGGCTCGCTCCCCCTCCAGATCGAGTTCGTAGCCAATGGCCAGCCCCGGTTCGCGCCGCCCCCGCGAGGCGAGCGGCGCGATCTCACCCGTGGCGCAGAAGCCGAGCTTGGCCAGCACCCGGCCGGACGCGGGATTGTCGACGAAGTGGCGCGCATATAGCCGCCGGGCACCCAGCGCATGGCGGGCGATATCGATCACCGCCCGGCCCGCCTCGGTCGCATAGCCGCGCCCCCAGGCGAACGGCGCCAGCCAATAGCCAAGCTCCTCGCCACCGACGAGTTCGATCCCGCCCACCAGACGCGGGCCGGCAGCGATATTGTCGAAGATCAGGAAGCGGGGGTCATGGGCGCCGCGCGGTTGCGCCAGGAACGCCTGCGCATCGCCCAGCGCATAGGGCCAGGGCGCCCGCGCCAGCCGTGCGACCACGTCCTCATGGCTGATCGCATGCACCAGCTCGGGTGCATCCTCGGGCCAGCCGGGCCGCAGCATCAATCTCTCCGTCCGCGCGAACATTCTCGTACACTCCTCGTCGCGTCGCGCGTGCCCTGCCACAGCCACGTGACGGAACAACGACATACGCTAGGACGGGAGCACGAAAAAAAGGGAGCCGGGGTGACCCGTCTCCCTTTTTGGCTGGTTCCGTCGCGGAACCCGGGTCACCCTGGTGGGCGACCCGTATGATCGCCCTTATTCGGCCGCAGCCGCAATCATCTCGACCGAGCAATATTTGCGGCCGAGCTTGCCCTCGGCAAACGCTACGCGGCCGTCGGTCAGCGCGAACAGCGTGTGGTCCTTGCCGATGCCGACATTGCGGCCCGGATAGAACTTGGTCCCGCGCTGACGCACGAGGATGTTACCGGCGACGCACTCCTGGCCACCGAACTTCTTCACGCCAAGGCGGCGGCCGGCCGAATCGCGACCGTTGCGCGAAGAACCGCCTGCTTTCTTATGTGCCATTGCGATCTACTCCTGGATTCTCGAAACGTCTGCTCAGCCGACCGAAACGATCTTGAGGATCGTGTGGTTCTGGCGATGGCCGTTGCGGCGACGATAATTGTGGCGGCGACGCTTCTTGAAAACGATCACCTTCTCACCCTTGGCCTGGGCGATGATCTCTGCGGCGACCGTCAGGCCGCTGGTCGACTTCAGCTCCGAGCCCTCGCCCATGAGCAGCACATCGTCCAGCGTCACCGACGCGCCGGCCTCGCCCTCGATCTTCTCGACGACGATCTTGTCTCCGGCGGCGACGCGGTACTGCTTGCCGCCCGTGCGCACGACTGCGAACATGGCTGTTGTCACTTCCCAAATGCATGTGCCCCGCAAAGGCCATGCCCAGCGGGAAAGAAGCGTCAGCTAGGCAAATGGGGCAAGATTGTCAACCGCCGAGCAGGCCTTCGGGCATTTAGCGCCGCCGAAACGCTCTTTCGCGAGTTTCCAGATCCTAATGCCGGTGTTCCTGCCGCAAACGGTAGCGCCCGTCCTCGAACCCCGTGAACAACCCGGCGATGGCGGGGTGATCGATGGGCTCGTCGCTGTCGTCGGTCACCAGATTCTGCTGGCTGACATAGGCGACATAGCTCGATTCCATGTTCTCGGCGAGCAGATGGTAGAAGGGCTGGTCCTTGGACGGACGGATCGATTCGGGGATCGCCTCATACCATTCCTCGGTATTGGCGAAGACCGGATCGACATCGAACACGACGCCGCGGAAATCGAACAAACGGTGCCGCACCACCTCCCCGATCGCGAAGCGGGCATGCGCGATGGCGGGAGCCTCCACCTCCAGGCGGTCGGGGATATGGACGGGATCATGACGTGGCATGGGGAACAATCTAAGGTTTTTGCGGCGCGGCACAAGTTCGACGCTTGCATCGCCCGAATCCTTCGATTAGAGGCGCGCCCTCGACCGATCGGACGGGCTCGCAAGGGCCTTGCACGAACCTCAGCGGAGAGGTGACAGAGTGGTCGAATGTACCGCACTCGAAATGCGGCGTGCCCTCACGGGTACCGTGGGTTCGAATCCCACCCTCTCCGCCACTTACCTGAAATAACGCGATCACCGGCACCCGCCGGCCTTTTGCACGTTCCGGCCATGGGCCCATGGGGAGCGGACATGCATCAGGTTCTAACGGCCGGGTTATGGGGGCTGGTCGGTGGCTCGGCGCTGATTCTGGGCGCGGCCATTCCCTATCTGGTCACCCTGCCGCAGCGGGTGATCGCGGCGGTCATGGCGATCGGCTCGGGCGTGCTGATCTCGGCAGTCGCCTTCGACCTGATGGACGAGGCTTATGCGCAAGGCGGCTTCGATTCGACGGCGGCCGGATTCGTCGGCGGCGCCGCGGTCTATACGCTCGCCAACATCATGGTATCGCGACAGGGTGCGCGCCACCGCAAGCGCTCGGGCAGCAACCCGCACGAGAAGCAGCCCGATGCCGCGGCCAATTCCGGCCTCGCCATCGCCATCGGCGCGCTGCTCGACGGCATTCCCGAATCGGTGGTCATCGGCACCAGCCTGTTGAGCGGTGGCGGAGTCAGCGCGGTGATGGTCGCCGCCGTCTTCCTGTCCAACGTTCCCGAAGGTCTGGCGAGTGCGGCGGGAATGAAGCAGTCCGGCCGTTCGCCGGCCTATGTCTTCGGCGTATGGATCGCCATCGCGCTGGCCTCCGGCCTGGCTGCGATGATCGGCAACGCCGCGCTTGCCGGGGCGGCACCGGACATTCTGGCCGCCGTCACCGCCATCGCCGCGGGCGCGATCCTGGCGATGCTGGTCGATACGATGATCCCCGAGGCAACCGAATCGACCCACGATTATTCGGGCATGATCGCCGTTATCGGCTTCCTTGCGGCCTTCATCCTCACCAAGCTCGATAGCTAGAACAAGCTGCGTGAAATCCGATCCACCCCCCTCCGTTCGTGCTGAGCCCTTCGACTGGCTGGCAAGCCAGCCGCTCAGGATAAACTTCAGCGCTTCGCGCTGAAGTTTATCCTGAGCTTGTCGAAGGGCTCAGGCCGAACGGATGTGATGACGCAGGTTTAACGCACGATGCTCCAGCGCATGTTGCGAGGCCAAAAAAAAAGGCCGGTCCGCAGACCAGCCATGAAAGTTTTTAGGAGAGGATGCCTGAAAGGCCCGTCCCTTGTGCAGCGCAGCACACAAGCACGCAAGTGCATTGAAGTTACGTGCAATTGCGCATTCTGCAATCACCCGGAATTGGCCGCATAGGCATACATCAGCCCGAACGCGACCAGCAGCGCGAACACCATATAGATCGCCATCGACGGCGCGATGATGCGTGAGGCATTCTGGCCCTTGGAATTGTCGCCCGCACCTTCGGGAATCTCCGCCATCATCGTCTCCATGCGTTGGTATCGTCAGCCTCCCGAACGCGCGAACCCCGCAAAGGATACCGTGGCCTCGGGGCTCGGCCCGCATTGGCACCCCCCGCCAACCGCGCTAACGCCGTGGGCCATGGCGCTGTTTCCCCCCTCCTCCTGCGCGCGACTGGTCGTGAAGATCGGCTCCGCGCTGCTCGTCGCTCCCGATGGCACGGTGCGGCGTGACTGGCTCGCCGGCCTCGTCGCCGACATTGCCGAACGCCACCGCGCCGGCCAGCAGATCGCCATCGTATCATCGGGTGCCATCGCGCTGGGTGCACGCCGCCTGGGTCTTCCCAGGGGCGGCCGCGCCAGCCTGGAGGATGCGCAGGCCGCCGCCGCCACCGGCCAGATCGTACTCAGCCAGACCTGGGCCGAACTGCTCGGCGGCCAGAACATCACCGCGGCGCAGATGCTGGTCACGCTGGACGATCTGGAACATCGCCGCCGCTATCTGAACGCCGCTGCGACGCTGGGCCGGCTGCTCGGCCTCGGCATCGTGCCCGTCATCAACGAGAATGACAGCGTCGCGACCGAGGAAATCCGCTTCGGCGACAATGACCGGCTTGCCGCGCGCATCGCGCAGGCGGCGGGCGCGGGCGGCGTCGTGCTGCTGTCGGATGTCGATGGCCTGTACGATGCCAATCCGCACACCAACCCCGCCGCGCAGCATATCGCGCGGGTCGAGACGATCGACGCGGTCGCCGGCATGGCCGATGCGGGCTCCGCCTCCGGGATGGGATCGGGCGGCATGGTATCCAAGATCGCCGCCGCGCGCATCGCCACCAGTGCGGGCACGCACCTCGCCATCGCCAGTGGCCGCATCGACCATCCGCTCGCGACCGAGGCACGGCACACGCTGTTCGTCGCCGCGCACGCCGCCCCCGCACGCAAGGCGTGGCTGGCCGGCGGCCTCACCGCCCGTGGCGCGATCCATGTCGATGCCGGCGCCGCCCGGGCGCTGGCGGAGGGCGGCAGCCTGCTCGCGGCCGGCGCGACCCGCGTGGAAGGGCGCTTCGACCGCGGCGATCTGGTGACGATCGAGGGACCGAGGGGCACGATCGCACGCGGCCTGTGCGAATATGACGCCGCCGATGCCGCGCGCCTGCTCGGCCGGCGTTCGGACGAGCAGGCCGCGATCCTGGGCTATGCGCCGCGTGCCGCGCTGGTCCACCGCAACCATCTGGCGCTGCTGTGATCCTCGGCGTTACTGGCGCGACCGGCTTTGTCGGCCGGGTCTTGGTGGAACAGGCGCTTGAACGCGGGCACAGCGTCCGCGCGCTCACCCGCCGGGCGCAGGCCCCACGGGACGGGGTGACATGGGTGGAAGGCGCGCTCGACCGCCCCGACACGCTCGCCACGCTGGTAGCGGGCACGGACGCGGTTCTGCACATCGCCGGCGTCGTCAACGCACCCGATCGTGCCGGCTTCGCGAAGGGCAATATCGACGGCACCGCCGCGATGCTCGCCGCCGCCACCCGGGCCGGCGTGATGCGCTTCGTCCATGTCTCGTCGCTGTCCGCGCGCGAACCGCAGCTCTCCGACTATGGCTGGTCCAAGCGCGAGGCGGAAGGCCTGGTCGAAACGAGCGATCGCGACTGGACGATCGTCCGCCCCACCGGGGTCTACGGTCCCGGCGACACGGAGATGCGCGACATGTTCCGCCTCGCGCGCCGCGGCCTGGCGTTCCTTCCTCCGCCGGGCCGGCTGTCGCTGATCGCGGTGGAGGACCTTGCCCGCCTGATCCTTGCGCTCGGGCTGACTGATGGTCCCCGCGCGGTGCTGGAGGTGGATGACGGCACCGTGCTGACCCATGCCGACCTCGCCCGGCTGATCGGCCGCGCGGTCGGCACCCGCGTGCTGCCGATGCACCTGCCGGCTGCACTGCTCCGCCTCGGCGCGCGGCTCGATCGCCGCTTCCGGGGTGCGGGCGCGAAGCTGACGCCCGACCGGGTCGGCTATCTCTGCCATCCGGACTGGACCGCCGACCCCGCGCGCCGCCCCGATCCGTCGCTCTGGATGCCCGCCGTCCCCACCGCTGAAGGCCTTGCCGCGACCGCCCGGTGGTATCGCGACGCCGGTTTGCTATAGGCGGCCGGAAAGACGCCGCATTTGCATGCCATGCGGCCCCCGAAAGGATCATCATGAGCGACCGCCAGACCATCTTCGACACCGTCGCGGCCCAGATCGCCCCCTTCAACAAGAAGGGCGTGGCGCTGACCGAGGGCACCACCTTCCAGGGCGATCTGGAATGGGACAGCCTGACCGTGATGGATTTCGTCGCCGCGATCGAGGACGAGTTCGACATCATCATCACGATGAACATGCAGGCGGAGATCGAAACCGTCGGCCAGCTCGTCGATGCCGTCGTCAAGCTGAAGCAGGACTGACCCCCACCCCCGCGCCCGCGCCGCCTCATTGGCGGGCGCGGGGGTGGGGGCTGTCTCTTATACACA
>NZ_CAMLAC010000025.1 GCF_946477935.1 uncultured Sphingomonas sp. | reverse complement strand
AAGCCGCCGCCGCCAGCCAGAACCGGGTCCGCGGGCAGGGGCAGCGGCACGGGCGGTGCCTGGGTGGAGACGGTCACCACCGCCGGCGCACAGGCCGTGGTCGTGGTCTTTGTTACCACGCGGCGGACCTTGCCGACCTTGGCGCCGACCTTCGCATAATGGCGGCGCGGGGCCTTTTTGATCTTGGTCTGCTGGGTGATGGCCGGCCGCTTCGGGCTTTCCGCGATATGCACGGCGCCGCCGCCGATCACGGCACCGCCTGCCGCGCATGCGCTGAGTTTCGCCAAGGCCATCCGGACCGACATCGCTTACCTCTCACATCACCCGCCCGCACCGGCCGGGGATCAACCCTGTTGACGCTGTGCGCCCGATACTTCGACAGAACCCAAGAAACACTTAAGTGCAAGGCCGATCGCGTCGATGCGGCCGTGCAGGAACGGGACTCACGGGACCGCGCGACTGTGAAACCACGATTTTTCCGCAAAGCTCCGGGTAAATTTCCGGGCGCCTGGATGCACCATTGATGCCGGCATGACCGGGCAAGCTGATGTTGCGGCGCACCAGTCCATGAACTTCCGCAATATTGCTGCGCGATTTGGTAAGCATCTGAAACGTGGTCGCTTGCCGCGGCCGGTTTCTGCGATTATAGGCGCTTCCACCATGGGGGGCGGCCCTGAGGACGCGGTAGCTAGATGCGCCGACGGGCCCGAGGGAGAGTGGTATGGCGACGGTGTTTAATCGCGTGAACGACTCCAGCGGCCCGGAGGCTGCGAACGACCTGGACGACGGTTATCGCCCTTCGGCGGACGAACCGTTCATGAGCCTGCGTCAGCAGGCTTATTTCCGCCGCAAGCTGCACCAGTGGAAGGAAGCGATCCAGCGCGATTCGCTGGGCACGCTGTCGCAGTTGCAGCTCGACTCGCTGCGCGAATCGGACCTGACCGACCGGGCCTCCAGCGAAACCGACTGGTCGATCGAGCTGCGCACCCGCGACCGGCAGCGCAAGCTGATCTCCAAGATCGAGGCGGCACTGCGCCGCATCGACGAAGGGGAATATGGCTATTGCGAGGTGTCGGGCGAACCGATCAGCCTGGGCCGGCTGGAGGCGCGGCCGATCGCGACGATGACGGTCGAGGCGCAGGAGCGCCATGAGCGGAACGAGAAGGTCTCGCGCGACGACTGATGGACCGCCGATGATGCAATGGGTTATTGCTTCGTTTACCCGTTGCGTCATATCCCCTTGGGATGGGGGCGGGCAACCGATAGTGTCCCCGGTGTAAGTCAGGGGCCCGCGCGGAATGGATATATGAACGGCGACGATCGCAGCACGAACCAGGCAGTGGCGGACCCGGAGCGGCGCGCTCCACGGGACAGTCTGTTCCTGATGGCGCAGTTCGAGGTCGCCGGGCAACGTCATGAAGTGCGCGTGCGCAATCTGTCCGAAGGCGGGTTGATGGCCGAGTTCCCCCGCATCCTTGAGCCGGGTACGCCGGTCATGCTGGTGCTGCGCGGTATCGGCGAGGTTCATGGCAAGATCGCGTGGTGTACGCAGGGACGCGTTGGCGTGGCGTTCGATACCGGAATCGATCCGCAACTGGCGCGCAAGCCGGTAACCGGCGGGACGACGACGCCGACCTATGCCCGGTCGATTCCCAATGTGCGGGTGAAATCCGCGAAACCCTGATGGATGATTGCGGCCGGCGGCGATGCATGCCGTGTCGCTCGGCGGAAAAGGCCCCGGACGCCGATTGCGTCCGAGACCCGGCAGGCTGCCTTACAGGCTGCTCATTTCCTCTTTCAGTCGCAGCTTCTGTTTCTTGAGGTCGGCCAGAATGGTCGCATCGGGTAACGGGCGCTGCGTCTCTGCATGGATGCGACGATCCAGCGTCGCGTGCTTCGTCTCCAGGGCCTGATGATGCGTTGACTGCATGGCGGTAAACCTCCTGAGCATTCGCGTTGGGGGAAAGGGAGTAAAGCACCGATCGATCGCAATGTCCCGACCTGTTGGTCGGAAATCGACAAATGGTGGTGAAAGCCGCGACGACCTGCATCTGCCCGCTCGCGCCGCGGCGCATCCCATCGTAAGGGGGCGTCGGCGATTGCTGGGGGATATGCGGTGGACGATGCGGAATGGCGGGGGCGGCTGGACATGCTGCGGGTCGAGCATCGCGATCTGGATGCCGCGATCGGCGCGCTGGCGTCGGTGCCGGTCCCCGACCAGTTGCAGATGGCCCGGCTGAAGAAGCGCAAATTGCGCCTGCGCGATGAGATCGCACAGGTCGAGGATCGCCTGATCCCCGACATCATCGCCTGACGCCTTTCTGAAAGACAGGGGCAGGGCCGCCTGCTCCGTTTCGGGACGGCGGCATCGCCGCGGCCCCTGTCCGGCGTGCCGTGATTGTGCGAGCCGGAGCGTCATGGATGGACGGACCGATCCCGATTTGCGCCGGCGCTTGACCGAGGGGCTGTACAGCGAGGCGATGCTGCTGGCCGATGAAGCGCGCAGCTATTTCGACCTGGGCGGGCGCGGCGATCGCGACGGTCTGGCCCCGATCCAGCGGGTTGCCTTCTCCTGCGAGGCATTGAAGCTGACCACCCGGTTGATGCACGTCATCGCCTGGCTGCTGACCCAGCGCGCGGTGGATGCGGGTGAGCTGAGCCCGGCCGATGCCTGCGCACCGACCCGGCGGCTGGGGGATGCGCCCGTCACCGATGGCGACATGCTGGCGACGATGCCGCCGCGCGCACGCGGGCTGGTCGCGACGAGCATCGACCTGCACCGGCGCGTGGCCAGGCTCGACCGCACGGCTGACGACATGCCCAATCCGGCGCATTCGCTGCAGGATCGACTGGTCGCCGCCTTTTAAGCGCTGCGGCAGGCGGTTTGCCGCGCGCGACCGCTGCACTCATCGATTAAATCATGTTATTTCAGTGACTTGATAATCGCGCCACCTCGGCCATCCACGGCAAAGGGCAGGGCGATCGATGACGGCAGACAGCAGTGACACGGCAAGCACCCGCCGCCGCATGAAGGCCGCCCTGAAAACCGAGGATGGGCGCTTCTGCATTGCCGAGGTGGAGGAACCCGCGCTGCCCGCCGCGGACTGGGTAAAGGCACGGGTGCGCGTCGCCGGCATCTGCGGTACCGACCTGCGTCATTGGAAAAAGCCCGATCCCGAACTGCGCTGCTGCATCATGGGTCATGAGATGGCGGGCGAAGTGGTCGAGATCGGCGCCGACGTCACCAATGTGGCGGTCGGCGACCGGGTGTTGATCGAATCGGTGCTGGGGTGCGGCCACTGCGAATGGTGCCGGGTACGCCAGTATAATCGCTGTCCGGACCTGTATCCGACCCGCCGGGCGAGCGTGTCGCGCGCCTATGCCGAATTCGTCATCGGGCCGCAGCACAAATTCTACACGCTGCCGGACCATGTCGGGTTCGACGATGCCGCGCTGCTCGATACCTATGCGGTATGCCTGCACGCGCAGCATCTGTCGGGGCTGACGATCAACGCGCGCGTCGCCATCATCGGCGCCGGGCCAATCGGGCTGGGGCAGGCGATGCTGGCCAAGGCGAGCGGCGCCGACGTGCTGATCATCGATACGGTGGCGCATTCGCTGGCGGTGGCGCGGTCGCTGGGGGCGGACGTGGCGGTCAATTCGGCGCAGGAAGACCCGGTCGAACGGCTGATGGCCTTTACCGATGGCCGCGGTGCGGACGTGGTGTTCGAATGCGCCGGCGGCACATCCATGCCGACCACGCTGCCCTTGGCGACGAAGCTGGCGCGGCGCGGCGGCAAGGTCGTGCTGGTCGGCGGCTTCGACGGCGGCGAGACGGAGATCGCGCTGGAATGGCAGCGTATCCAGATGTCGGAAATCGCAATCATCCCCAGCGCCAGTTTCGCCGTGCACGACATCTATCCCGAACAGGCCGAGGTGCTGGATCTGGTCGCGCGCGGGAAGCTTCGCACCCAGGAACTCATCACCCACCGTTTCCCGCTGGCCGCGATCAACGACGCGTTCGAGGTGGCGCTGGACAAGGAAAAGACCGGGGCGATCTTCGTCGCGTTGGAGATCTAGAGGCCGATCCGCACCCGCGCGGCGCGATATTCGCGCTCCAGCCGCGCCACCCGGTCCGCCACCGGCTCCACCGCATCCACCGCGCCGATCCCCTGGCCCGATCCCCAGATGTCGCGCCACGCCTTCGCCTTGGCGCCATTGCCGGTGCCGAAATCCATCGTCTTCAGATCGCCTTCGGGCAGCGCGTCGGGGTCGAGCCCGGCGGCGGTGATCGATCCGCGCAGGTAATTGCCGTGCACGCCGGTGAACAGGCTGGAATAGACGATGTCGGCCGCACGCCCCTCGACCACCGCCTGCTTGTAGCCCTCGATCGCATTGGCCTCCGTCGTGGCGATGAAGGACGAGCCGATATAGGCGAAGTCGGCCCCCAGCGCCTGTGCGGCCAGTATCGCGCCGCCGGTCGCGATCGATCCCGACAGTGCCAGCGGTCCATCGAACCATTGCCGGATTTCCTGCACCAGCGCGAAGGGTGACAGCCGCCCGGCATGGCCGCCCGCACCCGCCGCCACCGCGATCAGCCCGTCCGCGCCCTTTTCCACCGCCTTGCGCGCGAAGCGGTCGTCGATCACGTCGTGCAGCGTGATTCCGCCCCAGCCGTGCACCGCGTGGTTCAGATCCTCACGCGCGCCGAGCGACGTGATGACGATCGGCACCTGCCATTTGGCGCAGGTCTCCAGGTCCGCCTCCAGCCGGTCGTTCGACCGGTGAACGATCTGGTTGACGGCAAATGGTGCCGCCGGCCGATCAGGATGGTCCCGGTTGTGCGCGGCCAGTTCCTCGGTAATCCGGTGCAGCCATTCGTCCAGCATCGCCGCCGGTCGCGCGTTGAGCGCGGGAAAGGCGCCGACGATCCCCGCCTTGCACTGCGCGATCACCAGCTCGGGACCGGAAATGATGAACAGCGGCGAGCCGATGACGGGCAGGCGCAGGCGATCGAACAGGACGGGCAGGGTCATCGCTTTACGATAACGTAAACGGCAAGCGTGTCCAGTATGCGGCAGGAGTAGCGCGCCGCTGTCCTACAGCACGGGCACTTGCTAGACCGGCCTCCATGCACGCACCCCGACCCTGCCGCCCACTCGGACGACGGGACGATTGCAAAAAGGGTAAGTGGACACAGGGGTGGGGGTGTAGTGTCCACTTCCGCGCCGATGGTCGCCGATCCGCATCGCCGGGAAGCACACAGGGCCGCGAATCGCCCCATCGTACGCAAGCCTCATGTTGCCTTGTTCGCGCAACAGCGTACACCGCCGATGTAACAGCATATCACGAGGCCCCGTTCATGAAACTCGCCGTTGCCACGCTTCTGGCCCTCACCGTTTCCACCCCCGCGCTCGCCGCCGGGCAGTTGCCGCGCACGGTTGTGCCGGTGCTGTACGACATCACGGTGCGGCCTGATGCGCAGAAGCTGACCTTCTCGGGTGAGGAAACGGTGACGGTCGACGTGAAAACGCCGACGCGCACCATCGTCCTCAACGCGGCCGATCTGGCGATCACGCGCGCAACGCTCGACGGCAAGCCGATCCGCTATGCACTCGACAACACGGCGCAGACGCTGACGCTCACCTTGCCGCAGGCGGTAAAGGCAGGGCGCCACACCGTTGGGTTCGCCTGGACCGGCACGATCAACCGCGCCGCCTCCGGTCTGTTCGCGATCGACTATACCAACACCGATGGCAGCCAGGCGCGGATGCTCGCGACCCAGTTCGAGGCGCCCGATGCCCGCCGCTTCGCGCCGATGTGGGACGAGCCCGCGTTCAAGGCGAAGTTCCGCCTGTCCTCCACCGCGCCTGCGGGGCAGACCGCCTATTCCAACATGCCCGCCACGATCACCAAAACGGCGGACGGCGCGACCTTGTACAAATTCGGCGAGACGCCGGTGATGTCGAGCTATCTGCTGTTCCTCGGCATGGGCGATGTCGAGCGCAAGACCGTGACCTCGGACGGGGTGCAGATCGGCATCATCAGCCGCAAGGGCGTGGTCGATCAGGGCGATTACGCGTTGGGGGCGGCATCCAAGCTGCTGCCTTATTTCAACAATTATTTCGGCCAGCGCTATCCGCTGCCCAAGATGGACATGATCGCCGGCCCCGGCTCCAGCCAGTTTTTCGGCGCGATGGAGAATTGGGGCGCGATCTTCTATTTCGAATCCGAGCTGCTGTTCGATCCCAAGATCGCCACCGAAAGCAACCGGCAGCGTATCCACACCGTTGTCGCGCATGAAATGGCGCACCAGTGGTTCGGCGATCTCGTCACCATGGCCTGGTGGGACGATCTGTGGCTGAACGAGGGCTTCGCCTCGTGGATGGAGAACAAGGCCACCGCCGATCTCAACCCGAGCTGGAAGGCGCAGGCGGCCGAGGTCGTCGGCGCGCGGGAAAGCGCGATGGCGATCGACGCCACCTCCGCCACCCACCCGATCATCCGCAAGGTGGAGACGGTGGACCAGATCGGCGAGGCGTTCGACAGCATCACCTATCTGAAGGGCCAGTCGGTGATCGGCATGCTGGAGTCGACGCTGGGCGAAGCGCCGTTCCGCGAAGGCATTCGCCGCTACATGGCCAAGTACAAGTACGGCAACACCGTTACCAAGCAGCTTTGGGCGGAACTGGCCGCCGCCTCGGGCCAGCCGATCGAAACCATCGCCAACGACTTCACCCTGCAAGGCGGCGTGCCGCTCGTCACCATGACCGGCAGCCGCTGCGAGGGCGGGGCGACGGTCGCCTCGCTGACCCAGGGCCGCTTCGGCCTTGATGCCGCATCGAAGGTGCCGCAGGTCTGGCACGTGCCGATTCGCGTCGCGACGATCGGCGGCGGCGAGGCGCGCGCCACCGTCACCGGCAGCGCGGCGACCCCGGTCAAGGTGCCCGGTTGCGGCACGCTGGTGCTGAACCGTGGCAAGGGCAGCTATACCCGCGTGATGTATGACGAGGCGGGTCACGCCGCCATCGTGCGCGATTATGGCAAGATGGCGCTGGACGACCGGCTCGGCACGCTGGGCGACGATTTCGCGCTGGCGGCGGGCGGCTATCAGGATCTGTCGCGCTGGTTCGCGGTGATGGGGCAGGTGGGCGCGGATGCAGATCCGCTGGAATGGGCGACGGTGGCGGGCAAGCTCGGCACGCTGGAGCGACTGTACCGCGGCACGCCGCTGGAGGCTTCCTTGCGCCAGCGCACCGCGCAGGTGCTGAAGCCGGTGCTGGCTCGCATCGGGCTGGACGCGAAGCCGGGCGAATCGGCGCTGGTCAGCAACCTGCGCGAACAGTTGATCGGCCAGTTGGGTGGCGACGGCGACGCGGATGTCGCGGCGCGCGCCCGCGCCTATGTCACGGCGCTGCGCACCGATCCGGGCGCCATCCCCGCCGCCATCCGCGCCCCGATCCTGTCCACCTATGCCAGCAACGCGACCGCGGCGGAGTGGGACCAGCTCCTGGCGCTGGCCAAGGCGGAGCGCAGCCCTGTCGCGAAGAACCGCTACGTCACGCTGCTCGGCTATGCCGATGATCCCGCCATCGCCGCACGTGCGCTGGCGGTGCTGAAGACCGACACCTTCACGCCGCCGCAGCGCGCCGCGTTGCTCCGCTCGATCGCGGGAACGCACCCCGATCTCGCCTTCGACTGGGCGGTCGCCAACCGTACGCTGGTCGACAGCTTCCTGGAGGAAAGCACGCGCTCGGGCTTCATCGTCGGGCTTGGCGCCGGCTCCAGCGATCCGGCCATGCCGGGCAAGATCACGGCCTTTGCGGACCAGTATCTGCCCTCGGGCTCGCGTGGCGGCGCCACCCGCGCCATCTCGCAGATCGGCGTCCGCAAGGGCACGGCCGCACAGTTGCAGCCCGCGGTCACCCGCTGGCTGGGAAGGTAAGGCCAAACCCCCGTGCCGCCCGTCCGGGGGGCGGCACGGGGTAGTCTCCGTCAGTGGATGATCGTCGGCGCCTGGGTGGCGAGGGTGAACAGCTTTTGCATCGCGGCATGGATACCGTTCCCGTCCGATGCTTCCAGCATCCATCCGGGCGACGCGCATTGCTCCAGGGCGGGGCGGATCCGCGACGGCGGCAGGGGAGCGATCAACCAGTTGTATTCGAAGGCAAGTTCAGTGCTGTTATCATCGGCCGGGAATTTCTTGACCGGCAGATAGGTGGTATAGACGATGCCGATCGTCACTTTCTTGTCCCGCTTCAGCGTCTCGCATTTGGCCGGGTCCATCAGCGCCATGCAATGCCCGCCGCCGCACAGGTCCTGCACGCCATCCGTGACGATGAACAGGAACTTGCGGGCGTCCGCCTGCGTGGTGCCATCACCGCTCTCAGGTATCTGGGCAGCCATGCCATCCATCACCGCGGCCAGATTGGTATCGCCGTAGCCGACCGCTCCGTCATTGGGGCCAAGCGTCAATCTCGACACGGTGCTGTTCACGCTGCCCAAGTCATCGGTCAGCGCCTGCACCTTTCGCAAATCGGTGCCGAACTCATAGACCCCGAACCGATAGAAGCGGTCCTTATCCTGACTTGTTTGTGCCGTGTTGATCATGTCCAGCGCGGCGATGCGTTCGATATCCACCCGCAGCTTGATGCCGAACTTGTTTGCCAATTCCTCGTTGGAATATTTCTCCCACTGGCCATGATGAAGCCCCTTTACGTGGCAACCGAATTGACAGCCGCGTTTGTTTCCGGGAACGTCACTGTTCATGTCGTAAGTGACTTGCCACAATTTCCTGGCATCTTCGTCCGACGCGGCCAGTCCCATGGATTGCGACGTGTCGAGCGCGAGATAAACGTCCATATAGGGCGCCTTGATCGTCTGCGACGTGCTGGTGCCGGCCACCGCAAGCGTGGCCACCCCGAGCACGCCGGCGAAGCTGTTGGCCGACGTGCCCGCATAGCTGACCACCGCCTTGCGGGTGAGCGGTCGTTCGCCCGCAGCGTTCGCATTCGGGTTGGTCGGGCAGGTATAGGGGGCTGCCGTGCCGGTGGCATAGGTGTCGGTGATGACGATCTTCAAGCCCGCGGGTTTGCTGACGTCGAGCGACAGGCCGTCCAGTCCCCCTGTCTGGGTTACGAAGGTGTTGCGCGCAGCAGCGCAGGCGGCACCGATCGGCTGCTCCATCGTGACCTGCGTGACCGCCGCCAGGCTTGCCGCGTCGGCGACCGCGTCCAGCTTGCTTTCGGTGCGCTTGGCGCGGCTGTAATCGATGCCCATGCCGGTCGCGAAGGTGATCGGCAGCAGCGCGAATGCGGTCAGCATCAGCACATTGCCCCGACGATCCTCGTGCAGCCGGCGAACCCCGCGCGATGCGGCGGCGATCATGTCAGCGACAGTCATTGCAAGCGACCATGTTGGAGTTGCGGGGGTTCATGAAGAAGCGGTCGGAGAAGTTCAGCTTGCCCACCGAGCGATAGGCGACGCCGGGATCATAGGCGTAGGTAACCTCGCCCATGACGAGATAAGTGTTCGCGACCCTGAGCTGCCGTGGGATCTCCGCGGTGGTGACACGGGTGCGCCTGGCGACGTTCGACCCGCGGCTCCAGACGATGCTGACCCGGCGCCGGGCGTCCACCGCTACCTGCGATATCCGCACGCTGGCGTTCGCGCCGGGATAGGGCGCCAGCATCGCGTTCGCGGATTCCAGGATCGTCTCAAGCTCCGCCGCCGTCACCATCTTCGGCGTGCTCGCCAGATCGACGATCGTACGGTCCGCCAACCCCACCTTGCGCTTGCACGCCACCGCATCGGCCAGCTGATAGCCACCCAGGAACAGCAGCAGCAGGATTGGAAAGGTGAACGCGAACTCGATCAGCGCCACGCCGCACCGATCCTCCGCCAGTGCCGTCAGCGGCCTCACTTGTACAACTCCGCCCGCGCGATCGCCGTACCAACCAGCAGTCGACGTCCCCCCGGCAGATTGGAGATATCATAGCCCAGCGATACGGTCGGCAGGTCCCAAACATACAGGACTCGCAGAACCGTGATCTTGCCGGGACCGCCAACGGCAAAGGGCAGATCGTCGACCGGCTTCCCCCCGGCGTCGAAGCGGATCGCGGGCTGCGCAAAATTCGCGGCCGAGAACGCGTCGGGTTTGGCCGCGGTCAGCAACAGGTTTTCGCAGCGCAGATAGGTCGGAAGATCCTGGCAGACGCGCGCCTTGAACGCGGTCTTGCTTGCGATGATCGCCTTGTCGTTCCCCGTCAGCAGCAGCCGACCCGATCGTGCCGTGACGCTTTCCAAGGTCTGCTGTGCGAAGAAGACGAGGCTGGTCATCAGTGCCGCGAGCAGGATGGCGAAGAAGGGAAGTGCCACCATTGCGAACTCGACCATCACCGCGCCACGCGTCGCCCTCCAGAGCGATCGGCGGACCGATGCCGGCTCGAGCATGGCGGTGGTACGGCGCATCATCATGGCCGCAATCGTTATCAACAGAGCGTAAAAAAACGATTATCCGTGAAATGAATGTCAATTTGGTGCGGATTTGTAACGCGATTGATATGGAAGGATTTTCTGTTCGATCCTAGAATTCTCCCGCCATAGCCCCATGCACAAAATCACGATTGATCCTGCACGTCGCCGAGGTTGCCCCGGCGCGTCGCCGCGCCTAAGGTCCGCGCCGCTCCCCCAACCAGCTGCCGAGATCTGATGACCGCACCACGCTTCAAACGCATCCTGTTGAAACTCTCGGGCGAAGTCCTGATGGGCGAGGGCGGTCTAGCGATCGACCCCGTCATTACTGCCCGCGTCGCTGGCGAGATCGCTGACGTGCGCAACCAGGGCTATGAGTTGTGTGTGGTCGTCGGCGGGGGGAACATCTTTCGTGGCTTGTCCGCCGCGGCCAAGGGGATCGAGCGGGCGACCGCCGACTATATGGGCATGCTCGCCACCGTCATGAACGCGCTGGCCGTGCAGAACGCGCTGGAACAGATCGGCGTCGATACGCGCGTGCAGTCGGCCATCCCGATGTCCAGCGTCTGCGAACCCTTCATCCGGCGCCGTGCCGAGCGGCATCTGGAAAAGGGCCGGGTGGTGATCTTTGCCGCCGGCGTCGGCTCGCCATTCTTCACCACCGATTCCGGTGCCGCACTGCGCGCAGCCGAGATGAAGTGCGACGCGCTGTTCAAGGGGACCAGCGTGGACGGCGTGTACGATGCCGATCCCAAGAAGGTGCCGACCGCGACGCGCTACGAAACCGTCAGCTATTCGCGTGTGCTGTCCGACGATCTGAAGGTCATGGACGCTTCGGCCATTGCGCTGTGCCGCGACAACAATATCCCGATCGTCGTCTTCAACATCCGCGAGCATGGCAATTTCGGTGCCGTGCTGGCCGGTGACGGCGTTTCGACGATCGTGCAGAACCAGGAGTAATCGATGCCCGCCTACGTAAAATCCGACCTGGAGCGCCGCATGGCCGGCGCGGTCGAATCGCTGAAGCACGATCTGGGCGGCCTGCGCACGGGCCGCGCCTCCACCGCGCTGCTCGATCCCGTCACCGTCGAGGTCTATGGCAGCCACATGCCGCTGAACCAGGTGGCGACCGTGTCCGCACCGGAACCCCGCATGTTGTCGGTACAGGTATGGGACAAGTCGAACGTCGGTCCTGTCGAGAAGGCGATCCGCTCGGCCGGTCTGGGCCTCAATCCGATCAACGATGGTCAGACGCTGCGCCTGCCGATCCCCGACCTGACCGAAGAGCGCCGCAAGGAGCTGGCCAAGCTGGCCGGGCAATATGCCGAAAAGGCGCGGATCGCGGTGCGCAACGTGCGCCGCGACGGCATGGACAGCCTGAAGACCGACGAGAAGAAGGGCGTGTTCGGCGAGGATGACCGCAAGCGGCATGAGACGGAGGTGCAGAAGCTGACCGACGCGACGATTGCCGACGTCGATGCGGCGGCCGCCGCCAAGGAAAAGGAAATCCTGGGCAAGTGAGCCCGCCGGCCGCCTCGGCGCAGGTCGCCCTGGGATCGCTTGCCGCCGTGCCCGATACGGGTGCGGTGCCGCGGCATGTCGCCATCATCATGGACGGCAACGGCCGCTGGGCGAAGCGACGGCTGTTGCCGCGTTTCGCCGGGCACAAGGCCGGGGTGGAGACGGTGCGCCGCATTACCCGCGCTGCGCGTGCGCTGGGGATCGAGGCGCTGACGCTTTACGCCTTTTCGTCGGAAAACTGGCGTCGGCCGGAGGCGGAGGTCAGCGACCTGATGGGTCTTCTGCGCCTGTTCATCCGGAACGACCTGGCCGAGCTGGTTGCGGATAATGTCCGCCTTCGCATCATCGGGGATTATCGGCGTTTTTCTGCCGATCTGGTCGCTTTGATCGACGATGCGGTGGCGCGTACCGCGTCCAACACCGGTCCGATCCTGGTGATCGCGCTTAACTACGGCGCGCAGGCCGAACTGGTGGCGGCCGCACAACGACTGGCAGCGCGCGCCGCGGCCGGCGAGATCGCGCCGGAGGCGATCACCGCGGGCGCGATCGAGGCGGAACTGGATACCTATGGCCTGCCGCCGCTCGATCTGGTCATCCGGACTTCGGGTGAACAGCGCCTGTCGAACTTCCTGTTGTGGCAGGCGGCCTATGCCGAATTGCTGTTCGTCGACACGCTTTGGCCCGACTTCGACGAGGCAGCGCTTGGCGAGGCGGTGGCGGCATTTGGCCGACGCCAGCGACGTTTCGGGGGCTTGTGACCGACCCTGCGCCCATGCCGGCCGGCATGTCGAACATGACCAAGCGCATCTTGGCGAGCCTCGTCATGATCGCGGTGGCCAGCATCTGTCTGATGGCGGGCGGGTTGCTCTTCTGGTTGCTTGCCGTCGTCGTGGCGCTGTTCATGATGGCCGAATGGTCCGACCTGCATCATGCCGATGCAAAGGCGAAGCGGATGGCACAGTTCGCGCTGTCCGTGCCGCTCGCGATCATGGCGCCCGGTCTGGCAGCGGGGCCGGGCTTCTTCGCGCTCGGCTTGATCGCGGGCGCGTTCTTCTTCGTCACCATCGTCTCGCGGCGGCCCGCACTGGGGGCGGGCGTGCTCTATGTCGGGCTGCCGGTCTTTTCGCTGCTGCTGATCCGCGGACAGCCGAACGGGCTGGTGCTGGCGCTGTGGGCGATGGCGCTGGTCTGGGCGTGCGACAGCGGCGCCTTCTTCACCGGCCGCACCTTTGGCGGCCCCAAGCTGGCACCCTCGATCAGCCCGGCCAAGACCTGGTCCGGCCTGATCGGCGGTGTCGTCCTGGCGACCCTGCTGGCGGCCGTCATGGAAGTCCTTTACGATCTTCCGCTGCGCCTGACCGTCGCCACCCCGTTCCTGGCGGTGCTGGCGCAGGGCGGCGACCTGTTCGAGAGTGCACTCAAGCGGCGCGCCGGCGTGAAGGACTCAGGTAACGTGCTGCCTGGACATGGCGGCGTGCTGGATCGTCTGGACGGCGTCGTGCCAGTGGCGCCGATCGCGGCGCTTCTCGTGATCGCACCGCGGCTGATCTGATGCGCACCGTCACCATCCTTGGCGCGACCGGATCGGTCGGCACGTCGACGCTCGACCTGGTCGAACGCGAGCCGGACAAGTTTCGCGTGCGGGCGCTGACCGCCAATTGCGATGTCGCAAAGCTTGCCGCCGCGGCGCGGCGCACCAACGCGGAACTGGCGGTCGTCGCGGATGAAAGCTGCCTGCCGGCACTGCGGGACGCGCTGGCCGGCACACCGACGCAGGTGGCCGGGGGGGCGCAGGCCGTATGCGATGCGGCGGCTCTGGGCGCGGACTGGACGATGGGCGCGATCGTCGGCTGCGCCGGGATGAAGCCCGCCATGGCCGCGATCGAAGCGGGCGGCACGGTGGTGCTGGCCAACAAGGAGCCGCTGGTCTCGGCGGGCGAGTTGATCCTGGCGGCGGCGGCGCGCAGCGGCGCGACGCTGCTGCCCGCGGACAGCGAACATAACGCCATCTATCAATGCTTTGACTTTGCGCGTCCCGAGCGGGTTCGGCGCATCATCCTGACCGCGAGCGGCGGGCCGTTCCGCGACAGGACGCGCGACGACATGGCGCGCATGACCCCCGAACAGGCGGTCGCGCATCCAAACTGGTCGATGGGCGCGAAAATCTCGATCGACTCGGCAACGATGATGAACAAGGGGCTGGAGCTGATCGAGGCGGCGCGCCTGTTCCCCGTGGCGGAAGACCGGATCGAGATTGTCGTCCATCCTCAGTCGGTGATCCACTCTGCGGTCGACTATATCGATGGATCGATGCTGGCGCAGTTGGGGCTATCGGACATGCGCGTGCCAATCGCGCATTGCCTTGCCTGGCCGGACCGGATGGCGACGCCGATGGCGCCGCTCGACCTGGTCGCCCTCGGGCGGCTCGATTTCGCCGCACCCGATCCGGTGCGCTTCCCGGCCCTGCGACTGGCGCGCGAGGCGCTGGTCGCGGGCGGCGCCCGGCCCGCAATCCTGAATGCGGCGAACGAGGTGGCGGTGGCGGCTTTCCTGGCGCGTCGCATCGGCTTCCTCGAAATTGCCGCAATCGTCGAGGATATACTGGAGCGTTACGACCCGGCCCCGCCGGATACGCTTGATGCGGTACTCGCAATCGATGCGCATGCGAGGGATTTGGCGGGCGAACGCGTAGAGGATTGCGTCGTTTGATCGAGACACCCGGTTTCCTGCTGACCATTCTCGCCTTCGTGCTCGTCATCGGCCCGCTCGTGTTCGTCCACGAGATGGGCCATTACCTCGCCGGCCGCTGGTTCGGGGTGAAGGCGGACGCCTTCTCCATCGGCTTCGGACGCGAGGTGGCGGGCTTTACCGACAAGCGCGGCACCCGCTGGAAAGTCGGCTGGTTGCCGCTGGGCGGATATGTCAAGTTTTCCGGCGACATGAACCCGGCGAGCCAGCCCAGCGCGGAATGGCTGTCCATGCCCGCCGAGGAGCGGCAGCGGACGTTCCAGGCCAAGCCGGTGTGGCAGCGGGCGATCATTGTCGCAGCGGGCCCCGCGATCAACTTCGCCGCCGCGATCCTGATTTTGGCGGGTTTCGCCCTGGCGTATGGCGAGGCGGTCATGCCGCCGGTTGCGGGCGCCGTCGCGCCGAACAGTGCGGCGGCCGCCGCGGGTCTGCGTGCTGGCGACCGCGTCACGGCGCTGGATGGCCGGCCCATCGACGATTTCGCCGATATGGTGCGCTTCATCCAGATCCGCGCCGGCGAGCGGGTTCGCGTCGAACTGGTTCGCGACGGCCAGTCAACCTCGGTCGACGCGGTGATCGCCACCGATCTGCAGCGCGACCGTTTCGGCAATGAATATCGCATCGGTCGTTTGGGACTGCTTGGCCCGAAGCCTGAGATCCAGCCGGTCGGCCTGCTGCGTGCGCCCGTTGTGGCGGTGGAGCGTACCGGTCAGATCGTGTCGATGATGGTCGAAACGCTGGGCCAGGTCATTACCGGCCGCCGGTCGGTCAAGGAACTGGGCGGGCCGCTATCGATCGCGAAGGTCTCCGGCGAGCAGATGGCGCTGGGGCTCGATGCCTTTGTGTTTCTGATCGCGCTGGTGTCCATCAATCTGGGGTTCATCAACCTGCTGCCAGTGCCCATGCTGGATGGTGGCCATTTGCTATTCTACGCGATCGAAGCGGTGCGGCGGCAACCGCTGGGTCCAGAGGCGCAGGAATGGGCTTTTCGCGGCGGAATGCTGGCGATCCTGACGCTGATGCTGTTCGTGACGTTCAATGATCTGGGTAATCTTGGCCTGTGGAAGAATCTCGCCGGCTTGATCGGGTGATCAAGCTGGGGCAGGGCGGCGAACGCAGGGGTCGGTCCGACTTTTCTGGGGTGGGTTTGGTGACAGCGATGACTGGTATGAAGTTCGTGCGCGCGGGCGCTGTGCTGCTGGCGGGTACGGCGCTGTCGGGCGTTCCTGCCCTTGCGCAGATCGCGCCGGCTGGGCCGGGTGCTGCCGCCGCCCCCGCACAGGCGCCTGCCGCGGTGCCCAGCGTGACACCCGCACCGGTGCGCACGATCAAGACGCTGCGAGTCGAGGGTGCGCAGCGCATCGAGCCCGAGACGGTGTTGTCCTACACGAAGCTGCGTGTCGGCATCCCCTACACGCCGGAAACGCTCGATCAGGCGCTCAAGGACCTTCAGGCGAGCGAACTCTTCGCCGACTTCTCGATCGCCGGGGTCGAGACGGGCGACATCGTGTTGCGCGTGCGCGAGAACCCGATCATCAACCGCGTGATCCTTGAGGGCAACAAGCGTCTCAAGAACGACAAGATCACCAAGGAAATCCGGCTGGCCCCGCGCCAGATCTTCACCCGTACCGCGGTTCGCCAGGACGTGGCACGCATCATCGAGCTGTATCGTCGTCAGGGCCGGTTTGGCGCGGTGGTCGAGCCCAAGATGGTCAGCCTGGACCAGAACCGCGTCGACGTGGTGTTCGAGATCAGCGAAGGCCCGAAGTCCAAGGTCCGCCAGATCAACATCCTGGGCAACGAAAAATTTTCCGACGACCAGTTGCGCGGCGAGATGGCGACCAAGCAGTCGCGCTGGTTCCGCCTGCTGTCGTCCAACACATCGTACGATCAGGACCGGCTGGCCTATGACCAGCAGAAGCTGCGGCAATTCTATCTGACCGAGGGCTATGCCGACTTCCGTGTCACCAGCGCGGTGGCGGAGCTGACGCCGGACAAGCAGGACTTCATCATCACCTATGTGGTGGAGGAGGGGCCGCGCTATAAGTTTGGGGACGTGGCGGTCGACAGTCAGATCCGCGACTTCGACAACACGAAGCTGGCCGCTTCGCTGCCGATGAAGAAGGACGATTGGTATAACGCCAAGCTGGTCGAGGATTCGGTCGAAAGCCTCAGCCAGACCGCGGGCCTGTTCGGTTATGCCTTCACCGACGTGAACCCCGAGTTCCAGCGCGACCGCGAGGCGCTGACCATGTCGGTCACGTTCAACATCGCCGAAGCCAAGCGCACCTATGTCGAGCGCATCGAGATCAACGGCAACACGCAGACGCAGGACAAGGTCGTCCGCCGCGAGATCCGTCTGGCCGAGGGCGATGCGTTCAACAGCTTCCAGGTCCGCCGCTCGCAGGACCGCATCAACTCGCTCGGCTACTTCCAGGACAAGCTTGAGATCAAGCAGAACCCCGGTTCCGCGCCCGACCGACTGGTGCTGGAAACCAACGTCGAGGAGCGTTCGACGGGCGAATTGCAGCTTTCCGCCGGCTATTCGTCACTGGAACGCTTCATCATCCAGGCCAACATCACCCAGCGCAATTTCCGCGGCAAGGGCCAGGAACTGCGCGCCGGCGTGAACTATTCGGCCTATTCGAAGTCGGTCGAACTCGGCTTCACCGAACCGTACGTGTTCGACAAGAACATCGCGATGGGTGTCGATATCTTCCGCCGCGACTTCAACGCGTTCAACTTCGTCGGCACCAACCGCCAGACCACCTACAGCCAGGTTTCGACCGGTTTCCAGGTGCGCGCCGGCGTGCCGCTGACCGAATATTGGTCGCTGTCCGGCCGCTATGGCCTCACCTATGACGAAGTGGGTCTCGCCAATTCCTTCTTCAACGCAGCAGGGGAGTGCGACGTCACCATCGCCGGCCGTTACCTGTGCGAGCAGCTCGGCAATCGCTGGACCTCGTCGGTCGGCTATTCGCTGATCTATGACAGCCTGAACAGCCGCCTCCGCCCGACCGCGGGCCACCGTTTCTCGTTCAGCCAGGACTTTGCCGGTCTCGGCGGTGACGTGAAGTACATCCGTACCCGCGCCGAGGGATCGAAGTTCAAGGGGCTGGGCAGCGGCTTCGTGCTGTCGTGGCTGGGTGAGGGCGGTTACATCCACTCGCTGGAAAGCAGCCGCGGCCCTGGCATCGACCCCGTCCGCATCACCGACCGCTTCTATCTGGGCGAGCCGCAGTTCCGCGGATTCGACATCCGCGGCGTCGGCCCGCGCGTACAGCGTCGCTTCTTTACCCAGAACGATGCTGGCGAGACGATCCTGAACAATGATCGTAATCAGTTGGTCGACGACGCGTTGGGCGGCAAGGCTTACTACCTGACGCGCTTGGAACTCGAACTGCCACTGGGATCGGGCGCGCGCGAAATGGGTCTGCGTCCATCCATTTATGTGCAGGCGGGCTCGCTGTTCAATCTGACACGCCCGCGTCCGACCGCCGATCCGCCCTTCGAGCAACTGCGTGACGCCAGCGGCAATCTTCGTTTCAACGTCGATGGGTCACCCACTTTGGTGGGCAACATCCAGCGTGATGCCAATGGCAACGCATTGTACGCTACGCCCGAAGGTCTTGGCACGACTTGCGCCACGGGCACGCTCGTCAATGGCGTTTGCACCGGAACCACGGTAAACACCCTTCAACGCAACACGCCGTTCGTGGAAAATTACTACGGTGGTCGTTGGACGCCGCGCGTGTCGGTGGGCATCGGCGTGAACTGGAATTCCCCGTTCGGCCCGCTGCGTATCGATCTTGCCAAGGCGCTGGTGACCCAGGCCGGCGACGACCCCAAGCTCATCACCTTCAACGTAGGGACACAGTTCTGATGAAGACGTTCACGACTCTCCTCCTCGCCGCTGGCGTCCTTGCTGCGGCTCCGGCCGCGGCGCAGGTCGGTGGTGTCGCGGTCGCCGATCCGCAGGGCGCGATCGCCAACTCGCGCGCCTGGACGGCCGCACGCACCCAGATCGAGACGACCTACAAGGCGCAGCTCGACCAGGCCGAAGCACGCCGCCAGGCGCTGTCGACCGAATTGCAGCCGCTGATCCAGCAGTTCAACACCGCCCGCGCGGCGCCGAACGCCAATCAGCAGGCGCTGCAGACCCAGGCGCAGCAGATCCAGACGCGCGAGACCGCCGCAAACCAGGAGCTTCAGCGTCTGACCCAGCCGGCACAGCGTGCGCAGGCCTATGCCATCGAGCAGATCCAGAACCGCCTGGGCGAAGCGGTGCAGAGCGCTGTCCGTGCCAAGAATGTCAGCCTGCTTGTCTCGCCGCAGGCCGTGCTGTTCATGCAGCCGACCGCCGACATCACCGCGGCCGTGACGGCGGAACTCGACCGTCTGGTTCCTACCGTCAACACGACGCCGCCGGCCAACTGGCAGCCGGGCCAGGGTGGCCAGGCCGCTGGCGCCGCTCCCGCCGGCACTGCGCCTGCCGCCACGCCAGCGCCCGCCGCCAATACCCGCCGCAACAGCGGCCGGTGAGCGACCCGGTGACTGAAGAGGTGAAATCCGCCATGGGGCCGCTCGATATCGGGCGGGTCATGGCGGCCCTTCCGCACCGTTATCCGATGCTGCTGGTCGATCGTGTCGAAAGCCTCGTGCCCGACACGTCGATCACGGCGGTCAAGGCGGTGACGATCAACGAAGGCTTCTTCCAGGGCCATTTCCCCGGCCGGCCGATCATGCCCGGCGTTCTGATCGTCGAGGCGCTGGCGCAGGCCGCTGGCGTGCTGGCGGTGGAAAGCCTGGGGCTCGCGGGATCGGGCAAGCTCGTCTATTTCATGGCGATCGACGGCGCCAAGTTCCGCAAGCCGGTGGAACCGGGCGTGCTGCTGCATCTGGAGGTCAGCTTCGTCCAGAAGCGGGCCGCCGTCTGCAAGTTCGCCGGCGTTGCCAAGATCGACGGAAAGGTCGTCGCGGAGGCGAATTTCACCGCGATGATCGCCGACCCGCCAAAGCCTGCCTGATCGCCTCTCGATCAGGTGTTTGACCGGGCGGCGCCCTTTCGCTATGGGCGCCGCTTCGCATTCTCGGCTGGTCGGTACCAGCCACGCAGGAGCTACCGCCATGAAGACCGATACGCATCCCGACTACCACATGATCAAGGTCCAGATGACCGACGGCACCGTGTTTGAAACCCGCTCCACCTGGGGCAAGGAAGGCGACACGATGCAGCTCGACATCGATCCTCTGGCGCATCCGGCCTGGACCGGTGGTCGTGGCCAGCTGCTGGACGCGGGTGGCCAGGTCGCACGCTTCAACAAGCGTTTCGGTGGTGGCCTGACCCTGCGCAAGTAAGCGCCAAGGTCCGACACTTCAGGAAACGGCCCGGCTTCCCCAAGGAGGCCGGGCCGTTTTCGTTCGTGGGCGACCGGTCAGCGTGTGAAGGCAGTACCCGCTTCTCTCAGCGCACCCGCTTCACGAACAGGCGGCCATCGGGGCGGCGCTCGGTCTGGAAGTTGGGCACGGCCTTGATGAGATCGGAAAGGTGGCGGAAGCCGTAATTGCGTGCGTCGAAGCTGGAGCGGTTGCCTGCGAGCTGGCCCATGGCGGACAGGCTGACGAAGCCGCGATCGTCTCGCTTGACCGAGGTATAGGCATCGATCAGCAGTTTCAGCAGATCATCGTCCACCGCACGCACCGCGCTATCCCCCGATCGGGTCTCGATTGCGGGCGGCAGGGATTCAGACAGCGGCACATCGGCGGGGGAGGGCTTCGGGCGCTCGGTCAGTGCGGTCACGTCGATGAAGCGGGTGCAGGCCTGCCTGAACGCCTCGGGCGTGCGGGAACTGCCGAAACCATAGACGGGAATGCCGTCCTGGCGGATGCGCATCGCCAGCGGCATGAAGTCGCTGTCCGATGACATGATGCCGAAACCCTGCACACGGCCGCGAAACAGCAGGTCCATCGCGTCGATCGTCATCTTCATGTCGGTGGCATTCTTACCCTTGGTCATGTCGAACTGCTGCTGCGGCTCGATGCCGTGTTTGACCGACATGTCACGCCAGCCCTTCAGGCCGGGCTTGGACCAGTTGCCATAGGCGCGGCGGACGTTGACGGTGCCGAGCTCGGCCAGCACCGTCAGTACCGGATCGAGGGCGGAGGGGGTGGCGTTGTCCGCATCGATCAGCAGCGCGATGTTACGCGCCGGTACGTCGTCCGCCATGGCCGTCCTTATTCGTTGCCGCCCCGCCGATCGGACCGGTAGGCGGTATCGTTAGCAATCGCGTCTTCCTTTGTAACGCGGTCATGCGCCTCGGGGTCGTCGACTTCGCGGGTCAGGTCGTTTTGCGTCCCGACATCGGTGGCGAGGCGCCCGCCGGCGTGGCCGATCCCCTCGGGCGAGCGATCGGCGGCGTCGATGATCGCGCTGTCGTCATGATCGCGCGCGCTGGTGGTGCGGGGATGTTCCATGTTCTCTCTCCTGTACTTTATGCAGGGAAAGAACCGGCGATGGAGCAGCCCCGTTCCTCAGGCCACCGGATAGGTGATGGCGATGACCTCATATTCCCGCTCGCCGGCAGGCAGGTGAACACGGCGCAGGTCGCCAATCGCCGCCCCGCGCAGAGCGCGTGCGATGGGAGCGTTCCAGCCCACACGGCCTTGTCCCGCCTCTGCCTCGTCATCGCCGACCAGGGTCAGGACGCGTTCCTGATCATCCTCGTCGGCGATGGTGGCGGTGGCACCGAACCAGATGCGGCTCCGGTCCTCCTGACGCGCAGGATCCACCACCTTGGCCGCTTTCATCCGCTTCGACAGCCAGCCCAGCCGCCGGTCGATCTCGCGCAGGCGTTTGCGGCCATAGATATAGTCGCCATTCTCCGAGCGGTCGCCATTGCCCGCCGCCCAGGCAATGGTATCGACCAGCTTCGGCCGCTCGTTGCCGAACAGTTGCTCATATTCGGCACGCAGCGCGGCATAGCCGGCCGGCGTGATATAGTTGGGCCGATCGGTCACGGTTGCGCGATCAACCCGGCCGGCCGGATTTGCCAAGATACCAGCTCAACGGCGACTTCGCGCTCCGGCTTTTGGCGCGGGCCGGGTTCATCAGGTCGTACACGACCGCGTTTTCCAGCACGCGCTGCACGTAGTTGCGGGTTTCCATGTAAGGGATCTGCTCGATCCAGTCGACGATGTCGATCGCGCCGGTGCGCGGGTCACCATTCTGGCGCAGCCACTTGTTCACGTTGCCGCCACCGGCGTTATAGGCGGCGATGGCGAGCGGATAGCTGCCGTAATTGCCGTAGATGCGTTCGAAATAGCTGGAGCCGAGCTGGATCGACAGGTTGGGATCGGTGGTCAGCGCGGCGGGCGAGTAGCTGAGGCCGATCTTGCCCGACTGTTCGGCGGCGGTGGCGGGCATCAACTGCATCAGGCCGCGCGCGCCGGCATGGCTGACCGCGGCGCGGTCGAATTGGCTTTCCTGCCGCGCGATGGCGTGGATCAGCGTCCAGTTGCCCTCATAGCCTTGGGGCACGGGCACGGTCGGGAAGCCGGCGGCGGAATAGTCGGTCAGGCCGTTCTGCATGGCGCTGCGCCCGACCATCACCGCTAGGTCGGGCCGCGCGATCTGGCGTGACAGGTCGGCGGCAAGCCAGTGATCGGTTTCCGTCGTGGCATCGGCCGCGATCTGGCGGACGAAGGCGCTCTGATCCTGATACTGGCCGATCTGGCCCAGGAAGCGGGCGGCGCGCACCACCTCCCGGTTGGCGAAGGCCTGCCGCACCGCGGGCGCGATGACCGGCTCGGCGATGGCAGGCGGCGCGACCAGGGGCTGGCCGGTACGCTCCAGCGACAATTGCCCGTAGAATTGGTCGCGGTAACCGGCCGCCTGCGCATAGAAGGCGGCCGCCTCGCTGGTGCGCCCGGCCGCCTCGGCCGCGCGGCCCGCCCAGTAGAAGCCCTTGGCGCGGGTCTGCGGTGACTGGCTGCCGCGCCCATAGCGCTCGAACAGCACCATCGCGTCGGCAGGGCGGTTCAGCTTCATCGCCGTCTGTCCGCCCAGCCATACCAGGCTGGTATAGTCATCGCGCTCGCCATAGGGCTTGGTCGAGACGTCGGTGCCGGCGGGATACGCGTCATCCACCTGCCGCGCGATGTCGTAGGCGGTCTGCAACTGGTTGTCGGCGGCGGCGGCACGGGCGTTGACCAGCAGCGCCTCATACCATTTCTCGACGTTGCCGGGGCGGCTGGCCAGCGTGCGCGGGCGGGCCAGCCAGCCGCGTGCGCTGGGGCTGGCGCCGCTATTGCGCAGCCATGTCGCACGGTCCGCGATATAGCCGGGATCATTGGCGTAAAGCGCTTGCGTCGCGGCCGACAGATCGGACGCGTTGGCGGCATTGGTGCGGAAGGCCAGCCGCGCCTCGAAGATCGGGCGCCTGGCGGTGCTCGTAAAGCCGATCTGCCGGGCGGCGACGCTGGTCGCGCCCTGCCACAGCAGCGCGTCCATCCGCTGATCATGGTCGTCGGGCGTCAGCGCGCTGCCGAAGCTGGACAAGACCAGCGCTTCGTCGGTCGGCGACAATGGGCCTCGCCGCCATGCGGTGCGGGCCGCCTGTGCTGCCTCCGCATTCGCACCCGTCGCCTGGAGCGCGCGGGCAAAGGCGACGCCGCCGGCGGCGCTCTGCGGCGGGAAGCGGCGGAAATAGGCGACGATGCTCGCGGGCGCAGCGGTGAAGTTCGCCGCCTGCCGTTCGGCGGCGCGGCGGTTGCTCGTCTCGCCCGGCCAGCCGGGATGCGCCATCAGGAAGCCGGCATAGCTGTCGAAGGGCAGCGAGTCGGTCTGCTGCAGCGCGCGCCACTGCGCCAGCGCCGCGGCGATCGTGCCGTCGGCAGGCATCGCATTGGCGGTCTGCGCGCTGGGCGGCATGTTCGCCATCTGGGTGCGATAGCGGTCGAGCTGGTCCTGCGACTGGGTGGTCTGTTGGGGAGGAAGGGTCACGCCGGCAAAGGCCGCCAGCATCATCACGGGTTTCAAAGCAGTCACCATGCTGGACAGGATAAGGCTCCCACCCGTACATGTCCTGAACAAATTGGCTCATCAGCGCAGCAGGAGCGCATTTTCTTCCATGTTCTCAGGATCGATTCCCGCATTGGTGACGCCGTTCGCGGACACTGGCGATCATGTCGGCGGCGCGTTTGACGAGGAGGCGTTCCGTGCCTTCGTCGATTGGCAGATCGAACAGGGCTCCACCGCACTGGTTGCATGCGGCACCACGGGCGAGGCGGCGACCATGCCCAAGGACGAGCATTTCCGCGTCGTACGCATCTGCGTCGAGCAGGCGGCGGGCCGGGTGCCGGTGATCGCGGGAGCAGGCTCGAACGACACGGGCGTGGCGGCGGCCAATCTGCAGGCCGCCAAGGATGCGGGCGCCGATGCCGCATTGATGGTGCCCCCCTATTACAATCGGCCGAGCCAGGACGGCATCGCGCGTCACTTCGCGGTACTTGCCGAGCAGGCGCCGTTGCCGATCGTGCTCTACAACGTCCCCGGCCGCACCGTCACCGACATCCAGCCGGCGACGCTGGTCCGCATCGTCGCGGCAGCGCCGGACATTTTCGTCGGGGTGAAGGATGCCAGCGGTGCGCTCGCCCGCGTATCGCAGCACCGCGCCGGCCTGGGTGGGGACTTCTGTCAGTTGTCGGGCAACGACGATCTGGCTTTGGCATTCAACGCAATGGGCGGGGTGGGGTGCATCTCCGTCACCGCCAATGTCGCGCCCCGGCTGTGCGCCGACTTCCAGGCGGCATGCGCGGCGGGCGATGGTGCGCGCGCGCTGGAACTGCACGACCGGCTGTTCCCGCTGCACGACGCGATGTTCACCGATGCTTCGCCAGGGCCGGTAAAGTACGCTTTGTCGCGCGTGCGGCCTGACATGCCGATGGGCTTGCGTCTGCCGATGACCTGGCCTTCTGAGGCGGCCCGTGCAGCGGTCGACGCTGCGCTAGCGCATGCGGGGCTCGTGTAAGAAGGGATCTGGTTCACGCGAAGACGCGAAGCCGCGAAGAAGAAGATTTGTTCGCGCGGAGGCGCGGAGAGTTGCGCTCGCGGAGAACAGGACGTGCCTTGGCGATCGGGAGACGATCTTAGACGGCCATGAGGATCGAGAGCCTTCGGCTCGGGAAACTCTCCGCGCCTCCGCGTAACCCCTTTTCTTCTTCGCGGCTTCGCGCCTCCGCGCGAAAAAACTTCCACCGCACCCGCCATCATCCCGCCCCAATCGAAGCACAGCCTGCAAAACATCACGGGATGGGAGACCTGACGATGTTGCCCACGCTGCTGTTCGGTTTGCAAGCGGTATCCGGCCCGGTGCTGCCCGTACCCAAGGCTCTGCGAGCAGCGCCCGATTGCGATCGATCGGCAGCGGGTGATGAGGTCGTCGTGTGTGCCCGCACCGATCAGCCGTACCGCCTGAAACCGGTACCCGAGCGCTATACCGAACCCACCATCCCCAAGGCGGAGGTGCGCGTATTCGGCAATGCCAAACTTTCCGCCGAGACAGAGCAGGCCGGCGTCGGCGGCTTTCCCAGCAACCGGGCAATGATGCGCCTGAAAATCCCGTTCTGATCCCCGGCCGTCGCACGCCCGCTTTTCACGGAGGCTGTGACCGCCTACATCCCCGGTCCCATGCGTCCGAAACCCCGTACCTTCGACAAGAAGAAGATCGTTGCCGAGAACCGGCGCGCCCGCTTCGATTATGCCATCGACACGACGTACGAGGCAGGCATCGCCCTGACCGGTACGGAGGTGAAGTCGCTCCGCTTCGGCGAGGGTTCGATCGCCGAATCCTATGCCGAGGTGAAGGGCAGCGAGGTGTGGCTGATCAACAGCAACGTGCCCGAATTCAGCCACGGCAACCGCTTTAATCACGAGGCCAAGCGACCCCGTAAACTTCTCCTTCATGAGCGCGAGATCAACAAGCTGCACGGAGCGGTCGCGCGCGAGGGGATGACCCTGGTGCCGCTGACCGTGTACTTCAATTCGCAAGGACGCGCGAAGGTGGAACTGGCACTCGCCAAGGGTAAGAAGGCGCACGACAAGCGCGAAACGATCAAGGAGCGCGACTGGAAGCGCGAGCAGGGCCGTATCCTGCGCGACCGGGGCTGATGGCCTCGGCGGCGCCGACCATGTGGTCCCGCACCGTCGCCTGGATGCGGCGCAATATGCCGACGCGCGACAGCATGGAGCATAATCGCCTGCTCCGCCCCGTCGCGCACCGCGTGCTGGCGCCCGAGCTGTGGCGCTTCACCCGCCGGTCGGTGCCGCGCGGCGTGGCGCTGGGCATGGTGGCAGGGTTCCTGTTTCCCGTGGCGCAGATCGCCATTGCCGCGCTGTTTGCGCTGCCGGCGCGCGCCAATGTACCGGTCGCGGCACTGACCACGTTCATCACCAACCCGCTGACCACGCCGATCCTTTGGTACATCGCCTATCAAATGGGCCATGCGCTGCTGCGTACCGATACGCCGCTGATCGCGCAGCCGGTGGCGGAAACCGCGACCGGCTGGCTGCAATGGGCGACGGGCGCATTCCATTGGCTGTGGGAACAGGGCCCGTCCTTCGGCCTGGGACTATGCGTGCTGACCGCGGGATGCGCGATACTGGGCTATGCCGGCACCGCGCTCGGCTGGCGCCTGTGGATCGCGCACAAATGGCGGGTTCGCCACCGCCGCGCCCATCCGTGAAATAAGGTCGCAAGGATTGCCGCAAATCTATTGGAGGCGGCGTGCTACCCCGTTAGAACACGCAGCATCGAAGCGCCTTCATGTAAAAGGACCCTTGATGCGTAAGTCGATTCTCGTCGCCTGCCTGCTCGCCTCCACCGCTGCATTCGCACAAAGCCAGACCAATCAGACCCGCACCGTCGGCAAGGCCGCAACCGGTCCGGTCGCGCCTGCCAGCGCGAACAAGCCGCAGATCGGCGACTTCGGCTTCGACATGGGCGGCCGCGACCTGAGCGTGAAGCCGGGCACCGACTTCTTCGATCATTCCAGCGGCACCTGGTACAAGGCGACTGAGATCCCTGCGGATCGCTCGTCCTACGGCATGTTCCACGTTCTTCAGGACCTGTCGCTGGAGCGGACGCGCACCATCCTCGACGCCGCGGCCGCGCGCCCCGGCGACAAGGTGGGTGATTTCTACAGCAGCTTCATGGACGAGGCGGCGGTGAACGCGAAGGGCGTGGCGCCGGTCAAGCCGATGATCGCCACGCTGACCGGCGCGCGCGACAAGACCGCGCTGGTGCAGGCGATGGCCGCGCTGCAGCGCCAGGGGGTCGGTGGCCTGTTCGGCACCTATGTCGGGCAGGATGACAAGGCGCCCGATACCTATATCGTCAGCTTCGGTCAGTCGGGGCTGGGTCTGCCCGACCGCGACTATTATCTGAAGGATGACGCCAAGCTGGCGGCGATCCGCACCGCCTACCAGGCCTATCTGGCGCAGATGCTGACGCTGGCGGGCGAGCCGAACGCGCAGGCGCGTGCGGCGGCGGTGTTCAACCTGGAAAAGACGATCGCGAATGCGCACTGGACGCGCATCGAAAGCCGCGACGCGGACAAGACCTACAACAAGTGGACCGCCGCCGACTTCGCCGCCAAGGCGCCGGGCTTCCCCTGGGCGCAGTATATGACTGCGCTCGGCACCGCGAACCGCCCGGCCTATCTGGTCGCGCAGCCCAGCGCGATCACCGGTGAAGCGAAGGCCTTCGCCGATACGCCGCTGCCGGTGTTGAAGGACTTTGCGATGCTGAAGGTGTTGCGCGCCTATGCACCGTATCTGTCGAGCAATTTCGACAAGGCGAATTTCGCTTTCTACGGCACGCAATTGTCGGGCACGCCCGAGCAGCAGGTCCGCTGGAAGCGCGGCGTCAGCCTGGTGTCGGGCGGCATGGGCGAAGCGATCGGCCAGCAATATGTCGCCAAATATTTCCCGCCCGAATCGAAGGCTGCGGCCGACGATCTGGTGAAGAACGTCATCGCCGCGATGGGCGAGCGGCTGCGCAACCTGGAATGGATGGCGCCGGAGACCAAGACCAAGGCGCTGGCCAAGCTCGCCGCCTTCACGCCCAAGATCGGCTATCCCGACCAGTGGCGCGATTATTCGGCGCTGCAGATCCGTCGTGACGATCTGGTCGGCAATGTCGCGCGCTCCAACGCGTTTGAATATCAGCGCGACCTGAACAAGCTGGGCAAGCCGATCGACCGTGCCGAATGGTTCATGACCCCCATGACCATCAACGCCTATGCCAATCCGACGATGAACGAGATCGTCTTCCCGGCCGCGATCCTCCAGCCGCCCTTCTTCGATCCGAAGGCGGACCCGGCGGTGAACTATGGCCTGTCTCTTATACACATCTGACGCTGCCGACGATACTCCTTGTGTAGAT
>NZ_CAMLAC010000024.1 GCF_946477935.1 uncultured Sphingomonas sp. | reverse complement strand
CTCCCACTGCATCTCTTCACGGAACCTGAAGGCGATCACGGATCGTTCGGCCTGCGGGATTGGCGTGGATTAACGAAGCCGATGTGCAATCGGGCAAGAATGGCAGGCGAGCCGGAGACGCTGCTGGAGTCGTTTTCGGCGGACTGGCTTGCCGAACGGCCGCGGGACAATCGCTTCAATCCCCGCGAGCTATACCCCAAGTCGCGCGCCTATGTCGTGCGGGCGGAGGGTGCCAAGCGTGGACTCGACGTGATGGCATGGGATGTAACGGCAGGGCAGGCACCGTGGCCCATGACGAACGTGCGCAACCTGAGGCTGCCGCAATGGCGCGCGCTGGCCGAGCAGCCGGAGAACCGCTGCCTCATCCCGCTGAGCGAATTTTGCGAGTGGACGCCGGACAAGCACAAGGTGGGCGACGGGCCGCCCGTGAAAGGCGAGATGTGGTTCAAGGTCACCGATCAGCCGATCATGGCCATCGCCGGCTTCTGGCGTGAGATCGCCGGCACCCGCTACTTCGCGATGGTGACGTGCGATCCGAACGAGCTGGTGGCGCCGATCCACCCCAAGGCGATGATCACTATTCTGGCACCCGAGGATCAGGACCGCTGGCTGACGGGCAGCTGTCAGGACGTGCTGGATCTTCAGCGGCCATATCCGGCTGATCGGATGGAGGTGAGGGGGCCGGTGTTTCCGACGCGTAGCGCGGCTTCACCGCGGGCCGCCAGTAATTGACCCGCTTCAGATTCTTTGCCTCTTCATCCTGCAAGCGGACATAGCGGATCGACGCGGCGAGCGCCTCGCTCGCCTCCCGGCGCCGGTCGGCCTCGATCCGCCCGCCTGACTGGATCCGCTCCATAAACTCCATGTGGAGTGTCACGCCTGCGCTGCGTGCGATCGCCTGCCAGCACGTGTTGAGGTAGGTGCCCCGCTGATAGCCGGGCTGCGGCCCAGGGGGCGTGGCTTGGCAGGTCTGCCAGAACTGGTCGATGAAGGACCGATCGTCGCGGCCCACGCTGTGAAGGTAGGCAAGCAGGAACCGGAGGCTGCGCGTCTGCGGCACCAGCCCTTGGTATCCCTGTTGTGCCACTTCATACAGCGCGACCAGCGCCTTGAAGGTGAGATGGTCGCGACTGATACGCATGCCCGACTGCCTGTGAACGAATCGGGAACATGGTAGCGGCGCGGGCAAAGGATCAGCAAGAGCTCAATTTGGCTCGCTGGTCAGAGGTGAGCCGCAGTCGGCGGCAGACGACTCGCTGATCCTATAACAGGCTCTGCCCAAACATTTACC
Organism: uncultured Sphingomonas sp.; assembly: GCF_946477935.1. Taxonomy (GTDB): domain Bacteria; phylum Pseudomonadota; class Alphaproteobacteria; order Sphingomonadales; family Sphingomonadaceae; genus Sphingomonas. The sequence goes on along the minus strand of NZ_CAMLAC010000024.1, from coordinate 26,951 downwards.
CAGTTGAAATAAGGGATAAACCTTGCCGCATATTAATCGGCAGCACCAACGCAAGTGCCTTCACGCAGCTGCGAGTGTTTGACGCTATTGCAAGAATCCGTTTAGCAACTGCGGGTTAGGGAGGTGCTATGGATCGCAGGGTAACGATTCGATTCTATCAGTTAGAAGCTGTCGGTACGTCCGGTCTCTCGTTGGAGGACGCTTTCGCATCAGCAATGGGTCGTCGCTTGACTGATCGAGAAATCGATGTCGGCGATGGCGTTTGTATGCGGTTAGAAGATCTAAATGCCGCATCTGGTATATTGACAGGTGATTTTACTAGAGTTCAACTGAAAACCTCCCAAGTCATCCCACCGAAAACTCGACGGATCCCTTGCCCATCGAGCGACTAGGGCATCATACAGCGTTTTGCTACGATCCCACCTCGAAGATTATTGCTATGCAATATGATCAGAAATTGTCCGTTGGCCGACTATGTCGGTATGCTGCGGCATTCGCCTCAGGAAAATCCTTTGCATACTTCCCGGTTCTAAAGAGAGATGCCTTGGAGAAGTTTGAGGAGGAAACGCCAATTAGGCTCAAAGTTCGCGTCGCAAAGGTAGCACAATTTGCGGCATTCCGTGAAACATCAACCGATTTTGAGCGCGCCATTGAAGAAATGGGAGCTCTGTTTGATGCCCCCATTGTCGAAATCACATTGTCGAACCGAGGCGCTGACGGCGGATTAGACAAGGTGAGGGTCGGAGAAACGGTGCGGCGGTGGCTCGGCTTTCGCGAGCGGTTCGGAGGAATTCAGAGCATAATAGCCGAGACAAACGAGACACCCGACCCCTTCAACTTCATCAAGGATCTGCTACGAAGAACGGAGATTTTGGACCTTCCCACGAACGATCCGGCGGTCGCCAGAAACGCACGGGTCGACTTCGCAAGGCGCTGCATCAATGACGAGCTCGACTATATCAGGGCGGTTTATGGTCAGGTTGCCGCGTCTCAGTAGCTTTCGCTCATGGCTCGAACCGGCAAGCGCCGCCGTGGCTTTCGCCGTGCTCATGGCATGGGCGCCAACGATAGCTCGGCGCTTTGCAGCTGTAGATGGATGGAGTGCCTCAGGTTTGTATGGCGGTGTATTTAGCTGGGCGTCAATCCAAGCTGGTTTCCTTTTTGCCATATACACGTTTATCGTCCCAAAATCGGAAGCATTCGTGAGGGCTGTAGCAAGGACGGCGGCATTTAATCAGTTTAAAAGATACATGCTCCGAATTACTTGGGTAACTTTGCTGGTCGCGCTGGTCGCGTTCGCTTTAACCGTTGTGAATCCAAAGCCGACTTCGGGTGGTTATTTGACCATCTTTCTGGCGGGATGGGTTTCACTTTCTTTCTATTCGTTTTTGGGTTTCATAAAGGTCGTAAGAACCTTTCGAAAGCTGGACCGCAATAACTCTCACTGATTGAGGTCACGGCTAAGACACGAACATCGCCTCAACGATCGCCTGCATCAACACGCCAGTCACGGCGCGCAGGTTGAGGATAAAGCATCCTCAGTCTTTCAGAACCTCCAGTAGCGCGTCCAATACCTCGCGATCGGCGGCAGGCTTGGCGCAGACAGCAGCGGCACCATGGCTGGTGCCGACTTCAGGGGGAGAACCCGTTAGATAGATATAAGGTATGCCGCCGCGCGTCAGTTCCTCCGCAATTGGACGCGATGTTTCTTCCCCAAGCCGAAAATCCAGCACAGCGGCGTCTAACCCGTCACGGACACAAGTTAGCGCGTCCGCAACATTGGCGACCGGGCCGAGAACCTCGGCACCGCGGTCCTTCAGCATGGACGATAGGTCCATCGCGAGGAAATAGTCGTCCTCGACCACCAATACGCGGCGGCCGCTGACCGAGTGGTTGGACATACGCGCCTCCCAGTACCAAATTCCATAAGCGCGACCGCACCTGAGCACCTTAACCTACGCCAACGCGTTTTGGCCTTCTCTGGCTGTAGCCATGCGCTTCATGCAGCCGAGACGCGGGAGTTTAATTGTGCCGGATGTGCAACAAATGCGGCAGCGCCAGCGGGTGCTGGCCGACTTCGGCGACTTCGTGCTGGATCATGAGAATTTGGACGAGATCCTCAAGGAAGGTTGCCGTCTCGTTGCAGAGGCGTTGGACGCGGATCTCGCGAAGATTTTGGAGATTGAGCGCGAGAACGACCAGGCCGTGGTCCGCGCCGGAGTCGGGTGGCAGCCAGGGATTGTCGGTTACGAACGCATCGGCCTGAAGGAGCGTTCATCCGAGGCTTACGCGATCGAGAAGATAGAGCCGGTCATCACCAACAACATCGAATGTGAGGAGCGATTCGACTTCCCGCCCTTCCTGCTTGAGCACGGCGTCGTCGCGTTGGTGAATGTGCCGATCCTGCTGCCGGGGCGCAGGGCCTGGGGGGTGTTGCAGGTGGACGCGCGTGAACCCCGCGAGTTTGACGATGAAAGTATCGAGTTCCTAAAGACCTATTCTATGGTGCTGGGCCCCGTCATTGATCGTTTTCGGGTCGCGGCGGAACGGGAACAGGCGCGCGCCGGGATCGCAGTCCGCGAGGAGGCTCATTCCTTCCTGCTCGCACTGGGCGATGCCCTGCGGGCACAAGAAGGCGCCGACGCTAAGATCAAAGTTGCGGCTCGGCATCTGGGCGAGCGGCTGAGCGCGACGCGAGTGCTGTTCGCGGAGTTCGACGAGGTAAAAGGCATTGCCGATGTCTTCGACGGCTGGTTAGCAGATGGAACGCCTTCGTTTCCATCAGTTATGCAATTGAAGGATCATGAGGGGCCAGTGTTAGCCGATCTTCGGGCCGGCCGAACGGTGCGGATTGATGATATAGACGGCCTAGTCGATCAGCCAGCATTCGCAGCGATCGCAAGCGTGGGTGTAGGGGCACTGCTCAGTGTTCCGCTACATGTCGGCGGGAAGCTGCGAGTAAACCTCAGCGTCCACCAACAGGATGCACGCCGCTGGACAGACGAGGAGGTCGCGCTCGTTCGCGATGTCGCGGAGCGACTATGGGCGGAGGTAGTGCGCGCCCGCGCTGAAGCGGCTCTGCGAGAGAGTGAAGAGCGGCACCGCCTGATCGTCGAAAGCGTGCGTAGCTACGCCATCTTTACCACCGATCGGGACGGGACCATCACTTCTTGGCCAGCCGGCGCAGCGGCCGTCTTCGGCTGGTCAGAAGCAGAGATGGTTGGAAAGTCGATGGACCTGACGTTCGTGCCGGAGGACGTTGCAAACGGCGCCCCTGAGAAAGAACGGCAGACAGCCGTTCGCGACGGCTATGCTCCGAATATCCGGTGGCACATGCGTAAGGACGGCACACGCATCTTCATCAACGGCTCTACCCAGCCTCTGATCAACGTGGATGGTGTGATCCGCGAGTTGATCAAAATCGGGGAAGACGTAACGGAAGGTCGCAGGGTGCAGCAGGCGTTGGCGGCGAACGAGGAACGCCTACGCAGCGCAACGGAAGTCGGCAGGCTGGGTTTGTGGGACTGGGATGTGGTCTCAGGCGAGATCCACTGGTCAGACGAGCACTTCCGCATGGAGGGCTACGCGGTCGATGAGGTTACACCCAGCTATGAAACGTGGTCGGCTCGTATCCATCCGGATGACAGGCCGGATGCCGAAGCCGCGCTTCAACAGGCGATGGACCGGCACGAGGAGTTCTCGCACGAGTTCAGGGTCGTGCATCCAGACAATTCCGTTCATTGGCTTTCGGGCCGCGGCCGGTTCTTCTATGACGATAAGGGTCAAGCGGTGCGAATGATCGGCGCGATGATTGAGACGACCGAACGCCGCGAATGGGAAAATCGGCAGCAGGTGCTGATCGCCGAACTCCAGCACCGAACGCGCAATCTGATGGGCGTGGTGCGATCCGTATCGGATAAAACCGCACGAACCAGTGTTGATCTCTCCGACTTCCGAGCCCGGTTCCGTGACCGGCTGGAAGCTCTTTCACGCGTGCAGGGATTGTTATCGCGGCTGAACGATCACGATCGGGTTGCGTTCGACAAGCTAATCGAAACCGAATTAGCGGCCATGGGCGGGGCGACCGATCGGGTGCGACTAGAAGGACCAAAAGGAGTACGCCTTCGGTCCTCAACCGTGCAAACTCTCGCGATGGCGCTGCACGAGCTCGCCACCAACGCCGTCAAATATGGCGCGTTAGGCCAGGAAAGCGGGCAGTTGATCGTGACATGGCGCTTGGCGAACGATGAAGGTTCCCACGAGCCTCGGCTACATATCGATTGGCGGGAGTCCGGCGTAAATATGCGGGTTGCGGGCTCGCGGCCGAGCGGAGGCGGGCACGGTCGCGAGTTGATAGAGAAAGCCCTGCCATATCAGCTGAGCGCCGAGACTAGCTACGCTCTGGAAGACGACGGCGTCCATTGCACCATCTCGATACCGGTCTCGACAACCTCATCGACAGGAAGCGATCATGCTTGATGAAGCGCTGATCGGCCGTCGCGTGCTCGTTGTGGAGGATGAGTACCTGCTGGCGAGCGACATGGCCAACGAGCTTGAAGACGCTGGAGCAGCAGTGCTGGGGCCGGTCGGAACGCTGGACGATGCCATCACTGCAATCGAGGTCGACGGCCAGATCGACGCCGTCATCCTCGACATAAACTTGCATGGCGAATTGGCCCTTGCAGCCGCGGATCTGCTGCTGACGCGTGGCATTCCGTTCGTTTTCACCACGGGCTACGATGAAGCCGCCGTGCCGAAGCGTTTCGCGCACATAGAACGATGCGAGAAGCCGACCGACATGAAACGTGTGACGCAGGCTATCGGCAACGCGATCCGACGGTGACGGTCCGATCGATCGTCAGCTGACGAACATGGCTTCCACAATCGCCTGCATCAGCACCGGCCGCGGCACAGGCACCCCGACGGACACATAGCCGGGGTTCTGCGCCGTTCGGGTCCCGTAGAGCGCAATCCACCGCCGCCCATGCTGCCGCCAAGCGCGCTGCAACGGCACCACAGGCAGCAACAGGCACATGCCGGCGGGGACGAAGGCATAGGCAATGAAGTCCGCAGCCAGCGGCTTCTGGATCCAGCCCGGGATACGGCGCTGCTCGTCGGACCAGCGTTCCAGCAGCACGTCGGGCCAATCGTGCATGCGAACTTTCTCGTCGACGGTGTAGGTCCGCCCGCAGGATAGCGTCAGCAGCCGATCGATCCCGCCGCGCTGTGCCCATCCATCCTCGCGCACGGCCACCGCAGAGGCGAGGGTAGGGAACGCGCGCTTGTACAGCGGCTCCCACCAGTCCGCGTCCACGAACCGCTCCGACAGGGCGAGGCTGTCCTTGAAGCGGTGAACACGCGGAGAGCCCGCCGCTCGACGATCACGAACGGCGGGCTGGTGCTTGATCGGCCGGGGACGTGCCGGCTGAACGGGTAACGGGTTAATGGTGCGCTTCCTCCTGTTCGCGGTCGTGGCTGTCCTCGTCGTCGTCCAGCAGCGGCTCTGCATCAGGATCGCCGTCGATCTCATCCATGCGGTCGATCATCCGGTGGGTGAGCCGTGACAGCTCGGCGCGGGGCAGCGAGGGGATCGCGGCAAGGATCGCGTGCGGCGATGCCAACCGGTCCATGCGATGCCATGCCCGGCGGCGCGATCGGCGCCACGGCATAGCTTTCGTCGGAGCCGGCGGCGGCGTGATGGCGGTGTGGCCCATCAGCATGGCTCCCCGTTCTGACGGCGCTCGATGGTCATTCGCACCGCCTCCGCGCGATCCGGGTGTCCGACGATCTGCGCCATCAGCGGCGTCAGCTCGTCCGCCGGGCAGTCCTGCACCACCAGCCACAGCTTGCGGCCGGATGCCAGAGCATAGCCGCCGCCGATCTGAACAAGGTTGTGGAGCCAGGCGGTGGGGCAGAAGGATGGAGCGGGTTTATGGGCTTTGAGCGGATCGTTGGTAAAAACGCTGGCCATGTCAGCGCCCTCCCGTGTTCGTGATGCGGTTGATGTCGGCGCGGAGCCGCTCGGCAAAATCTTCCTGAAGCAGCCCGTGGTTGCTCAGCATGGCGATCTTCCAGCCGACCGCCGAGATGTCCGGGGCCTCGGTTTCGAATAGGGCCCATTCGGCGCTCCCCAGAGCGTCTGCGCTGTCGGACCAAGCCTGTTCCAGTTCAGGCGTGACGGTGCCGTCCCTTTGCGCTGCCGTATGCTGAGCATCGAGATCGCGGTCGGCGGCGAGCGCCTGCGCAAGGCTGGCCTGGGCAGTGGCCCACGCCGATCGATCCGGTGCAATCATGCCGACAGTGGTCGCAGCAAGTGCGGCGTGACTGTTGTTAGCGGAACCCATGGTCACGCCTCCCAGCCGGAGAGACGGCGCGCATGGCTGAGCAGCCGTGCAGCATTGTCGTCGTCGATGGTGCTTTGACCGCCTTCCGACATGTGCCCGAGCAGGCGCGTGAACTCCTGCCAGTTCGTAGGGGTCGCAGCATCCCCGGCGGCGGTCGCGTCGCACAGATCCTGCATCAAGCATTCGAAGCCGCCCGGGTCGCGGTCCTCAAGGTCGGATGCCGTCGCGTTAAAGTGGTCGCGGGCAGCATCGGCGCGGTCGAGCGCGGCCTTGAACGCAGGGCTATCCACAGGCGATGTCGAGGAGGCGGACGCGAGGGCGGGCACGGCCAGCGCAACAGCAGCGAGGCCGGCGCCCCCAAGGATCGCGCGGCGGGTGGTTTCGGCGGTCATCGCACCACCTCCGTGAGTTGGGGATATGGCGACTGGAACAGGCCAATGATGCGGCCGTGCGCGATGTCGCGCAGATAGTCGTCATCGTAGGGACCACTGCACCTGCGCAGGGCGGGGCCGACGGGGCGCCCGGCCAGCGACATCATGGCTTGCGGAGCCGGTGCGCCGACGAACCACATCGTGTCGTTGCGCATCATGCCGTTGCGGCCGTAGCGTCCTTCGCGCAGGTCCATCTGCACGATCTGCCAGTCTTGCTGGATATTCGACTTCCATGTGATGGCGAACAGCTCGCCTTCAGCGGGGTCGCGATCCGCAGGGTCGATCACCACGAATTCGCCGGCATGCAGGTGCGGTGCTGACGAATCGTCCGGCACCTGAAAAGCGATGCAGCCGGCCGGCAGATCGTCGTAGATGATGAATGAGCGCAAGCCGGGCTGCTGAGGAGTGCTGCACATGGATCAGCCCTCCTGACCGGCGGCGGCGATGATCGCGTCGACCGCAGCGGTGACAGTGACGGAGCGGCAGAAGGCATGGAACGCCTCGCCCTCGCCGGTGTGATCCATGTGCAGCAGCGCGGCGTGACCATAGGCCGAGCGGATCGCCTCCAGGCATTCCACCCGGAAGCCGACGAAGGACCAAAACTCTTCCCGGTCATAGCCGTAGCGAGTGCAGTTCCACTGACCGGCCGGCGGCTGCGTCGCCATGCTGGCGAGAATGGCGCGAGCGCGGCGATCGGTGGTCCAGCAGGGCGCAGTGTCGTTCGCGGGTTGGGGGACGGTGATGCAGTCCGCCGTCTGGACGGCAGGCGTGAGGATGGTATGCGCGGCAGTAGCCATGGTCGATCTCCCAAATAGATCGGTTGCGGTCAGGCCGGACTTGGAGGGCTCAATCTCCTCGTCTGGCCGCTTGGTGATACCACAAGCATCAGTGCGAGGACTAGTGCACAAGCACTTTTTGATGCTAATGGTATCAGTATGATAACGCCGGATCAGTGCCGGGCCGCTCGCGCCCTACTTGGATGGAGCGCGCAACAGGTCGCTGATGCTGGTGGGATTGGCATCGCGACCGTTAAGCGATTTGAAAGCGGGCAGTCGGTTCAAGACGCAAGCGTGGAGCGCGTCAAAGCGTGTTTGGAGGTCGCGGGCATCCGGTTTCTGGTTGAGGGGCAATCATCGCCTAAAGGGGGCGCCGGAGTTCGGCTGGCGTGATGCCAGCGTTCTTCGTTTTTCCTCCTTTCAAATAACCTCGCAATCCACTTCTCCCTACTAGGCTAGGGAAATGCACAGAAATCCTAGGGATTTTCGGATGCTGAAATCCCCGGCTCCGTCGTTGATAATTGTTGAGGTCGCTTTGACGATCGTCGACAATTCGGCTCAGGAGGACTGAGCCATGAAGATGTACGCAATCTTCACCTGGGATGCCGAACACGGGCCTATCAAGACGTGGGATCGGATGACCAGCGTCGAAATTCACAATGGACGGACAAAGCCTATTGCCCATGGACTGGAGGGTGCGCCGCCGCCCGAGTTCCTGATCGGATCTCCCAAGATCACGAAGGAGGTCCGTCAGCGTCTGGTGGATCACGGAATTGATCCCGGCGGTATCCGCGAGGGCGGGGTCATTGCGCATGAAGCGATCATCACCGCGAGCCGCGAATTCTTCTACATGGGAGGTCCGAACGAGCAGCGTGCACGTTTCGACATGTGGAAGCGTGCACAGGTTGATTTTGTCACCAACCGGTATGGGGCTCATCGGATCGCCTCGATGGTCCTGCATCAGGACGAACACACCCCGCACATCCACCTCGTCGCCGTCCCGCTGAAGCACGCAGTCGACGGCCGTCGTCGAGACAAAGCCCCACGCTGGGGCCTCGATAACCAGGTGCTGACCGCGCGCGACGAACTGCATCAGCTCCAGACCGACTACGGTAAGGCGATGGCGCCGTTCGGCCTGTCGCGCGGCAAGGAAGGCAGCGAGCGCAAGCATGTGCCCTACTCGGTGATCCTTTCGGACATCGAAGCCGAACGCGAGGCGATCAGGCTCAGGGAAGCGCAGGTCAAAGCACAGGAGGAGGAGCTTGCCGCCTGCTTGATCCGCCTGCGAGACGGCTGGTGTGCGGTGGACGAGAAGGGGCGTGAGGCGGCGGCGGCACGGGGGGCGGTCACCTCCATGATGGAGGAACTCAAGCGGCGTGAGATCGACTATGAAGGGTTGCTAGTCCGCGAAGGCCGATTGAAGCGCAGTTTGGAAGCCTTGCAGGCCCGTGAGGCGGCGGTGGCGGAGCGGGAGGGGGCCTTACAGCGGCAGTTGCACGAGCGTGCGGCCCCTAGCATCATCGCGTCGCGGCAAGCGGCATCAATTTCGCCGCCTTCGTTCTAGCTAGTGGAGAAGACATCAGCGTGCCGGTATGGATGTTCCTGCTAGGTACGCTGATGGCCTCGCGCGGCATGGCGAGTGCGATTAGCTAGGTTGGCTTTGACGACGAGATGGTGTTGTTGGGGCAGATGGGGGCGCATCTTGCAGACCGCGGGCGATGATCATCTGATCGCGACGTTTGCGACGGAGATTTGTCCGGCTGCAAACGCCCACTTTCGGACATTCGCGGCGTAAGGCATCATGAGCTATGATCGTAGGGGCGCAACGATGAAGCGATTGTGGGTTTGGATCGTCTCCCTCATAGCATTGAGCTTCGTCGGGTTTGCAGTGGCCATCGTATTTCATAGGTCCGACGCGCCGATCCTCGTGCTCATAATCTATGGCGCGACAGCGACGTTCCTCGTTGCGGTAGCACTCGTGATCCTCGCCATATCGCGTTGGGAGGGGTTTAAGAGGTCGAGGAGGAATGTCCGCTAACCACCCAAACCCGGCCATTCAGATTAGGCCACGAGTTAGTAATTCTCGCAGGCCACCCCATCTCCATCGCCATCCATGCGCCAGCTATATCCTGGCTCGCCATCATAGATCGGCGCAGTACCGGCCGCGCGAGCATCATCACAGCCGCGCCAATGGTCACCGGGTTGCGGCAATCGTGCACGCCGCATTCCCAGCGCTACCCCGGCTTGATTGGCGCTTTGAAGTATCGCTTGGCGCCCAGATGGCGTGACCGCGATTGATCCGCCTCCGACGATCACGCCCGCTATCGCCGCACCCGCCAACACCTTCAACAATCCCATATCGCCCGGCCTCCCATCGGGTCCGAGCTACCGCGGCATCCGTAAACAACCCCTTGCCGAATCGTTCTTGATTTGTTCTACTTCGAGCATGAACAGCATCGACCCGAGCCAGATCACCGATGCGCTGCTCACCTCGGCAGGATGGGCACGCGTTGGTCTGACTGCCCCAACCGAACACATCCGCGAACAGGCGGCTAAGGAATTGGCCATGACGATCTGCGAACGGATCAACCCGACGCCGATCATCGACCACAATCAGCTTCGTCTACCCCTGTGAAGTGGGACGAGCCACATTCGCGAAGCTGGCCGACTTCTGCCGCCACGACGCCAATCTCGCCTGTCACTGCCGTAGCTGTGGGCGAGTTGGTGTTGTCCATCGTGAACGGTTTGCGCGCTGGTGTTTCCTCCACAGAAAGCCGACGGCGCTCGAAGTCCTCCCGCGTTGGTTGCGATGCTCGCAATGTGGCGGCCGACCCGCCATGATCTCACCCACGCCAAAGGCGCCGACATTCCCGCGTTGGGGTGAATCGGACGATGAGTGGAAACGGCTTCACCGTCGGCTGAGGGGGTGAAGCCGGTGCGCCGTTGGCGCAGTTTTCAAGCCGATGACCGCGCCGCCTAATCTGTAAGGCGTTCAACAGCACGACGTTGAACGCCAAAACAGGGGAACGGCACCCTTAGCCAGCCAATGGGTGCCATTACCGACTGGGCAGCTTGAAAACGCAGCTCGTCATTCTGTATCTGTGGGAAAGGCGGCGCTGAAGTCGGCAGGCACAGGTCCGTCTTCTGCGTAAAGCCCGTCCTCACACCAGAAGCCAACGCCGGTAGGGCGATCGTCGTTCAAGCGGTTGATATTCGCATTCAGCAGCCGTGCCGCCATCTCGCAATTCTGCCTATTGGGCTCAGGCCGGGACTCGGCGTCAAACGTTGCGAAGTGCACGCGAATAGCCCTGTTCAAGCTGGAGTTGCGGTAAAGGGTGGACTCCGCACCATTTGAGGACGCCGTACAGCCGCTAAGCGCCAGACCTGCTGCTATGGCTACAACAACTCGCATACTTCCCCCCGGGATGCGCACGATCAATCCCGCCGCAGAATGCACTCTGCATAGAGCCCGGCACAACTATATATGACCCGTGCAACTATGGCCCATCATCGCGGCAGGCGCCGCCGTCTATAAGTTCAGCCCGACGAAACGGTGGCGCCGTGCTGGCCTATGGCTGATCACGGCGTTCGTTGCCGTCCTCGGCGCGTGCGCGCCCTACGTCGGTGGTTAGTAGCTGTTGAATTCGTGACAGTTCACCTCGGAGAGCAGGTTCACGGATAGCGATGTTGCCCAACCGGCTGACGTGCGCTGTGATTTGGGCAGGCGTCGTCTGATTGGGCGCGCGTCCCAACCATTTTACGAAGCGCTGGTTGGTCAGCAGCCGCGCGGACAGGTTCATCGCTGCGAACTTGGCGCCAGCGGCGGCGGCGGCACCAGCGGCGGCTCCCCCGACACCACCAGCGGCGTAGCCACCGCCGGCTCCCAGCAGGCTCAACGTGCCGGTCAGGAAGCGGTCATAGTTCGCGACTTGGCCCGATCGCGACCGGTTAAGGCTATTCCCTGCGTCCCGCTTGGCCGTGGCGATGCGGATTAGATCATTGATCGCGTCGGCCCCCTCGCGTCCGAACACAGCTTCCCGCGCCCCCGCCGGCATCTTCTGCGCCTGGGTAACGAAACGGGCCGGGGAGAAGTCATCATCGACAGTGCGCCGGCCCAGATTGCCTGCCACCGTGGATGCGACATCGGCGCGCTCATCTGGGCTTAGGCCGCGCATGACGCCAGCTAGGCGCTCGCGGTCGCCACGTTCGCCAGCTAGGGCCATGACCCGCTGATACGTCTGCTCGCCGGAATATGGACGATCACGAGGGCCCGTATAATGCTGGACCACATCGCGGATGTACTGCTGGCGCTGCGCGTAATAGCGATCTGCACGACGATAGGCGGCGGCGGCGCGCGGGTCGGCACGGTTCAGGGCATCCGTGATGTCCGCGGACGCAGCGTTGATGACCTCGCTGACGCGGCGTTCGGCATCAGTCATCGTCAGGTTCCGCGACCCGATCTCGCCGCGCATCGCGGTTCGCATGTTGCGGATAGAGGCGATGGATAGGCTGCGGGGGGTATACCGCCCGGTGCTGCTGTCCGGCACGACCAGATCGTTGCGCATGTCCTGCATCAGGCCGAGCAGCGCCCGGTTCGCGTTAGGCGTCTCCGACAGTTCGGCGATGTTGCGATCGATGGCATCCAACGCTGCCTGTGACCGAACATTGGTCGTTGGCGCCAGCCGTTCAGCATCGGCGTATAGGTCGTTCTTGATCTGCCGGGTACGGTCGATCATCCGGCGGCCGGCGTCCTGAATCGTACCCCCCAGCACCTCGGGGCTCTGCGCAGTGCCGCCGCCAACGCGCGTTACTGCGTTCTCCAGCGCCTCGTTGCCAGCCCGCAGCGCGTCCTGCACGGGGCCCGCCCCACCGGGGGATGCTTCCAAATAAGCCAGCGCGTTGCGAGCGCCGGGCCGCAGATCGGCGGCGGTCATCGGCACGTCTTGACGGGTACCAGCTTCTGCGAGGGCGTTCGCTTCCGCCCGTGTTGCTGAAGGAGCAGGCCGGACACGCCCGAGTGCGTTCGCTACGACAGGGGCTGCCTTGCCGAAGGCATAGCCGCCAGCAGCGCCCAGAACGCCGCCAGCCAGTGCGTTAGGGGTACGTTCCAATACGCCGCCTTCGCCGGAGCCGAAGCCGTATGCGCCGCCGCTCAGTGCACCCACCCTCGCCAGGGCAGATGGCGTCCGTGCGCCGGCACCAAGCGGGATAGCGAGGCCACCGGCAAGCTGGCCGCCGAAGCGCGCATAGGGGTGGTTCTCCTCGTCGCCCTCCATGATTGCGCGGTTGTGCATGATGTTGCGGCCGAGGCGGTCCATGAACCCACCGCTGCCGCCGCCTCCCATAACCGTGTCAGCGACGCCCCCAAGTTCGTCGAGCGTTCCAAAGGTGGCGGCATCACCAGCACCACGTGAGAAGGCACCAAACGCACCGTCACCTGCGTCGATCGGCTTGGGGCGTTCACCGTCCGCCAAATCCACGAACGCGGGCGCCTCCTCGCCGAAACGGGCACGATATGCGGTGCGAAAGCCCTCGCTGTTTCGGTCTCCACCGAAGGCCGCGGCAAGCTGATCCTCAGCCATGCCATGCTCATAGGCAGCCTGATCGGGGTAGGTGTTCAGCGTGCCATCGGGCATGCGAACCGCGATCGTCCCGTCTGCCTGCTTCTCCGGGGGCCCCGGCCTCCTGTCGCGGAGGCCCAGCGCATAATCCGTGACGTTGTCTGCGCTCAGCGGCTCAAAGGCCCGGCCGTACTGACGATCGAGCGCGACGGCGGCGGGACCCGCGCTGACCTTCAGGCCTTCGATCGCCCGCTCTCGCTGCTGGCGCTTCTGTGCGATGACCTCGGGCCCGTCGCCCGGCATAGGAAAGAAGGTCTTATACTGGTTCGAAAACTCGCTCGGCGGGACGGCAGCACCCGACTCGTAACGCAGGGTCGCCGCGATGAAGTCACGCTGGGCAGCATCAGCCTTCTGGCGATCGGCATCATTGAACCAAGTGTTTTCGAGATTGGGGAAGGTGTCATGGAGCCACTGGCGCGTCATGCCGCGGGGGCCTTCACCTTCGCCGTTGTTCGTCGCCTGGAAGTCCGCGTTGGCTCCGGTCGCCCTGTGGTAGAACGTGCCCGCCTTGCCCTGTTCAACGGTGGGCTGCTTCGATGCAGGCGCAAGACCGCGGTTGCGGTAGCTGTCCAGTTCGGATTGATGCTCGGGCTTGATGCGCCCAGCGGCCTCCAACTCGATCAGCTTGACGACGCGGGGATTGGTGACGGGCTGCTGCGGCATGATCAATAATCCAGATCAGAGATGTCGGTGCGGACGCCAGCCTGTGCGGCGCGGTCGAGAGCGCGTTCGCCGAAGCGGGTCTCGGCACGGCGATCGGCGCGGGCACGGTAGTATTCCTGCCGTCCCTCGGATCGCGTGGCACGAGCGTTGTCGATGCGGTCGTCCTCCTGCTGCCAGTTGAACCGCCGCTCTGCGAGCTGTTGCCCCAGCGCATCCTTGATGCCGAGGGACTGTGTGATAGCGGCAGACAGGGCGTCGTCGGACGGATCAAATTCGTCGATCTCGCCATCAGTGAAACCGGCCCGCTTCAGAGCTCCTCGATGACTGTCGATTACCGAGCGGCGCTTGTCGTACGAGACCTGACGTGCGGCAAAGGCGGCGGCACCAAGCGCCTCGGCTTCAAACTGCAACTGCTTGCGCTGCTGATCCTGCATGGAACCTATCTGCGTCGCCAGCCGTCCGGCAAGCTCAGGGTCGAGAGCGTAAACGTCGGCAATCGTCTTGTGCTTGACGGGGGCCGTGACGGTGATCTCACCGTCTGCCCCGGTCGCCGGCAGTGCCGGACCGCTGCCGCTCCGAACGCCGCCGCCGATGCCGGCCCCGGCTAGGACGTCAGGGACCATGCTCCGCGCGGCGTTTTCGCGGCGTAGCGCATCCTGCTTGTTCTGGAACGTTAGGCGATCCTGTCCCACCTTTTCCATGGTTGCGGCGGTGGACGGATCGACTTCGTACAAGGCGTTGAGGGCGCCACGGTTGTACGGATCGGCGGTCAGGGTGCGCATGGCAGCACGTCCTCGTCCCTGATCGAAGCCTTGCCGGAAGGCAGCGCCGGCGTCGGTGGGTCGCCCGAGCAGACCCCAATCGATTTGGATAGCCATCAACTGTGCCTCCGTGATTGCATGGTGCCACTCACCCGAAGGGGTTCTTTCCGCCGAAGTTCTTCAGCATGCCGTACGGGTCATAAAGCGAGCCGCCGGGCGCAAACGTGCCGCCGCCCAAGGCATCAGGAACCTTCTGGCTGTAGCTGCTCTGCCCGAACGCGTTGCCAAGCGCATTGATGGCGCTGCCCATCGCGTTCTGCCGGGCCTGTGCGCCGTACAGCGCCGCGTTGGCTGCCGCGTTGGCGGCTCCCTGATTGGCGTTCGTGGCTTGATTGACGTAGGCGATACCCGAGCCTGTGACCGAACCCAGCGCGTTCAGCCCGGCGCCCTGTTGGTTGGAAAGCTGCCCCAGATAATTCGAGAACTCGTTGCTCGCCTGCGCCTGGCCATACTTCAGCAACGCCTTCTGCGCAGCGCCGCTTTCTAGTGCGCCGCGAGCCGCATAGCCGCTGTTGATCGCGTCGTAGCCCTCGTTCAGCCGCGTCTGGTAGCCGGTCGATAGCTTCCAATTGGCTAGGGCATCGTTCGCGACCGCGGTGTCACCACCCAATCCGAGCAGCGCATTGATCTGCGCACCTGCCGCATTGCCACGATCGACAGTGGGCGCGGCCAAGCTGTAATTCTTGTTGTAGATCTGCTGTGCCAGCGCGCGGTCCTGAGCCGCCGACTGCGCCGCGATATTCGCCGCCTTCTTAGCGCCCTTGCCCCCGGTGATCCCGGAAAAGAGGCTACCAGCGGCAGAGATGCCAGCGATTGCCAGGGGCGCTACCATTACGCGTTCCCTGCCGCACGCCGTTCCCTACCCATCTGCCGCGCACGGGTAAGTACGTCGTCATAGATCCCGTCGTTCCGCAAAGCCTGCTCGACGTTGATCAGGTGAAGAGCCGAGTCCGTGATTCGTCCGGCGTCTTCCATGCCGCTGAGGATGCTGATCGCGCGAGCCATCCCCTCAATCGCACCATCCCGCTCACCGAGATTAATCATCCCACGCGCATAAGTGGCAAGTGCCTCCACGATCGCGAGATCGTAGGCGGTTAGCACCTGCAAGATCTGTTCAGATCGACTCTGGTCCATGATGCGCTTTCGTTATGTGGTGAAAGCCATCCGGCCAGTATCATCGCAGCAACTATGCCCGCCCACCATTTCCCGAATAGTGGGCGTTAGCGGTTACCGCCCACTATTCTATCGCCAACCGCACCACGTAACCATCGTGGATGCCGAAGCCCAAGAAGCGCCCCGTCCCGCGGTATCAGGAGCTGGCAGATTACTGCCGGCGCATGGTCGAGGACACCGGCACCATGCCGAGCTATTCAAGGATCGCTGAAGACCTGCGCTTCCATGACCGCAGCACCGTGCGGAACGCTGTGATCCGGGCTGAGACGCGGGGACTGCTACATCGTTCTGGCGTTTGGCAGGGTGGCCGGGGGCATCGAGAAGGACAGCGGATCCGGTTGGGGCCACGTCCCGCAGCGGCTTAGTCTTGGAGGCAAATAGGCAGGAAAAGGGATGGATGAGCACCCGTTAGCGGAAGCTACGGAGCACCGATATAAACGACAGTATGAGAGCCACAGCAGAGATCATCAGGGCTGTGCGCGGAACCCAACCTTCGCGCCGCCGTATTTCTGCCAAAGCGATGGCATGCCCCGGTTTATCCCCTGTGCAGACGTGCGGGTAGTAGTGCAGATGATGCGTCGTCATGTGACGCGCTATCTCTTCCGTCATGTCGAATTGACCAAGATCGCCGATCAAAACTGTGCCGTGCTTGCTCCAGAAACGCTGACGCTCACGGATCTTTATCCACCTGCCGTCCCCTTGCGCCGGCCACAGATAACCGCGCCGTTTAGGTTGCGGTGGTCGAGGATCATCTCCGCTCATATCATTGCCCCATCGATCGTGACGCAGATCGGCGTCTCCGCCAGCTTATTCACGGTAACGACTAGATCATGGCCAGCTGTCGTAATTCCGCGCGTGCCCAGTTCTCTTGTTACATCCATGGTGCCAGGGCCGGATATGACGATCAATCGCCCGTCGCCAGCCAGCCCATTCTCAAGCCGTGCCACCCGCTCCTTGATCCTGCTCATGCCTTACCCTTCTCTTCTAATGCCGCGATCCGCTGCTCAAGGTCGCAAGTCTCCACGATCGACTTGTGCGCCGTCAGCAGCGCCATCACCCGACCAGCCTCATCCGGTGTAACATCGCCAGTCGTCACCGAAGCGAGGATTGCCGATGAAGCCGACACGGCATCTGCGACGGTCTTCACGGGTGGAAGGTCAATGCTGACCGGAGCGTCTTTGCGGGGCGGCGCAAGGCGATCGAGGCACAAACGGAGTGCAACGGTGTCGCCCTCTAACGCCTTGTCGATCGCCGCCTTGGTCAAGGCTTCATGTTGGCCTTCGAGCAGCGCTTCGATGGCGCGTGTGACACGCGAGCGGGCGCCCTTGGGTTTGCCGGGGTTGCCGGGCTTGAAGCGGCCATCCCCCGATTTTGCGGACGGATTACGGGGCTTAGAACTGTCCAAAATACCCTCCCTGCGGTTTATTGATCTGCTCTCTCATATCCTTGATGAACGCCGCCCGCCCACCATGCATGGCCATTGCTTCAGGCTCCCCGCGGCCGGTTATGGCGAGATACCAGCGACCAGGATCACGACCTGCGGCGAAGTACCGCATGCGATCGCTGTCAATCATATCGTCGTAGTGGGCCGGGGCGATGACCCCCACAGGCGTGGTATCAGCCGGGTCATTCGCATCGACGACCATCATTGCGAATGCCGCCGACGACCAGTTGAGGTCTGCCAGCATCGGCGCGAGCCAATCGGACGCGCCCTCCGGCGGTGAATAGCGGACGAGACCGTACCACACACCCGTGCCGTCAGGTTGTGCCTCCTCCAGCTTCTTGATGCGGGCTTCCCAGCGGGTCATCGGCGCGCCCCTTCGGCACAAGCGGCGTTGGAGCCGGAACACCACGGCGTGGGGACCTTCGTGCGCCGACCTATTGGCGCTATTGTCTCTATTGTCAGAGCCTGCGTGTCTGCCACTGCCTTCTCCTTTTTATATAGATAGATAGAGGTCTTTTTAGGGGACGACGCGAGGGCGCAGGCAGCCAGAGAGTGAGACGCGGCGCCTGTGACAATAGCGACAATAGGGACAATAGCCGCGATCACCGGCCAATCTCCCACAGCAGGACCGGCTCGACGAACGTCGTGTTCGGGCGGCCCCAGCGTTCGAGGTAAAACACGTCATCGTCGGTCGTGAATGCGCGGTAGTCGTCCATCGCAATGATCGACCGACCCGCTATCCAGACGGCCAGCGACAGCCATTCGTTGCTGCCATGCGGGCCGATCCCGAACACGTCGTGCTCGGTCCAGCCCATCGAAAGCGCGGTAGTTGCCCAGCCTTCGCAAGATAGCCGTATCGCGTCGGCAACGGTCGCGTGCCATTCGTCATGGCTGGCCAACCGCGGAAGCTTCTGCTTCACAAGCGCGCGAAGCCCCGCTTCGACAGCGGCAGGAAGGCCATAGGCTGAGGTCCGGGTATAGGTGGGTTCCGTGTCTACCAGCGCCGCCGCCGCCGATTGCCGCCAGTTACCCATGACCCGCACCGTGCACCGCCGGGTTGACCAGATAGTCCTTTTTGGGGCGCCCCGGGGTGTCACCTTGCCGGCTGAAGCCCTCGCGCAGCCACCCGGCTTCCATCAGCGCCTCAACTGCCGCCTCAACGTCCTGCTTGTTGCCGAGGGAAGGCAGCTTGGGATTGCGCTGAATGTCACGCGCATTGATCCGCTCGAGCCGTTCCTTGACGATGAAGCGAGAAAGCGCCGCCGCATCCTTCTCGACCGGCGGCAGAGCAGCGTCGCCAAAAACACGCCGGGCGTGCGGCTTTAGATAATCCTCGATCAGCGTCAGAGCGTTGGTCAGCGACAAAACCGAGATGCAGGACGGTTCTCGCCCTCCAGCATCTGCCCAGCTCAGATACTCAAGCGTGAGGGCAAGCCGCAGAGCCAGGCCCCGTGCCTTGCCCGACCACGACGCATAAAGTCCGGCCGCCTGACGAACATCGGCATCGTTATCGGCAATCCATTCCTCGAAAATGTCAGCGGCGCGTGCATCAAGCGGAATGGTGACCATTTCCCCTGCCGGCCGGTGCAGCTGCTGGAGCCGGCGATAGAGCCGATCAAGACGTGCCGTGTCCGCGATCTGGCGTGGACGGCTGAAGCGTATTGCTTCTGGCCATACCCACATGAAGCGCGCGACAAGACCATCGTCCGACACCCCGAGGAGCGCATCCCGCAGCTTGTCGGGCTGAATGCCACCTAGAACGCTGACGCCGTTGAACGGCACGATCAGCGGCTTGGTTTGGCTCTTCCGGTCCACGACGAAATGTCGTCCGCCATAAGCCTCGAGCCAGAACGCACGACCCCCAGGGGAGTAGCGTTCGAAGCTGTCGAGCCATCCGGCCAGCTCGTCGCGAAGATGCAGCGTGCCATTTACGTTGCCGGCCAAGATCGACGCCATCTCCTCGGGTGTCGAATCCTGAACCATGAGGCGCGGTCGTTGCGGCGCCTCGGGCTGTTCGGCCTCCTCGGGCATGTCAGGGGTTTCTAGGTTCTCCTTGGCCGCCTGCTTTACCTTGTCCTCCCATTGCTTGCGCTCAGCCTTGGCGCGCTCAGCGACTGCGGCGTGGCTCATCATGACGACGCGATGCTGTTCGGCCAGTTCACCTTCCATGGCGCGCAAAGGGAGCGTCGCTGCGTCGATGCCCGGCGATTTGTTGGACGATGGATCCCCGACCAAGCCGCCCCACAGGATGCAGGGCTGGTCGAAACCCTCCCATGCGGAGACCCAGCGTTTGCCGCCGATTAGCGACGCCGCCACCGTCAGGACGCCGATCGCGACGTAATCAACCGGCGCGCCCTTGCCCGCCGCCAGATCGGAGACGAGCGGCATGAGGTTGAGCAACACGTCACCGGGGAACAGCGGCGCGGGTGCAAGACTAGCACGCATCACCGACATGTCCGGCAGCCCCCATGCTGCTGAACGGTCTGAGTCGGCATAACCCTCGAGTGGGACGGGGGCGAATGGCCGAGCGTCGTCGAAGCGGGATTGCAGAGAGGCCGCGGTCATGGGCGCA
Source organism: uncultured Sphingomonas sp. (assembly GCF_946477935.1). GTDB lineage: Bacteria > Pseudomonadota > Alphaproteobacteria > Sphingomonadales > Sphingomonadaceae > Sphingomonas. The sequence goes on along the minus strand of NZ_CAMLAC010000024.1, from coordinate 7,106 downwards.
CCCCCATCAACTCGGCATTGAAGTCCTTATACGGGGGATTGGGACGCATGATCCGCGTAGCCAGACCAAGCGCAGTGAACGCCGCCGCCGCCTTCGCTGCCGCCATGTCACCTGCCTGATCACCATCAGCCCCGATCACAATGGCGCGGGTCACGTCGGCGAAGGTCATCTGGGGCATCATCGACGTGCCTGCGGCAACCCACACCGACCGGCCAAGCGCCTGCGCGAGCGTTAGGCCGTCCTCCAGCCCTTCGGTGACCAGCATGCTGGCGGCAGGCGGACCGAGTTGAATGGAGCCGCCGACGACGTTGCCGAGGCTATACTTTACCTTCGGCTTGGGATCGGTCGCGGTCGGAACCGTTGCAGCCTTGCGCCCATCCTCCGTCAGATAGGTTCGCTGCAATCCGACGAGCGCGCCAGTCGGATCGGTGACGATCGCAATCAGGGCGGGGAGGGGGCCAGAACCATTGGCCGCAAGCAAGCCGTTGCCGTTGATCTTGGGCGGCGCCAGACGGGCGAACCGCAAGGTGTGCGGCAGATCCATGGTGATGCCGCGCCACCGTAGATACGCCTCGGCTGGCGTCCCCGCGACTGGCACCGAGCTATTGACGATTCGCTGCGCAACGGGGCGCATGTCCGACTTAGGCTTGGCAGGTGCCCGCTGCTGCTCCAGCTCACGCAGCGCGCCGCCATCCAGCATCTCGATCGCGCCAGGCAGCTTCACGCGGTACGCCTGCTGCACGAAGTCGAGCACATCGCCCGACCAGCCGCAGCCGAAGCAGTGCGCCCGGCGATCATCCGCATAGATCGTGAAGCTGGGCGAACGATCGGGGTGGAATGGACAGCATGCTTTCCACTCGCGGCCCGCACGCTGCAGCTTCACGCCCGCCTTCGAAGCGACGCTAGATAGAGGGAACCGGTCGCGGATGCCGGAGACGATGCGCGACAGATCGTCGCTGTTCATGCGGCCGAGGTTGCCGCCGTTGGCCCGGAGGCGATCAGAAGTCATAGCGCCCCTCCATTGTTTTTGCGTTGGCGCGCTGGTCGGCAAGCGCGTCCTCGCAGATTTCCACATCACATCCGCCGAGGTACGTGTTGATGTTGAGCGCATAAGCGGCGGCGATAGCGTCGGTCCCGTTCGCGTAGGGACCTGAGAAGCTGCCCCAGCTATCGCCCGACGCACTCTCGTGACCGACCTGAAAGCCGGTCGCTTTGCTACCCATCACGCAGACCGTCCCGCGGAACGGAAGCCGAGGCAATGGATGGCGCAAGGGTATGATGCTTGCGCTCATCGTCCACCTCCAACATTTGGGGCATCAGTGATCGGATCGAAGCGGCGCGGACGCTTTCCATCGGCCTGGATCGCGAGGATCAAACCCATGCGGTCCGCACTTTCGATCGCGATCTGGGCGGCGGCGGGATAGGCACGTGCCGTCGCCAAACGATCGACGAAGTGCGTCTTGCCATCGCGCAGTGCATGTCGCACGACGCACCAGCGCGGGCCCTCGACCTGACGCAGCAGGACAAAGGTGTTCTTGGTGGCGGTCATGCCTGCGCCTCCTGCGGATCCAGGGCTGTGGCGCACCAGACAGCCGCATAAGCGCCGCTGCGATTCTGCCGCCGCCGCCCGGTGTCACGGATCGCACCCTTGTGGAGCAACTCGCTGAATCTGGGTTGGAGGCTGTACCGCGGATAGCCGGCCAGTTCGCAGACTTCATCGACGGTGAGGCCAGTCGGATTGTCGAAAAGCGTCTTCAGGACAATCGAGCGGTAAAAGCCGCTGACTGGCGCAAGGCGCGCGTATGCGGCTGCGGACGTGTCAAACATTGCCGGCCCCTCCACGCTTGTTGAGGCCCTTGAGGAACTCCTCTGCTGCTTGGGCAGCCCGTTCTGCCTTTTCCTCCTCGTCGTCGGTGCGCATCGAGCTGTCGTCCACGATGGCCCAACCGCGACCCGCAGCCAGTCCAGCTGCGAACATTTGAGCGTCGCAGCGGGCTTGGAACCAGCGCTCCTGCACGTCCGGGTTATCGGCGCCGGGTACATCGACGTCCCACCCCTCACCGGGGGCATCATGGATCCAGATGTAAGGCGAAGCGGCAGGAGCGCGTCCGATCTCCGCTTGCTGCAGTTCGGTGAAGGCGGCCTTCTCTGCCTTGTACTGACGCAACGCCATAGCTGCCGTCGACAGGAGTGCCACATAGCGCGACGCATCGAAATGACCGCGGAGGTCTACGATGACATTGGTAATCTCGTGAAAGACGTCGGACCAGACACCTGGGCCGGTCCAATCGGCCGGAAGCTCCCGCTCTACCTGAGCGACGATACGCATCGTCTGCGCCTTGGAGTTGACCTTATCCATTGTTCGTCCCCCAGATGAGGGCAGCGACCAGCGGCGCACGAACGGCGTTCAAGCCGAATCGCGCAATCAGGAATTGAAGACGAAGATTTGTGCTGCTATCTTCGCTGGTGCTGCTGTTGATGTGATTTGTGAGGGCCGGCGCGCCAACGCCGGCCTTTCGCGTTTTACCGGCCGCCGCCTGCGTCGTGGTCGCCATGGGGGATCACGCCGCCGCCGGGCTGTAGTCAGGAAGACCCGAGAGATAGGCGTCGAGGTCTGCGTGCAGGACGACGGTTCGCCGTCCCTGCTTCTTCGCACGAAGATCGCCCCTCTTGAGGATGCGATACATTTCAGCGCGCGAGATGTTGGCGCGGCGCGCGCCGTCGTTAATCGAGTAAGCCAACTGCTCGTCAGCTTCGGTGGTATTGAGCTTTCCCATTACCGTCTCCGTCGTGTGTACCGACGTCCAGAGACGGCATGAGACTGCGCGCAAAAACGGACCTTTGCGCGAAAGCTATGCGACCAGGCTGTGGAAGCTCGGCTCCCGCATCGTTTGCCTGATCACCGCCTGACCATATTCCAACGTGGGAGGCATTGATTGCCCTTCGGCAAGGGCATGCCCCACAAAGCTGGTGATGAGCCGCGCGACTTGGTGGGCATCGTCCTGCAACTTCTTGGCTGGTGCGCGCAGCGTATCACTTGGGGTGGTGCGTCCGTCCGCATAACCAGGCATGCCCTCCTTATGCCACTTCGCGATCGTCTTCCATTTGTGGCCGGGGGTATCTCGCTTGGCGCCCTTCGGCTGGGGCACGCCCGCACGATCTAGCTCGTTTGCGATCCATTCGTATGCAACCTGCCCGGTTACCCCGGCGCGCTCCAGAATGACTGCGAAGGCGATGATGTAGACGCGGAATTGTTGCGTCAGCTTGTGGTCGGGCGGTCGATTGCCAACGCCCTCCGGGGTGCGGAGCAACGGATGCGTAGCCCCAACATCAAGCCCGTCCAATGCCAAACCGAGAAGCGCCAGATCGTCGCGAACATCCAGCGTCGCCAAGTCAGGGTGAAGTTCGAAAGCCGCATTGAGCGCGTTGAGGGTACGGCGCAGGCGCCGCCGCCGCCCACGGAGTGTGTCAGTCTCGCCGCTATGCCAGTTCGCAAAGCGCACATAGTTGACGAGCGTTTTTGCCCAACTGTCCTGCGCTCGCATTGCCTCCGCGACGTCAGGATGCATGACCGCGACCTTATGCGGCGGCTCCAGACCGGAGCCCCACGCGCTAGGCTGCCCGATGCGCAGCACCCCGTCCGAGTAATCTTCCTCGTGGATCGCCCGGACGGTCGCATGATCGAGCCGATCCTGTGCGTCTTCCAAGATGGATGCCGCCAGCTTGGAAGCGTCGAATTCCTGGTCGGGATTGTTCTCGTTCACGCTCCGGCCTTTCCAAGCGCCACCACGTTCGTTGCTGCCACGATCCCCAAGCCGGAAACCGCAGCACGTACCGTTTCCGACACGTAGCTGGGCGCGAGGTGCGCATAATGTTTGCGGGTGATCCGCTCGTCCTTGTGCCCCATTGCTTCGGCGATCACCGCCATCGGTACGCCGGCACGCGACAGCCGGGCGCCATAGCTGCGACGCAGGTCATGGAACGTCGTCTTGTCGATCTTCGCCCGATCAAACGCATCCGCCATCCGTCGTTGCTGCTGGCTCTTTTGCCATTGCGCCCCATCGGGACGCATGAATATGAAGTCGGCCGGCTTCTTACCCGCGATGGCCTGCTCAATCATCGCAACCCCATCATCATCCAGATAGGCGGGGCGGGGTAGGGCGTTCTTGGTCTCCACCAGAAACACGGTGCGTGACTGGCGATCATAATCCTTCACCTGAGCATGGCGCAGCTCGCCGTATCGCCCACCGGTGAGGAGGGCCGCACGCACCATCGGACGAAACTCGGGGTCGCTGGCGTTCACCAGCCGCCGCGCCTCGTCGTCATTGAGATAGCGCCGTTTGGCCACGTCCACACCGCCGAATGCCTTCACCTTTGACCATGCCGCGACAGGGAGCCAGTCCCGCGTCTCCGCTGCCAGGTTCAGCGCCGCCTTCAGCACGGTGAGGTCGCGATTGGCGGTGGCACGCCGTTTCCGTAGTGCTTCCTTGTCGTCAGCCGCCCTTTCGTTCTGCTTTTCCGCTCCCTTCTTCGTTCGCAGCTTGGCCGGAGAAGTCGCACGGGCATTGTGCCAATCACTCACTATGTCCTTGGTGAGCTTCGCGGCCTCGCGCGCCCCGAGCGTGGGCTTGATGATCTCGTCGATTCGGGACCGAAGATCGGTAGGAATGGCGCCCTTCCTGACCTTGAAGGCCTTGGCATATTCGTCGAGCGCGTCGCCGACGGTGAACGGACCGGCCGGCACCACGTCGCCTCGTTCCTTTTGGGCGAACCATTTACGCGCGGCATCGTCTGCTTGCCGGAACGTCAGGATGGCTACGCCGTCAGCGTCACGGATGTCGTCTGCCTCGCCCAGCGTGGTTTTCGCGTACCCGCCCTTGGATCCAGGCGCCTTATACCGGGCAACCCATTTGCCGACGCGGGCGCCTCGATAATAGCCAAGGTGCGCACCTTCACTGACCAAACGCCAGTACGGTTCCTTTTGGCTGGCCAGCTTCAAACGTGCGTCACGCTTGTCCAGCTTCGTATCCTTGACCGCCCGACCCATCCCGACAACTCCACTTCGGAAATATGTCGGTAATATACACACTGAAACACGCCGATACACACAGAAACATAAAGCGGCGCAAAACCGACGATGTTCGGCAGGCGTTCACGTTTCAGCGTGTGCCTCAGTGTACCTGTTGCCGCCCTCTCACGGCGAAAACACGAGTTCGATTCTCGTAGGGGTCACCAGGTGTTTTTCCGCCGCCGGTGCGGAACCCCTTACATCATCGGTTTCTCGACTGCATCGCGGCGCGTGTGCGTGCGTGCGACCTGCGGCTTGTCACCCCTCCGTAACGCGATCGTCGCGCTCATCTCATTGAGCGTCGCCAGTGGCTTGCCCGCTTCCAAAGGGGTAATCATGATCTCGCGTCCCACTCTTCGAGTGGAAGACGCGCGACGGCTATGGCGAGAACCTGTCGGTCGTCCCCGAGTTCGGCGCTACCGCCGAACACGTTGCGGTCTCCACCATCCTCGCCAAGCCCTTCATCCACCGCGTCACCACCGACAAAAGCCGGCCGATCGCTTTCCCTCGGCCTGCGCCCTTGGCGGTTGGCGGGCCAGCCGGTCGAAGGGCACCGCTGGAGCGAGATGACATGAGGTCGAATCCCTTGTCCCTTCGTCTCAAATAGCCGTCGCGTAGCGGCGAAGCCGCGCATCGAGACGGTGTATCGAGAGACAGGTTGGCTCGCGGGACGGCACCTCGATATGCTCCTGCGAAGCCACTCGATCGCCACTCGGCATGAACGGATCACGATAAAGTCATCGCGGTCTGGAAATCCGCTCCTCCGCGAAAGTCGAAACGGACACCAAAGCCGAACGGAGTCTCGGGCAGCACCGGCCACTTACCGGTATCCACATCGCCCGTCCCGCGTTGTGCCGCCATGACCCTGAACCCGGCCGATCCCCGAACCGCCGCCGCCACCGGCATGGCCAGCTTCCTCGCCGATGTCGCTCCCGATGCGACGATCGCGGTCGCTGCGCATTTCGACGCGGACGGCCTTGCCGCCGCGGCGATCCTCACCCGCGCGCTGCGCAATGCGGGCCGCATCGCCGAACCAGTGATCGTCGGCAAGGCGCAGACCCCGTGGGACGAGGATTTCGGCGACCGGTTGCGCCGCCTGAACCCCGGCGGCCTGATCCTCGCCGATCTCGGCACCCGCGCCGAACCGGTCCTCGCCGACGTGTCGACGCTGATCGTCGACCATCATCGCCCGACCGGCACGTCGCCCGGCGCGATCACGCTCAGCGGCCACAATCTCGATCCCGAACCGACCAGCGCGCTGATCGCCTGGTGGGCAACCACCGCGCTCGGCGACCAGGGCGACCTGCTCTGGCTCGCCGCACTCGGCCTGATCGGTGACATGGCGGAGACGGCGGGCTTTCCCGAACTGGCCGAGGCCCAAACCCGCTGGGGCAAGACCGCGCTGCGCGATGCCGTGTCGCTGGTCAACGCACCACGCCGCACCGCCGCCGCCGATGCCGGGCCGGCACTGAGCCTGCTGCTCGCCGGAGAGGGCCCCAAGGCGATCACCAAGGGGGAGGGGGCGGATGCGCGTGCGCTCGTGGCGGCAAAGGCGCAGGTGCGTGACGCGGTGGAGGCCGCCCGCCGCGTCCCGCCCCGGATCGCGGGCGACGTCGCGCTGCTCCTCTTCGCCTCGCCCTGCCAGATCCATCCGCTGATCGCGCAGCAATGGCGCGGGCGGCTGCGCGACAAGATCGTGATCGCGGCGAACAGCGGCTACCGCCCCGGCTGGGTCCACTTCGCTGCCCGTTCCGCCACCGGTCGCGATCTCCTCGCCTTTCTCGCCGAACACCGCCCCGACGGCGCCGATGGCCGCTATGGCAACGGCCACGCCCAGGCCACCGGCGGCGCGCTGCCGGTGGAGATATGGAACCGCTTCGTAAGCGGACTGGGCCTCCCGGAAGGGCAGGTGCCCGCCTGATGCTGGAGGGGACCCGCGGCGAAGCCGTGGGGAGGGTGAAGGGCCGCCAAGCAGTGCTGTGCTTCGCGGCAACCCCTCACCCTCCCATCGCTGACGCGACGGGCCCCTCCCTCTCCC
>NZ_CAMLAC010000023.1 GCF_946477935.1 uncultured Sphingomonas sp. | reverse complement strand
GGTTGTCGGCCGTGCATTGGTGGGGGAGGGTGAGGCGGGGCCGCTGAAGCGCCTGATCTCGCGCGCGGGTGAGCCGTTCGTGCGGCAGGGTGTGGGCGCGGCGATGCGGATGATGGGCGAGATCTTCGTGATGGGGCGGACCATCGACGAGGCGACGCGCCGGATGAAGAAGCCGGAGAACAAGGGGTTCACCGCCAGTTTCGACATGCTGGGCGAGGCAGCGCGGACGCAGGAGGATGCCGAGCGGTACTTCCAGGCGTATGTGCAGGCGATCGACGCGGTGGGGCGTGACCCGGCGGCGGGGCATTCGGTGTCGGTGAAGCTGTCCGCGTTGCATCCGAGGTACGAGGTCGCGCGGCGGGCCGAGTGCGTGCCGGCGCTGACGCAGATGCTGGAGGCACTGGCGGTGCAGGCGGCGGGGCATGGGATCGCGCTGACGGTGGATGCCGAGGAGTCCGAACGGCTTGAGATGAGTCTGGACATCATCGGCGCGGTCGCCGGTCTGCCCAGCCTGAACGGCTGGGAAGGCTTCGGCATGGCGGTGCAGGCCTATGGCAAGCGGGCGCGGCCGGTGGTGCAATGGGCGAACAGCCTGGGCCGGGTCATGAACGTGCGGCTGGTAAAAGGCGCATACTGGGATTCGGAGATCAAGCGCACCCAGGTCGAGGGGCTGGCGGACTATCCGTTGTTCACCCGCAAGGCGGCGACCGACGTGTCGTATCTGGCGGTCGCCAAGGACATGCTGGCGGGGAAGAACATCCGCCCCGCCTTTGCCAGCCACAATGCCCTGACCGTCGCGACCATCTTGGAATGGGCGGGCAGCAACCGCGATTTCGAGTTCCAGCGGCTGCACGGCATGGGCGACGGGCTGTATGAGCGGCTGGTACGCGAGCAGGGCTATCACTGCCGCATCTATGCGCCGGTGGGTGGGCACCGCGACCTGCTGGCCTATCTGGTCCGCCGGCTGCTGGAGAATGGGGCAAATTCCAGCTTCGTGCACCAGTTGGCGGATGCGCGGCTGACCGAGGCGGAGATACTGGCGGACCCGGTGGCGAAAATCGCGGCGGTGGGCGGATCGCGGCACCCGTCGATCCCGCTGCCCGTCGACCTGTTCCGGCCGGGGCATCGCAACTCGGGCGGGATCGATCTGAGCGACATTCCGACGCTGGAGCGGACGGCGAAGGTGGTGAACGGGCCGATGGAAGCGTCGGTGGACGATAAGGCGGCGGATGTCGCGGGCGCCGTTTCGCGCGCGCATGCGGCGTTCGGTGGTTGGTCGAAGCGGCCGGTGGAAGAGCGGGCGGCAATCCTGGAGCGGCTGGCGGATCTGCTGGAGGAGGATCGCGACCGGTTGATGGCCATTCTGGTGCAGGAGGCGTTCAAGACGATTCCGGACGCGATCGGGGAAGTGCGCGAGGCCGCCGATTTCTGCCGCTATTACGCGGGCGAAGCGCGGGCGCGGCTGCGGCCGGTGGAGCTTCCAGGGCCGACCGGCGAGCGCAACACGCTGCACATGGACGGGCGCGGGGTCTGGGCGACGGTGGCGCCATGGAACTTTCCGCTGGCGATCTTCCTGGGGCAGACCGTGGCGGCGTTGGTGACGGGGAATACCGTTGTCGCCAAGCCGGCGCCGCAGACGCCGGCGATCGCGCGGGCGGCGGTGGCGCTGGCCCACCGGGCCGGGGTGCCGGCCGACGCGCTGGTGCTGGTGACGGGCGGGCCGGAGGTCGGCCAGGCGCTGACCGAAGACGTGCGCGTCATGGGCGTCGCCTTCACCGGATCGACCGCGACCGCCAAGCGCATCGCGCGGACGCTGGTGGCGGACGACGACCGCCCGATCGTGCCGCTGATCGCGGAGACGGGCGGGATCAACGCGATGATCGTCGACTCGACCGCCCTCCCCGAGCAGGTGGTGGCCGATGTGGTCACGTCTTCCTTCCGGTCGGCGGGGCAGCGTTGCTCGGCGCTGCGCCTGCTGCTGGTGCAGGAGGAAGTGGCCGACGGGGTCATCGCGATGCTGAAGGGCGCGATGGACACGCTGAAGCTGGGGCCGACCGGCGATCCGGCGACCGATGTCGGGCCGGTGATCGACCGGGCGGCCTATGACAAGCTGATGGCGTACCGGGCCGAGGCCGGCGCGCGGGTCATCAAGACGCTGGATGCGCCCGCGGAAGGGCTGTTCGTGCCGCCGACTTTGGTGCGGCTGGACCGGATCGAGGATCTGGACCGCGAATGGTTTGGGCCGATCCTGCATGTCGCGACCTGGGCGGCCGGTACGCTGAGCGAGACGATCGCGCGGGTCAACGCCAAGGGTTACGGCCTGACCATGGGCCTGCACAGCCGCATCGCGCGCGCCGTCGAGGTGACGGAGGCCGAGGCGGAAGTGGGTAATCTGTACGTCAATCGTTCGATGATCGGGGCGGTGGTCGGGTCGCAGCCGTTCGGCGGCGAGGGGCTGTCGGGCACGGGGCCAAAGGCGGGCGGGCCGCATTATCTGTACCGCTTCTGCGCGGAGCGGGCGGTGTCGGTGGATACGACCTCGGCGGGGGGCAACGCGACGTTGCTGTCGCTGGACGAAGGCGGAATCTAGAATCGCTCCCGACCATTCCTGGTCGCCCTCACCCTTCCGCGGCTGCGCCGCTCCCTCCCTCTCCCATTGGGAGAGGGACAAGGCGTCCAGGCGCTTTTGCCGGTCCTTACGCCTCCTTGGTCGGTGAGGGGGCGTAGGGCATGACCAGCGTGCCGTCGGGGGCGGCGGTGTAGGTGGTCTGGGTGGGATAGGCGATGCCGATCCTGTCGGCGGCGAAGCGGCGGATGATCGCGATCATGATGGCGTCGCGCTTGGTGTGTGCGGTGCCCCAGTCGTCGCCCGGCACGTCGAATTGCAGGACGAAGTCGAGGCTGCTCGCCCCGAATGTTTCGAAGCTGGAGCGCGCGACCGTCACGCCCTCGCCCTCGGCGAGTTCTCTCAGGATGGAGGGTACGCGCTCCAGCGTGTCCGGCGCGGTCTCGTATGTCACGCCGATGGTGAAGTTGATCCGTACATGGTCGCGCACCGTGGTGTTCTGGATTTCCTTGTCCAGCAACTGGCGGTTTGAAATGATCCGCAACTCGCCGGTAAAGGCCCGGATACGCGTCGATTTCAGGCCGATCGACTCGATCACGCCGCTGGTGGTGTCGTAGCTGATCTTGTCGCCGCGGCGGAAAGGCCGGTCGAAGATGATCGCGAGCGCGGCGAACAGGTCGGCGAAGATGCCCTGTGCGGCCAGACCGATGGCGATGCCGCCGACACCGAGACCCGCGACGAGGCCGGTGACGTTGACGCCGAGATTGTCCAGCACGACGACCAGCGCGATCGCGAACAGCGCGAAGGTGACGAGCAGGCGGATCAGCCCCATCGCGGAAAGCAGCGCCTCGCCCGAATAATGTTCGGACTGGGTACGGTGCTCGATCGCGCCCAGGATCAGCTCACGCGCCCAGATCGCGGCCTGGAAAACGGCGGCGACGGTGAACAGGAAGCCGACCGTGCTGGCGACCTCGCTGGGCGCACCGGCATAGCCGACGACCAGTTGCGCGGCGAGCATGATGATGAAGAAGTTGTTGGTGCGCACCACTGCGCGGCCGATGATGACGCCCCAGCCACCGGCCAGGCCGGGCCGTGCGCAGAGCCGGTTGCCCAATCCGCGCGCCGCATGCAGCGCGATGACGATGACCGCGCCGATGCCGAAGGCGATCAGCACCTGCAGCCAGTGCGTCTGTACCCAGACGGTGCTGACATTCACCAGACTGTCGATCTGGTCCGGTACGTTGGCAGCATCGAAGATGGGTTCCTTGGCGGCGGCGGCGGAATTATTCGACATCAATCTTCCCGGTCAGGCGGCCTGCGAGGCCGGCGTGCCCTGTTCGAGAAACGCGATCAGGCCGCATTCCTCTCGGCTGAGATGGCGCTTTGCGCGCGGGAGGCGCAGCGCCTGGCGAAAGCTGGATTGACCCTTTTTGACCAGGGCGATCAACGAAGGGTGAACATAGCTTTTGCGGGCGATGGCAGGCGTGTTGCCGAGGCGGGCGACCACCGGTTCGAGCAAGGCCTTCAGGCTGAGGTCGCTTTCCGCCCGCGCCAGCGCCTCGAACGCGGTTACGCTGGCCGCCCAGGTGCGGAAATGCTTGGCGGTGAAATCCCCGCCGGTCGCGTCCTTGATATAGGCGTTGACGTCGGACGAGGTGACGGGATGCGCCTCGCCTTCATCGTCCAGCCAGGCGAACAGATGCTGTTCGTCCAGATCCTGGCAGCTTTTCACGAAACGGGCGAGCGAGCGATCGGTGATGCGGCAGTCGCGCACCTTGCCCGACTTGCCCTGATAGCGCAGCTTGAGCGTCTGGCCCTTCACCTGCCCGTGGCGCTTGCGCAGCGTCGTCGCGCCGAAGCTCTTGTTGGCAGCGGCATAGGCCTCGTTCCCGACGCGGATATGCGCGATGTCGAGCAGGCGGACGACCGCGGCCACCGCACGCTCCTTGCACAGCCCGCGTTTGGCGAGGTCCGCCTCCACCTGCTTGCGCAAGCGGGGCAGCGCATGGCCGAACTCGGCACAGCGCTCATATTTCGCGGCCTCCTGCGCTTCGCGAAAATCGGTGTGGTAGCGATATTGCTTGCGGCCCTTCTCGTCCCAGCCGACCGCCTGGACATGGCCATTGGCCCTGGGACAATACCATGCGTCGACATAAGCGGGAGGCAGGCCGATGCGGTTCAGCCGGTCGATCTCGTCGCGATCGGTGATGCGCTCGCCCTTCGCGTTCCAATAGCCCCAGCCACCGCGCACCTTTTTGCGCGTGATGCCCGGCTTCGTGTCATCGCAATAGACGAGTTTGGTGGGCATCGTTGCTCCGTCGGATGGTCTTGGGAAATGCGCCGGCGGTCGCTTCGTTCCGGAACGGGGGCAGGGGGCGGCGGGTTGAGGCGGCGTCCCTATCCTCTCGACACCCCTTTCCCACGGAGAATTGTCATGGCCGATCTATCCCAAGCCCGTGTCCTGATGCTGGCGGCAGACGGGTTCGAGACCGTCGAGTTGTTCAAGCCGCGCGAAGCACTGGAGGCGGCGGGCGCCAAGGTGAGCCTGGCCTCGCTGAAGCGCGATCCGATCCAGGGCATGGAGCAGGATCTGAACAAGGCGGAGACCGCGACGCCGGACCTGACCGTCGACGAGGTCGATACCGACGATTACGACGCACTGGTCCTGCCGGGCGGCACCTGCAACCCGGACAAGCTGCGCCTGAACGAACGCGCGGTGGAGATCGTCACCGAATTCATGGAGGACGACAAGATCGTCGCCGCGATCTGCCATGGCCCCTGGCTGTTGGCGGAGGCGGACGTGGTGGACGGCCGGCGGCTGACCAGCTTTCCGTCGATCCGCACCGACCTGGAAAATGCCGGTGCCGATGTGGTGGACGAGGAGGTGGTGGTCGACGGCAACCTGATCACCAGTCGCAAGCCGGACGACATTCCCGCCTTCAACCAGGCGATCATCGATGCGCTGGTGGAGGAACTGGCGGACGAGCCTGCCTGACCCGGAACGGGACGCGGATGAACGGGCCGCCATCGTAACGGCGGCCCCGATATGGCATCGCGGGCGCACCTTTTTCGGAGTGCCTGCGATGCGCCTCATGCTTCCCCTTGCCCTGATCCTGGTCGCCGGTCCGGCAGTGGCGCAAGCGGGCGGGGCACCGTTCACCGTCGGCAATCGCGGCTTTGCGACGTTGCAGGAAGCGGTGGGGGCGATCGGCGATGGTGAGGGTACCATCCGCATCGCGCCGGGCACGTACCGCGAATGCGCGGTGCAGGAGGCGGGGCGCATATCCTATGTCGCGGCGGTGCCGGGCAAGACGGTGTTCACGCGCGTGACCTGCGAAGACAAGGCCGCGCTGGTGCTGCGCGGGCGCGGTGCGCGCGTCGAGGGGATCGTGTTTTCGCATCTGGAGGTGGCGGACGGCAATGGTGCGGGCATCCGCATCGAGAAGGGGCCGTTGACGGTCGAGAACGCCATGTTCCTGGACAGCCAGTCCGGCATCCTGTCCGCAGACGATCCTGCCGCCGCGATCACCATCGACCATTCGACTTTTGCCGGGCTGGGCAAGGACCCGACCGGCAACGGCGCGCACGGCATCTATATCGGCGACTATGGCACGCTGACCGTCACCGCCAGCCGGTTCGAGCGGGGCACGGGCGGCCATTATCTGAAAAGTCGCGCCAAGCGGGTCATGGTGACCGACAGCAGCTTCGACGATACGCGGGGCCAGGCGACCAACTACATGATCGACCTGTCCAACGGTGCGCAGGGGCGGATCGCGGGCAACACCTTCGTGGTGGGGCGCAACAAGGACAATCACTCCACGCTGATCACCGTTGCCCCCGAGGGCGCGAAGAATGATTCGACCGGGCTGGTGATCGAAAACAACGTCGCCACGCTGGCGCCGGGGGTGACGTACAGGCCGGTGCTGGTCGGCAACTGGTCCGGCGAGACACTGGCTTTGCGGGGTAACCGGCTGGGGGCGGGGATCAGCCTGACCGCGAGACGCTGGTGACATAAGGGTCAAGGCTGGAGGGCGCGGGGTTCGTCTTGTCATCGATTGCAAGGAGATGTGACGCATGACGAAGACTTTGGGCCTGATCGCGCTGGCCGCGGCAACGCTGGCCGGCTGTGCCGCGACCGGCGACATGACGGCGGGCGGGGTCGCGCCTGCGGCGGGAGAGGCAATCCGCTACAGCGTGTCGCCCTGTTACGGGACGTGCCCGGTCTATGCGGTCACGGTGTTGCCGAGCGGGCAGGTGATGTTCGACGGGCAGGAGCATACCGCCGCCAAAGGGCAGCAGGAGAAGCAGGCGGGCGTTGCCGCCTATCGTCGCTTTGCCGCCGCGCTGGCACCCTATCGTCCGATGACCGGCATCACCGCGGCCACGCAATGCGAGCAGCAGGTGAGCGATCAGCAGGGCTATCGCATTGCCTGGATCGGCGCCGATGGGCGCGAGACGGTGCTGACGCATGATCGCGGCTGCCTGTCGCCGACCAACCGGGCGCTGAACACGGTAATGGATGCCGCCCCGAAGATGCTGGGCATCGGCGTCTGGATCGGCCGCTGAGCCGGCTCACTCGGCCAGTCGGCTGCCCAGCCACTGGCCGAGATATTCCAGGCACGCCAGCCGTCGCCACAGCCCGCTGTCGGCGACGCGGTCCATCCGGAACCAGCGGCGCATGACGGGGAAGTCGGGATCGATCACCCGGTGCATATAGTCGGGGGCGAGCAGGCCGCCATGCTCGTCCCCTTGCGCGGCCAGCCGGCGGCGCAGCGCATAGCTTTGCCGCCGCAGCCAGGGCGGGCGGATGCGCGACTGCCATTCGGAAAAGCGATGCCGTGTCGAGGGCGGGCCGGAAAAGTCGTGGCCATAGGCGGACGGATGGGCGGCTAGGTCGGGGTCGATCGCAGCGATCAATTGCGCCTCGAACCGGCCGGCGCGCTTCAGCGGCAAGGGCAATGTCATCGCGTCGGCGACGACTCCGTGGTCGAGAAAGGGCATCAGATAGGCGCCGAATCGCGCCTCGGTGCTGATCTCGCGGCCGAACAGCGCGCGGCAGCGGACGGCGGGATAGATATGCTCGATCCGGTCGCGCGGGATGCGCGCGTGACGCGGCATGTCGATCGCGCGCGCGATCTTGGCGGCGATGCGGTCGAGAAAATCGCGCGGGTCGAAGCGTTCGGTGGCGTCCGATGCCAGGAAGCGGGCAAAGAAGGTGGCCGCCACCGCATCCGCGGTCATCGCGCGGTCGGGCAGGTAGAAGAAGTCGCGGTAGATCTCCCCGCAGCCGCCCGAGGCGGCCAGCGCGCCGCCGGCATGACGGGCGTGGGCGGCCGCGGTGTTGCCGCCGCCGTCGAAGATATTGCCGTAATTGGGCAGGCCGTCCCAGACGTGGAACTCGCGCGCCACGTGCCCTGCAAAGGCGTCGGGCGCGATATGCGTGTCGGCCTTGTTGATCCAGGCGACGGGCACGCCCTCGGCATGGCCGATCGCCTGGGCGACGGCGACGTCCTGGCTGCCCGGCGGGCCATAGACGTAGAGGTCGGGGCGGGCGCCGGCTTCGCGCAGGGCGGCGAGCAGCAGGCGCGAGTCGAGGCCGCCGGACAGCGGGCTGTTGATGCGGTCGAACGCGGCGGCATGGGGGGCGACGACGGCATTGAGGCGGGCGCGCGCGGAGGCGATGCGGTCGGGCACGGTGCGGGCGGGATCGATGCCGGGCAGCGGGCGGGAGACGGGGTGGTAGCGGATGCCGTCGGGCAGCAGCTCGACGATGCGGTCGGGACCGAGCGTGCGCAGCCCCTCGAACACGGTGTCGTCGCCGATGGGGGTGACGTTGAAGGCGTATTCGTACAGTCCCTGGGCCGAGAAGCGCACCTGCGGTTGTACGCCAAGCGCGGCCAGCAGCGAGGTCGAGAAGAAGCGGCCTTCCTCATCGTGGAAAAGCTGGAAGGCGCCGAACCAGTCGGTGAACAGGAAGGTGCGGCCCGCCTTTCGGATCAGCACCGCGAACTGGCCGGCGAGGCGCGACCAGTCCAGCCGCGGCAGCTCGACCTCGGTCAGCAGCGCGCGCAGGGCGCCCCGCCCGATCTGCCCGTCAAAGGCCAGTGTGCCGGCCACTGCGACCATGTCGTCGCCGTCGATCAGCAGGGTGTCGGGGCCGCCGAGGATGTAGGGGGTGTGCAGCCCTTGCCAGCCGGGGAAGGTGAAGGGGTGGGGGGCGGAGAAGCCCAGCGCGGTGAACTGCGCGGTGGCGGCGGCGTGCGGGTCGGCGACGAGGCCGTGGGCGCCGCGCGCGTTGAGGAACAGGCCGGCCATGGGGATCAGGCGACAGCGGGCGCGGCGTGGCGCGTGAAGGTGCGCCGGGTGGCGGCGCGGCGTTTGGCCGTCAGATAGGTGTCCAGGCCGATCTGCGCGCCGATCAACTGGTAGATGAAAGGGTTGAAGGCGATGCCGACGAACGCGGCGCCGAGCAGGTAGATCAGGTGGCCATGCTGGAGCGCGCCGGCAAGCGCGCCGCCCCAGCGCAGCGGATCGTCCTCGGCCCGGTGGCGGCGGCGTAGGATTTCCATGCGGATCAGTCCCCCGATATTGATCGACAGCCACAGGATGACACCCGGCCAGCCCTGTTCGCCCAGCACCTCGAAATAGCTGCTGTGATAGGCGCGGGCCTTGTCCTGGGCGCGACGGCGGTCGGTTTGCGTGTTGGCGGCGGTGCCCGAGGTCTCGACGAGATCGTAGCTGACCCGGTTCTGCAGATAGGCGTTGAACCCGCCGCCAAATGGATGCGACTTGGCGTAGTTCCAGGTCCATGCCCAGACGGCGAGCCGGGTGGAGGCGGATTCGTCGCCCTGATAGCTTTTGATCGTCTCCATACGCTGCGTATAGGAGGACGGCAGCAGCGGGGTGGCGACAAGGCCGGCCACGCCCAGCGCCGCGAGGTAGAGCATGCGCCGCTTCACGTCGCGCAGCATGAGGATCGCGAGCAGGCCGATGCAGAGCAGGCCGGTGCGCGCCGAGGTGCCGACCGGGATCAACAGGCACGCGAAGACCAGCGCATAGGCGAAGGTGCGTACGCGCCAGTCCGGGCGGAAGATGGTGCCGTATTTCGCCAGCCACAGGATGATCGGGATCATGGTGATCGACACCGCCGAGATGATGCTGCCCTCGTACAGCCCGGTATTGTTCGTCACCATCAGGTTCAGCTCGCCATAGCCGCCGCCCGATGCCAGCGTCTTGATGCCGCCGACGATGATGATCGACCCGGCCGACAATGTCATGAACAGCAGCAGCGCCTCGATCCTGAGCCGGGTGCGCAACGTGAGCGGGAGGAACGCGCCGAAGGCCAGCGCCTTCCACACCCAGTCCCATTTTTCGGCCGCCTCGATCGGGAAATCGGCCAGACGCGTGGTGATGCCGCAATACACGAGCAGCAGCCCGATCAGGATCTGGCGGGGGGCGATGCGCAAGCCCCGCTTGTCGTCGGTCAACAGCCAGCCACCGACCGCGGCGAGCACCGCGATCAGCGAGATCGGCACCGCGTTCAGCAGATAATAGGTTAATCGCTGCGGCGAGACGATATCGATATAGATATAGACCAGGACGAGCAGGAACGGCCGCTTCAATCCGAA
This sequence comes from uncultured Sphingomonas sp., assembly GCF_946477935.1. Taxonomy (GTDB): domain Bacteria; phylum Pseudomonadota; class Alphaproteobacteria; order Sphingomonadales; family Sphingomonadaceae; genus Sphingomonas. The sequence goes on along the minus strand of NZ_CAMLAC010000023.1, from coordinate 18,076 downwards.
GCCGAACAGCGCCGCCAGAAATGCGATAAAGACGAGGTCACGCACGCGGGGGGCGCCGCTTGAAACGGGCCGGCGGGCCGCCGGCATCATCCTCGCGGTCGAGATCGGGACGCCTGAGCAGCAGCCATGCCGCGAGCAGCATCAGGCCGTGGGTCAGGCCGAGCGCGAAATTGTCGATCATCCTCGCGCCTCCATCATGCCGGTCCCTCGTGCTGCACGCCCACCCCATACCGGCGCCAGCCGTGTTGCCGTAAGCGGTGCGGGATTGACGCGGCGTTAAGGCAGGGACGTTCACAAGGCCATGATGCGTATCCTGCACATATTGGACCATGGCCTGCCGCTGCAAAGCGGATACACCTTTCGCACCCGGGCCATATTGAAGGCGCAGGAGGCGCGCGGGTGGCAGGTCGCGGCGGTGACCGGCCCGCGGCAGGGTGATACCCCGCAGGCGGTGGAAACGGTGGACGGCCTGACCTTTTATCGCAGCGCAGGGCCGGTGCCGGCAGGATGGCACGGCGAGATCGGCGGCGTGGCACGCTATGCCAGCCGGATCGAGGCAGCGGTGGACGCGTTCCGGCCCGACATCCTGCACGCCCATTCCCCGGTGCTGGACGCGCTGGCCGCGCTGATCGTCGCGCGGCGGCGCAACTTGCCGCTGGTCTATGAGATTCGCGCCTTCTGGGAGGATGCGGCGGTGGGCAACGGCACGGGCCGTGAAGGCTCGGCACGCTACCGCGCCACGCGCGCGCTGGAGACATGGGCGTGCCGCCGTGTCGATGCGGTGGCGGTGATCTGCGAAGGGCTGAAGACCGATCTGATCGCGCGGGGGATCGATCCGGCCAAGCTGACCGTCTCGCCCAATGGCGTCGATCTCGGCCTGTTCGGCACGCCGGTGGCGCGGGACGAAGCGCTGGTGTCCGCGCTGGGGCTGGAGGGCGCCGAGGTGATCGGCTTCATCGGCAGCTTCTACGATTATGAAGGGCTGGACGACCTGATCGCGGCGATGCCGCGGCTGGTGGCGGCGCGGCCCTCCGCCCGGTTGCTGATGGTCGGCGGCGGCCCGATGGAGGCGGCGTTGCGCGCCCAGGCGGCGGCATCGCCGGTGGCCGGGGCGATCCGCTTCGTCGGGCGCGTGCCGCATGATGAGGTCGAGCGCTATTACAGCCTGGTCGACATCCTGGCCTATCCGCGCAAGCGGATGCGGCTGACCGATCTGGTCACCCCGTTGAAGCCGCTGGAGGCGATGGCGCAGCGGCGGCTGGTCGCGGCATCCGACGTCGGCGGACATCGCGAGTTGATTCGCGATGGCGAGACGGGCACGCTGTTCCCGCCCGACGATCCGGCGGCGCTGGCCGATGCGCTGGCGGCACTGCTGGCGTCGCGCGGGCAATGGGACGAACGACGGAACAAGGGGCGCAAGTTCGTGGAAGACGAGCGTAACTGGTCGTCAAATATTGCGCGCTATGCCCCTGTCTATCAGCGGCTGATCGACGCCGCGCCGATGGATCACTGATGGCTGCCACCGCCCCCACCCGATATCTGCCGATCGCCGGCGGCCTGGTCGCCGGTCTGGCGGTCGTGGCGCTGGTCTTCTCGTCACCGGCCGAGGCGCTGGAAAGCTGGGTGCGCCAGGCCGGGATCGCGGCGCTGGTACCGGCGGCGAACCCGCCGCTGGGATCGACCGCACGGCTGTTGCTGGCGTTGGTGGGCGGCGGGTGCGTGGCGGCGATCGTCTGGTCCGCCCTGTTCCTGCTATGGGGGACAGGCGGGTTGCTGGCGCCGCGCGCGCGACGCAGCGACGAGGATCTGCCCGAGATCCGCCGGGCCGATGCCCATCCCGATGCGCCGCCGCGCCGCCCGCTCAACGCGGCCGAGCTGGAGGTGCCCATCGTGCCCCCGCCGCCGCCGGAGGAACGGACGCTGCCCGAGGATCTGGATCAGCCGCTTGCCGCGTTCGACCCGTCCGCGATCCTGGCGGTACCGCGCGAGCCGGTCCGGCCGCTGGCGCCGGCGGGTTCGGTGGCATCGACCATCCGGATCGATCCGCCGGCCGATGTCGCGACCTTCCCGTCGGCCGAGGAGATCGAGCGGATCGAGACGTTTGCGGTGACCCCCATTCGCCGTGTCGCGGAAGATACCGCTCCACCGATGCCGATCGCGGCCGAACAGCGCATCGACGAGGAGGCAGAGCCGCCGAGCCTGGATTCGCTGCTCGACCGGCTGGAGCGGGGCACGCTGCGCCGTGGGCGGTCGATCAATTAGACCGTGATGACCTAAGGGTAAATCGTCCCCCCGTTCTTCTCGATACGCGGTCTCGGTACGCTCCCGCGAAGCTGATCTATCGCGTACTCGACACGAACGGGTGACGGTGATGGGACGGCGCCCTGGAGCGCGCCACCTCCCCGATCACGGGGAGGCAGCGCGTCGGATCAGGCGGGCTGGAACACGCCGCACGCGATGCGGCCGCCGCTGTTGCCGGCGGGATCGGTCTTCAGATCGTCCGCGGTGGCGTGGACGACCATCGCGGCACCATCGGCGTCGAGGAGGGAAGCCAGCGTGGCGCCGGGAACGGTGAGCGCGATCGTCCCGCGGCCGTCCGCACCGACGATCATGTTGGGCAGATCGCCCTGATGCGGCCCTTGCGGGTTCATCGTGCCATGCTTTCGCCCGGTGGGATTCCAATGGCCCCCGGCGGTGGTGAAGTCGGGCGCGTCGCAGCGGCCGGTGGTGTGAACATGGGTGCCATGCGTGCCGGCGGGCAGGTTCGCCGCATCGAGCGTGATGCGGATGCCGTCCGCCACTTCGGTCGCGGTGGCGCGGCCGGCGTCCGCCCCGGCGGCGGTGCGCAATATCGCGGTGGCCGAGCGGCCCTCCGGCAAGGGGGCTCCGGTCTTCAGGTCATCGTTGCAGGCGGTGAGCGCCAGCAGCAGCGTGGCGGTGGTTGCGATCGTCAGCGTCTTCATGTCGTCACTCCCTGATATCGTTTGTCGATGACCCGTCGTGCGAACCGATTGTATTCGTTCCCGGTTCCAGCGGCCAGCGCGCGACGGGCTCGTAATGGGCGGCGGTGGCGGTGAGATGGCTCTGGTAGAGGATGAGGTGGGGGAGAGGAAATGGGGCGCTGGACAGGGCGAAATGCCGGGCCTGCCACCCGGCGATCTCGGGGGCGGTGCCGGCGGAGCGGGACAAGCGCGCCAGCGTGATGTGCGGGCGATAGGCGCGGCGTTCGGGGGGCAGGCCGGCCCGCACGCAGGCGTGATCGACCTTGCGATGAAGATGGGTGAGCGCATCGACCGGGTGCAATCCCGCCCAGAGCGTGTCGACGCGGCCGCGCTGGTCGAATGCGCCGACGCCGGCCAGCGATACCACCGGCACGGGGGCATGGACCTGCGCCAGCGACGCGGCGATATCCTCCGCCACCGGCCGCTCCACCTCGCCGATGAAGCGCAGGGTGCAGTGAAGCTGCTCATCCTCCTGCCAGCGGGCATGGGGTACGCCGTCCATCACGTCCATCAATTGGTCGCGAATGGCGAGAGGGGGGCGCAGGGCGACAAAGAGACGCAGCATGGCCGAACAGTAGGCGCGATCGGGACCGCCGTCGATCCGGGCCTTCGATCCGGGTGCGGCTGTTACAAAATATGTCTGGGGGGTGCGGCGGAACCGGGCGGCTTGAAAAGAGTCGTCAGCAGAGCGATATTTCGATCAACCGGCATCTTGCCGGGCAAAGGAGCGAATTTCACCATGGCTAACTGGTCTGATCCACGGCCGAGCGCCGCGCCGTTCGGAACCACCGCCAACAAGACGGGCTCAACCGCGGTCGACGCGGGTCTGCGCTCGTACATGCTGTCCGTTTACAACTACATGGCGTCCGGTGTGCTGCTGACGGGTATCGTCGCGCTGCTGTTCGCGTGGGGCGGTGCGTCGAGCCCGGCCGCGCAGGTGTTCATGGGCGGCGGGCTGCTGAAATACGTCATCATGTTCGCGCCGCTGGGCTTCGTGCTCGCGCTGAGCTTCGGGCAGATGCGGATGAAGACCTCGACAATGCAGATGCTGTTCTGGGCGTTCGCGATCGTGATGGGTCTGTCGCTGTCGACGATCTTCCTGGTCTACAGCCCACTGGCGATCGCGCAGGCGTTCTTCGCCACCGCGGCCGGTTTCGCGGCGCTCAGCCTGTACGGCTATACCACGAAGCGTGACCTGTCGGTGTTCGGCACCTTTCTGATCATCGGTGTCGTCGGCCTGCTGGTTGCAAGCATCATCAACATGTTCCTGCAGTCGGGCCCGATGGGTCTGGTGATCAGCGCGGTCGGCGTGCTGCTGTTCGCAGGGCTGACCGCTTATGACACGCAGCGGACCAAGGAGATGTACTATCAGGTCCGCGGCACCGACATGCAGGGCCGGGTGGTCATCATGTCGGCGCTGAGCCTGTATCTGGACTTCATCAACATGTTCCTGTTCATCCTGCGCCTATTCGGTGGCAATCGCGACTGACGCGAAGGATAACGGAGCGATCAGGGCCCGTCGGGACGACCCCGGCGGGCCCTTTCTTTTTGGGGGTAGGGCGATGCGGCTGTCGATCGAAGCACGGCTCGACTATGGTTTTGCCGAGCCCGCGGACGTGCTGTTGCAGGTGGAGGCCGCGGCGATGGCCGATCAGCGGATCGAGCAGGAGTCGCTCGTCCTATGGTCCGATACGCCCATCACCGCCGTGCCGGGCGAGGACGGCATCGGGCAGCGGTGCTGGGCGCGGGGCGAGGGGCGGCTGGTCGCCGAATATCGCGCCGTGGTGCAGGTGGAGCGACCGGCGGTGGTGCTGGCGGATTATCCCGAGACCCCGGTCCGCGCGCTTCCCGGCGCCCTGGTCGCCTATCTGATGCCGAGCCGATATTGTCCGTCCGACCGGTTCGAGGGCTTTGTCCGTGCCGAATTTGCAGGCCTGTCCGGCGGGGCGCTGGCACAGGCACTGGCCGACTGGGTGCGCGCGGCGCTGCATTACCGGCCGGGGACGAGCAGCGGGGTGACGACGGCACTGGACACGTTCGCGATGCGATCGGGCGTGTGCCGGGATTATGCGCATCTGCTGGTGGCGCTGGCCCGGGCGGCGTCGATCCCGGCGCGCTGCGTCTCGGCCTATGCTCCCGGTGTCGACCCGCCCGATTTCCATGCGGTGGCCGAGCTGTGGCTGGACGGCGCATGGCGGCTGGTCGATGCGACGGGCATGGCATCGTGCCAGGATATCGCCCGCGTCGCCGTCGGCCGCGATGCCACGGATATCGCCTTCATGACGATCTGGGGCGAGGCGGTGATGTACGGCCAGTCGGTTGCCGTGCGCGAACTGCGCTGATCCGTATCAGGAGGAACGGCGATTGGGCTTGATCGTTCTCCGTGCGACACAAGTATTCACATGGAGAGTGCGCCATGAGCAGCGACGACATCGAACCCACCAATGGCAGCAACAACGAAGGTCGCAACGAACGGCAGGATGCCGGGCGCGACCGCTCGATCGGCAAGCGACTGGCACGCGATCCCGAAAGCCGGGATGCCCGACTGGACGCCGGACTGGACGAGTCGATGGATGCCAGCGATCCGCCCTCCTCGACCCAGCCGGTGCACAATCATGGGCCGGCGCCCTCGTCAGGCTATGACGCAGACGCGGAGCGCCGCCTGAAGGACGGCTGACATATCGGTTGTTGCCCTTTAGCATCATTGCAGATGTACGAGATTGCGGCGGCCTCGGTTCGTCGCAATCTTTGTTGCGGCGCAGCGCGTTCCGTGATCCTTTCATGACAGGCCGGTGATGGCCGTTCAGGATCATGTTAACCGTCCTGGTGCATCATCATCCGGTCGATGATCGAGCGGGCGGGGTGATGCACATGGGATCGAGAATGAGACCGGCGGAAGGCGCGATGACGCTGGCCGAGATGAAGGAATTCGCCGGCTTCGGCGCGGCGACCCAGCGATATATCCGCCGCTCGCTCGATATCGGGCTGGACCGCGAGGACGCGATGCTGCGCTGGTCGCGCGACGTGGTGGAGGCGGCAAGCATCCGGGCGCAGGCGCGGCTGTACAATGCGCTGCCCGAACTTCGCCGCGGCCTTCCGGGGGATAGTGGACTGGAGGCGGCCGAGCCGTTCCTGGCGCCGTTGATCACGCTGGCGGCATTCGATCTGGGACAGGGACGGCTGACCAGCTTTGCGGCGTTCCGCTTCCTGTACGAGCGGCTGATCGGGGCAGAGGTGCGGCCATGGCTGCCCGCGGCCTTTTGCGCGGCGGCCGCGTTGCCGCATCTGAACCCCGAATTGCGGCGCAAGCTGCTCCAGTCCATCAGCGAGGCGGCAGCGACGGCGTCGGGCTGGTCGAACCGACAGCCGGCCTTTTTCCCGCATTGGGTGGAAAAGGTGGATTCGGGTACATCGCTGGCGAACTGAGGGTATTCAGGCCCAGTGGCCGCGCTCCAACATCAGTCGGCCACCGGCGTCCTGGATGATGGATAGTCCGCGATAATCCGCGATGCTGGGGTGAGGTGTAACCATCGGTGTGGCATGGGTCGCGGTGACCGCGATCACGTCGGCGCCTGCAGCCTCGGCGGCGGCGATGCCGGCGGGCGTATCCTCCCAGACAAGGCAGTCTGCGGGGGCAACGCCGAGACGGTGGGCACCCAGAAGAAAGGCATCCGGGGCGGGCTTGCCGCGTGAGACATCCTCTGCCGTGACGCTGCGGGCGGGGAAGGGCAGGCCGGCGGCGGCGAAACGGGCCTGCGCCAATGCACGCGGTGCGGAGGTGACCAGCGCCCAGCGATCGGGCGGCAGTGTCGCCAGCATCGCGGCGGCGCCCGAAATCTCCGCCACGTCGGCGACATCGGCGATTTCATCCAGGGTCAGCGCCTCAGCCTCCGCCACCGGATCGACGCCGGGAAGGGCGAGGCGGCGGATCGTGTCGACAGCGCGAACGCCGTGCATGATCGAGAGGACGTGTTCGACCGACAGGCCATGGCGCTGTGCCCAGCGGGTCCAGGCGCGGATGGCGGAGGGAATGCTGTTCAGCAGGGTGCCGTCCATGTCGAACAGGAAGGCGGCGTAGGAACGCGAGGGGGGCATAAGGGAGCTTTCAGTCAGCGACACGCCCGCCAGCCGGCGGTGCCGCGATCGGCCTGGTCGAGATGGAGATGGTCGGCATGGGCGGCGTTATAGTCGGGTGACAGCGTCGTGGCGAACAATCGACAGGCACCGTCGCGAACCTGCCGGAGAAACGCGGCATCCGCGTCCTCGCCGGCCCAGTCGCGCGCCACGGTGATGCGGCGTCCGTCGGAGAGGCGGAAACCGGCGATATCGACCGCATCGGCGGTGGCGTGTTCGCTCCATGTGCCGCTGTCCCGCCCGGAAATGCGTCGGCAGTTGTAGCTGCCGAAATGGTCGATCGCGGTGACGCGGCTGCTGAAATGCTGCTGTGCGGCGGGCTGGACCACGGTCCATTCCCAGACCGAGAGCGCCGCCGCGACCGGGCAGGCGATGCCCAGCCCGGCGGGGCGATAGCCGATGCGCTGTGCGCCCTCCCCGGTCAGACGGACGGCATCGTCATAGCCGCACTGCGCGCTGTCCCGCCGCGGTGGCAGGACGGTGTAGCGGATGCCGGCCTTGTCGAGCAGGCGGCGGCATTGCGGAAAATCATCTCCGAGCGCGGTCAGCTTGCGCCCGGTGAACAGACCGACCGGCGCGCCAAGATCGAGCGGCGTCCAGGGCAGATCCTGCGGCCGGCCGCGCAATATACCCCAGGCGACGAAGAGCAGCGCGATGACGATGGCGCCAATGACCAGTGTGGCGATCGTCCGGCGCAGCGCGCGCATCAACCGCGCGCCGCCGCGGCGAGAGGTTCCGCCGTGACCGGGTAGCCGCAATCCTGCGGAATGCAGAGCCAGGGGCCGTCGGGGCGGTGATCGACAAAGGGCGTGATCGTGCGGACGGGATACCGTGCAGCGTCAACGGCGGCGTCCGCGAAATTGCCGAACCGGGCGAGGCGCTCCAGCGTGCGACGGGTGGGATAGATGAGGGTGGCCCGGCCGGCGTCGGCGTCGTCGAGTGCGGCCTGTGCCGTCGTCCAGAAAGCGCGCACCGTTTCCGCGCCATCCGGCTCCGGCGGCGGCGCATCGGCAGGCAGGCAAGCGAGGTAGAAGCGGGTATCGAAGATGCGCGCAAGTGCATGGTCCGGTCGCCAGCGGGCGAAGGGGATCAGTGCGGCGAGGTCAAGTGTGGCTGAACCAAGCAGTGCGGCAAGTGTGGGGCGGCCGGACAGGTCGGCGGGAGCGGGGTGCAGCCCCACGGCGATGCCAACCTCTTCAATGGTCTCGCGGATCGCAGCGATGCGTGCGGCAGCTTCGTCGGCGGGGAGACCATGACCGTCGGCAAGCGCCCGATCAGCGGGATCGACGCGACCACCGGGAAACACCAGGGCGCCACCGGCAAAGGCGAGGGTCGCGGCACGTTCGACCATCAGGATTTCAGGCGCCGTGTCGGCACGGTCGCGCATCAGGATGAGGGTGGCGGCCGGGATGGCATCGGACATGGCAGGGGAACGCGCGAAGTGGCGGATTGGGCGCGCAATTCCGTCACAGAGGTTTGACGTCGGGGAAGTCTGAAAAGCGGGGGTGGTGGAGCCGAGGGGAATCGAACCCCTGACCTCTGCAGTGCGATTGCAGCGCTCTCCCATCTGAGCTACGGCCCCGCCCCGGTCCGGCCTTTGAAGGCTGGAGCAGACGCCCTTAGCGAGCCGGATCAGGCGATGCAACAGCACTTTCATGGGCTTTGCATTTTCCCCGATGACGGCGGGATCTGGGTATTGATCCAGATTTAGTCGCTGGGGTGGACCGGCTCGTCCGGGCGATCGGGAACCATCATCCGCCTCGACCCTTGTTCATCCTGGAATATCCGACCGGGCCGTTACAGCACGGCGGATGCCGTAGGACCGAATATCAGGAGGATACCATGCCGTACGACCGCAATTCGCGGACCGGTAACCGGGACGACCGCGATTTCGACTATGGTCGCGACTATGGATCGGGTCGTGATTACACCTATTCCAGCGCGCGCGATTATGACGCTGCCGGGTCGTTCGACGACGACCGTCGAGGCTATGGCGCGCGCGATTATGGGCACCAGCGTTATGCCCAGCGCGATCGCGGCGGATATGGTCAGAGCCAGGATCATCGGAGCCAGGACTATCGAGGTCAGGATTACCGGGGTCAGGACTATCAGGGCAGCCGCTTCGGCGGTGGCGAGCGCGGTTACGGCCGTGGCGGTGAATATGGCGGTTACCGCAACCACGAGCGCTACGGCGTGCGCGACGAAGGCTCGCGCGGTGATGGGCATCGTCGCTTCGCCGGAGAGGATTACGGCCCGGCGCGCAGCGATTATCGCGGCGGCGGATATGGTCAGGACTCGCGCTATCGCAGCCAGCAGGATTATCGTGGCGGCGGTGGTCAATCGCAGGGTTATGGTCGCCAGCCGCAAGGCTATGATTATGAGGAACGCGGCTTCATGGCCCGCGCCGGGGACGAGGTCCGCTCTTGGTTTGGCGACGAGGAAGCCGAGCGTCGGCGTGAAGCGGATTCGCGCTACGACGAGCGCTATTATGCCGAGCGCGACAATGATTATCATAGCTGGCGATCGGGGCAGATTGCCGCGCTCGACCGCGACTATGACGAATATCGCAGCGAGAACCGCTCGAAATTTGAAAACGAATTCGGCACGTGGCGCACGCAGCGCCAAGGACAGCGCGACCTGCTGGGCAAGGTGACCGAGCATATGGACGTGGTCGGCTCCGACGGGACGCATGTCGGCACGGTCGACAAGGTGCGCGGTGATCGCATCCTGCTGACGAAAAACGACAGCGATGCCGGTGGTCGCCATCACTCCATCCCGTCGCGCTGGTTGCAGACCGTGGATACCAAGGTGACGCTGGCAAAGAGCGCGGATGAGGCCAAGAAGCACTGGCGCGACGAGGAAGATGCGCAGGCGCTGTTCGGGGATCGCCCCGATGGTCGACGCAACCAGGCCGGCCAGTCGAACCAGACCGGCCAGTCGAACCAGACGGGGCAGGCCGATCCGACGGGACAATCCGGTCAGACCGGGCAGGGTGGTTCGCACGGGCTGAACAAGAGCTTCTCCGGCACCTATTGATCCGGTGGGCTCACCCGGTGGTGCGCCGCCGGGATGTTCAGGAAAAGGCCCGGGCCGCGCGCCCGGGCCTTTTTGATTTTTGAAGCACACGGCATGATTGCCGCGCACGAACGAGCAGGAGAGACACCGCAATGGCACAGGCATGGACGCTGACGAACCGGCCGAAGGGGCTACCCGAGCCGAGTGACTTCGCGCTGGTCGAGCAACCATCGGCTCGCCTGGAGGAAGGAGAGGTGCGTGTCGCCAATCGCTGGCTCTCGGTCGATCCCTATATGCGGGGGCGGATGAACGACGTGAAGAGTTACGTTCCGCCGTTCGAGCTGGGCCAGCCGATGCAAGGGCATGCCCTGGGCGAAGTGGTGGAAAGCCGGGTCGCTTCGGTGCCGGTCGGCACGATGGTCAGCCACATGGCGGGCTGGCGCGACGAAGCTGTTCTGCCCGGCGATCAGGTTCAGGCGCTGCCGCCGATCGACGTCGCGCCGCAAGCGTTTCTGGGGCAGCTCGGCATGCCGGGAATGACGGGGTATTTCGGCCTGCTGACGGTGGCCGAGGCCCGGCCAGGCGACACGGTGTTCGTCTCCGCCGCCGCCGGCGCGGTGGGTTCGACCGTGGTGCAACTGGCAAAGGCGAAGGGCATGACCGTGATCGGTTCGGCCGGAGGCGCGGAGAAATGCGCATGGGTGCGCGAGATCGGCGCGGATGCGGTGGTCGACTACAAATCCGGCCGGCCGCTCGTCGAGGCACTCGGCGAGGCGGCGCCTAAGGGGATCGATGTGTATTTCGACAATGTCGGTGGCGATCATCTGGATGCGGCGCTGGCCCATGCGCGGCTGCGTGCACGCTTCGCCATTTGTGGAATGATCGAGGTGTATAACGAGGCCAAGCCGACCAGCCTCCGGCATTTGGCGCAGATGATCGGCAAGCGCATAAGAATGCAGGGATTTATCGTCAGCGACTATCTGGATCGCGCGGGTGAGTTCTATGCGGACATGGGTGATCTGGTAAAGAATGGCGCCTTGCAGCGTCAGGAAACCGTGTTTGAAGGGATTGATGCCACTCCCAGAGCATTTTTGTCTCTGTTCTCAGGAGGTAACACGGGGAAAATGTTGATAAAGTTGTGAATGCGATCTGGAAGGATTTTGTAAAACAACTTAGATCCGCCTTTACCTGAAATGCTGTATTCGCCCACCCGGACTGCCTGGGTGGGGGAAATGGACGATTGTTGAGACGGTTGCCGGCGGCATGTTGCTTGCCGGTGCTGGTGCGATTGTTCTTGGGCGCCGTCGCCATCAGCGGGGGCGGCGTCGCAAGGAATGGCACCGCCGGAAGGCCGCCGAGCATCAGGCGCGTTGGACGGAAATGATCGAGACCGCGCGACGAAACGGGCCGGCGGCATGAATGCGGCCGGTCGATCTCGTGATCAAAATCATCGCTGACGCACCACCTGCGCAGGATGTCCTTAGCCGATCGCGGCGTCGAACGTGTTGCATTGTGCCGGGTCGCCGGTTTCAAGGCCACGGCGCAGCCAGCGCATGCGCTGTTCGGAGGTGCCATGGGTGAAGCTGTCGGGAACGACCCGGCCGCTGGCCTCGCGTTGCAGGGTGTCGTCGCCGATCGCGCGGGCGGCGGTCATGCCTTCCTCGATGTCGCCGGGTTCCAGGCGGTTGCGATTGCGGGCGGCCCAGACACCGGCATAGCAATCGGCCTGTAGTTCCAGACGGACGGACAGCGCGTTGCCCTCCGCGCGGCCGGCGCTGGCTTGCGCACGGCTGACCTCGGTCGAGGTGCCGAGCAGATGCTGGATGTGATGGCCGAATTCATGCGCGATCACATAATAGCGCGCGAAGTCGCCCTGCGCGCCGAAGCGGTTGGCCAGTTCGTCAAAGAAGCTGGTGTCGAGATAGATGCCATTGTCCGACGGGCAGTAGAACGGCCCCATGGCGGACTGCGCCGCCCCGCAACCGGATTGCCCGGAGCCGGTGTAGAAACGCAGCATCGGCGCCTCGAAACGCTGGCCCGATTGCGCAAAGATCTGTTCCCAGGTGTTTTGCGCGTTGCTGTACGCCTGACAGGTTTCGCGCCGCGCGGGTGTGGCGTCACAGACCTGGCGAACCTCGGTGCCGGTCGAGGGGCCACGACTGACCGGGGCGCCGACCTGGCCCCCGCCACCGAGCAGGTTGAGCGGGTTCATGCCGAGCACGGCAAGGATGATCAGCACGACCACGATGCCGCCGCAGCCGAAACGGCTGCCGATCAGCGGCAACAGGCCGAACAGCAGGCCGCCGCCACCGCCGCCGAATCCGCCGCCGCCCTGCGCCTCTCCGACATTGATGTCGTTGTCATAATCGTCGAGCCGCATGGGCGCCCTTATTCCCTGACGAAAGTTGCGTTGGCGTGATGAACCCCTGACTGGCCTCGACGGTTGCACGAGGCGATGCGTTCGCGTCATGCTGACGCCGGATCGAGGGAAGTACGAGGGGGATGGGCATGTTCCTGCAGGGCAAGACGGCGATCGTGACCGGATCGACATCGGGGATCGGTTTCGCGATCGCCGAGGCACTGGCCAGAGAAGGCGCCGCGGTTGTGATCAACGGCTTTGGCCAGGCGGAGGCGATCGAGGAGAAGCGCGGCAGGCTGGCGGAGGCGAGCGGGGCAGCGGCGCTGTACGTGCCGGCGGACATGCGCAAGCCCGAGCAGATCGCCGCGATGGTCGAGCAGGCGGTGGCCGAGACGGGATCGTGCGACATCATCGTCAACAATGCCGGCATCCAGCATGTCGCGCCGATCGATACGTTTCCGGTCGACAAGTTCGATGCGATCATCGCGATCAACCTGGCCGCGGCATGGCACATGATGCGCGCCGCCGTGCCGCACATGCGTGCCAAGGGCTGGGGGCGGATCATCTCCACCGCGTCCGCGCACAGCCAGGTCGCCAGCCCCAACAAGTCTGCCTATGTCGCGGCGAAGCACGGGGTGGTGGGGATCACCAAGACGGTGGCGCTGGAGGTGGCGACCGACGGGGTAACGGTCAATTGCATATCGCCGGGCTATGTGTGGACGCCGCTGGTGGAGCAGCAGATCCCGGATACGATGGCGGCGCGCAAGATGAGCCGGGAGCAGGTGATGAGCGACGTGCTGCTGGCCGCGCAGCCGACGAAGCAGTTCGTGACGTGCGAGGAAGTGGCGGCGCTGGCGCTGTTCCTGTGTCGCGAGGAGGCGCGCTCGATCACGGGGGCGAACCTGTCGATGGACGGGGGCTGGACCGCGGCATGAGGGCAGTCCTGGGGGCGGCGCTGCTGATGGTTGCGGGGGGCGCCGTGGCGGCGGATCGGGCAGACTGGCGGCGGGTGGCCACCAAGGCGGACCGGGCACGGTTGCGGCGATGGCACGACGCATGGGTCGAGGCGATGGCGCAGGTACGCGCCAGCGAGCATGTCGGGGCAGCCGTCGCGCTGGGCGCGCTGGCGGATGGCGACCGGGCGCTGGCCGATCCGAACCTGCCCGACGGTGACTATCGCTGCCGCACGATCAAGCTGGGCGCCAAGGGCCTGACGCAGTTGCGCTACGTCGCCTATCCCTTCTTTCGCTGCCGGGTGTCGGAGGGCGGCAGCCGGCTGGTGAAGCTGGACGGGTCGCAGCGGATTGCGGGGCGGTTCTATGCCGACACCGATGCGCGTGCGGTGTTTCTGGGAACGCTGATGCTGGCGGACGAGACGCGGCCGCTGGCCTATGGCCGGGACCGTGCGCGCGACGTGGTCGGCATCGTCGAGCGGGTCGGGCCGGAGCGCTGGCGGATCGCGATGCCCTATCCGGCCTACGAGTCGCTGCTGGACGTGATGGAGATCGTGCCCGCCGGTTGAGCCGGCGCCCCGATCGGCGGCAGCGTGGCGAGGTGATCCTTGCCGTGCCGGCCGATCAGCGTGACGCGGCCGGCATTGGCCGCCGCCACCGCCTTCAGATAGGAACGGGGCTTGCGCATCAGCCTGGGATGATCGAGCCCGGTCAGGCCGAGGCGGCTGGCCGCCTCCTTGACGAAATGGATGCAGTTGCGCGTGCCCAGATCGTAGCGGCTGTCGCCGGTATCCTCGCTCCAGCCTGCGATCAGCGCCAGAATGTCGGCATATTGCGCGTCGGTCATCACCACCGAGAATTGCGCATCGCTGCCGGATACATAGCCAGGGGTCGGGCGATCGAGGCGACCCGCCACCGAGCCGAACAGAAGTGCCGGGCTGACCGAGCGGGCGGTGAAGCCGAAATAGCTGTCGACCGGTGGGCCGCCCGCGTCGGCGACGCCCCGCAGGCTGAAGAAGGTATGCGGGAAGCTGTTGCCGAGCTCATGGCTCCAGAAGGTGATGGTGACCGCTGCCTGCGCCGGCGCCACCGATGCCAGCCAGAGCAGCAGGGGGGCGAGCAGGCGAAGGAGCGGGCGCATGCCCCATCATATCGCAGGCCGGCTTCCAAGCGGAGGGGCATTTTCGCGCTTTTCGGGGCGAATATAGATGGACGAGAGCATTGGTACGGCAGCGCGCAAAGCGTCTTCCAGATGCTCGATCAGGGTTTCCGCCTCACCCATCGGCAGGTCATCGACGAAATCGGCGCTGATCGCGGCAAAGATGCTGTCGGGCGCGGTGTGAACGGTGCGCACGTGATTGACATGGGTGATCCAGGGCTGGGCATCGACCAGCGAACGGATGCGCTCCACGACCACGGGATCGGCGCGTTCGCCGATCAGCAACCCCTTGGCCTCGCGCGCGAGCAGCACTGCGACGGCCGACAGAATCAGGCCGATCAGGACGGAAGCAACGCCGTCGATGCGCGGATCGGCATAGGCATGGCTGGCCCAGACGCCGATGCCGGCAATGACGAGTCCGGCAAGCGCGGCCGAATCCTCGAACAGCACGATGAAACCGGCGGGATCCTTGGACTGATGGATCGCGCGCCACCAGCCGGTATCCCCCTTGGCCTTTGAAAATTCACGCACCGCGATGGTCCATGACGCGCCTTCCAGAGCGAAGGCGAGGGCGAGGACAATGTAGTTGACGGTGGGATCGCGCAGCGGTTCGGGCGTGCGGATGTGGCGGATGCCTTCGTAGATCGAAACACCCGCCCCGATCGCGAAGATCAGGATGGCGACGACGAAGGCCCAGAAATAGAGTTCGCGGCCATAACCAAAGGGGTGGACTGCGTCCGGCGCGCGCCGCGCCTTTTTCTGCCCGTAGAGCAGCAGCACCTGGTTGCCGCTGTCCACTACGGAATGGACGCCCTCCGTCAGCATCGATGACGATCCGGTGATCCCGGCCGCAACGAACTTGGCGATGCCGATACCCAGATTGGCGACCAGAGCGCCGAGCAGGACGATGTTCTTGCGGATGCGCGCGGTTAGACCGGTGTCGGACATGCAGCCCCAAGCGCTTCGTGGCCCCCGGGGGTTCCTGCCTCCATTACAGGTGAGTCGCAATTCGCTCGCACGACGCGACGCAATCGCTATATGGAGGCTTTGCTGTCCCCCATAAGGTGTCGTCGTGTTCAAAGGCCTTAGCCCCATTCTGTATAACGGCCGCGAAGTCTGGCCGATCGTCGAAGGGGGCAAAGGTGTGGCCGCGACGAACCACGCATCGGCCGGCGCCTGGGCGGCGGCGGGCGGCATCGGCACGGTTTCGGCCGTCAATGCCGACAGTTACGATGCCGAGGGCAAGATCATCCCGCAGGTGTACCGCGCGCTGACCCGGCGCGAGCGGCACGAGGAACTGATCGAATACGCGATCGAGGGCGCGGTGCAGCAGGTGAAGCGCGCCTGGGACATTGCCGGCGGCAACGGCGCGATCAACATCAACGTTTTGTGGGAAATGGGCGGCGCGCAGCGCGTGCTGCAGGGCGTTCTGGAGCGGACCAAGGGCCTGGTCGCCGGTGTGACCTGCGGTGCGGGCATGCCGTACAAGCTGTCCGAGATCGCCGCCGAGCATCAGGTCAGCTACCTGCCGATCGTGTCGTCGGGCCGGGCGTTCCGCGCGCTGTGGAAGCGTGCCTATTCCAAGGCGGCCGAGTGGCTGGCGGGCGTGGTGTATGAAGACCCCTGGCTGGCGGGCGGGCATAACGGCCTGTCCAACGCCGAAGATCCGCTCAAGCCGGAAGATCCGTACCCCCGCGTCAAGGCGCTGCGCGACACGATGCGCGAGGGCGGCATTTCGGACGAGGTGCCGATCGTGATGGCCGGCGGCGTCTGGTACCTGCGCGACTGGAACGACTGGATCGACAATCCCGAGCTGGGGCGCATCGCCTTCCAGTTCGGCACCCGCCCGCTGCTCACCCGCGAAAGCCCGATTCCCGAGGAATGGAAGGCGCGGCTGATGACGATCGAGGAGGGCGACGTGCTGCTCCACCGGTTCAGCCCGACCGGATTCTATTCGTCGGCGGTGCGCAATCCTTTCCTGCGCAACCTGGAAGCGCGGTCGGACCGGCAGATCGCCTTTTCGACGCAGGAAGCGGGCGACCATGTCTTCCAGTTGGACGTGGGCGTGAAGGGCAAGAATTTCTGGGTTACGCGCAACGATCTGCTGCGCGCGCGCGAATGGTTCGGGCATGGCTTCACCACCGCGCTGAAGACGCCGGACAACACGCTGGTCTTCGTCACGCCGGAGGAGACCAAGGAGATCCGCAAGGATCAGGCCGACTGCATGGGTTGCCTGTCGCAGTGCCTGTTCTCGAGCTGGGCGGACACCGAGACGAACTCGACCGGACGACTCGCCGACCCGCGCAGCTTCTGCATCCAGAAGACGTTGCAGGAGATCGCGCATGGCGGCGATGTGGAAAGCAACCTGATGTTTGCCGGCCATGCCGCGTATAACTTCAAGCGTGATCCGTTCTATTCCAACGGTTTCGTCCCCTCCGTGAAGCAACTGGTCGATCGCATCCTGACCGGCGACTGATCGGCCGGGCGCCGCTGGGAATCAGGGCCGGAATCGCTTATCCTTCGTTGGAGGATGCGAAGGAGCATGATGCGATGATCGTCGGTCTCGTGATGATGGCGTTGCAGGCTGCGGGTCCGGCGGGCGCGCCGCCGCCCGTGGCACCGGGCATCCGCAAGGTCTATTTCTCGCGCGGGGTGGCCGAACTCCATCCCAATCAGCGCCCGGTGCTGGACGCGATGACGCCCGAAGGCGCCGCGTGGGCCGAGGGCACGACGCTGGTCTGCGTGCCGCTGGAGACGCGGGACGAGAATGGGCGACAGATCGCCTGGGACCGTTTCCGGACCGTGCGCAACGCGCTGCAGACCGGTGGCATCGATCAGGTGGAAATGGCGGTGGCGGGGGAAGGCTGCGCCATGCCGCCCGAAACCGATATGCGCTATGCCGGCTTCGCCGCGGTCGCCATCGAACCCTATGCGCAAGGAACGGCGCGTCGACCGCAACAGCCGCATACCGATATCGCGCCGTTCACGGATCGCCGGTCGCACTGGTGATGCGGACTACCCCGATCGGCGGGGTTGCCCTAACCATTCGTTAACGTCTGTATCGGCATCCGCCGGGATTGGTGGTGCGAGGGGGCGGGAACATGATGCGGTGGATCGGGATCGGCCTGTGCGGGATGCTGGCGGCCTGTGGCGGGCGGCAGGCACCGGTGCGGTCGGAGGTGACGCCGGTCGTCACCTCGCAGGAGGAGCCCGCCTGGCGCAGCACGATCACACCCGGTGATGCCCTGCGGCTGGAGGGATTGCCCGCACGGTGGAAAGCGGCGCAGGCGGCGCTGGAGCGGCGCGGCCGGGCGACGGTGGCCAGCGAAGGCGACCTGCTGCGCAGCGACGCAGCACTGGATCATGCCGCGCTGCCGCCCGGATCGTACAAATGCCGGTTGCTGGTGATGAGCGGGCGGGTGGTGCGGAGTTTTCCGGCCTTTTTCTGCTATGT